>CAZSWI010000054.1:0-14130 GCA_964610635.1 uncultured Acidobacterium sp.
AGGAGATCCTTCGCTGGCGCTCAGGATTTCGGCTGCGGGCTCGGACGCCCGCAAACGCCTCAAGTTGAGCAGGAGATCCTTCGCCGGCGCTCAGGATTTCGGCTGCGGGTTCGGACGCCCGCAAACGCCTCAAGTTGAGCAGGAGATCCTTCGCTGGCGCTCAGGATTTCGGCTGCGGGCTCGGACGCCCGCAAAGCGCCTCAACTTCGAGTCTTCCCGGCGTCACCATTCCCGCAGCCATACCAAATTGCTGTCGCGCCACAGCCGCCTACAGTACCGGCTCGGTTTCCATTTCGCTTACTCGATTTTCCCGTGGGGCCGCAGCCTCGTTTCCGCGCAGCACTCCCACAGGATCAGCCGAAGCTCGGCCCAGGAGAAATCCCTGCGCTTCGTTGATGCCCATGGTCTTAACCAAACTGAGTTGCTCTCTCTTTTCAATTCCTTCGACGATCACTTTCATGCGCAGATTGTTGGCCATGGTAAGGATGGAATGAACAAAATCTTTGGTTTCTCGCCTCACCATGAGTTCGTGCAGAAACGAGCGATCGAGCTTCAACGCATCGAACGGAAGCTTCGGCAGATAGCTCAGGCACGAATAGCCGGTGCCGAAATCGTCCACCGCCACGCTGACACCCATTCGCTTCAGACGCCGCATCGTTTCCGCCGTTCGCTCGACCCCGGAGACCGTCGCAGACTCGGTGATTTCAATCTGCAGCAGATTCGGTTGCAGCCCGGTGCGATGCAGAACATCGGCAACCTCTTCGAAAAATGAGTCCCGGGCAAATTGAACACTCGATACGTTGACCGCTGCCTGCACCGGGCGGCGCGCGATGTCCTGCCAGGTAGCCGCATGCGTGCAAGCCCGCTCCATGATGTGGGCTCCCAGCGGAAGAATCAGCCCGCTCTCTTCGGCGATGGGGATAAAACTCAGCGGCACAATCTGGCCCAGCCTCGGATGGGTCCAGCGCGCGAGCGCCTCGAAGCGCACGATCGAATAATTGCCCAGCTCGAATTCAGGCTGGTAATGAACGGAGATCTCTCCCTTGGCAAGAGCATCCTGGAGCTCGCCTTCAAGCGTCAGACGTTCGCGGGCTGCGCTTCCCAGATCGTCGCCAAAATGGACGACGCTCCCTTTCCCGCTTCGCTTGGCGGCGAACATCGCGCAATCCGCCTGCTGCAGCAGCTGCGCGCCCTCGTTTCCGTCCGGGAAGATCGCGATCCCGATACACGCGCTCACCCGCACAGTCTGTCCGTTGATCTGAAACGGCGGTTTCAGCAAATCCTGCAGGCTCTCGGCTCCTCTCTGCGCATCGTCCCTGCTCTCCACGTGGTCCAGAATCAGGGCAAACTCGTCACCGCCAATGCGGGCCAGCGTGTCAGACTGACGAAAGCGCGCTTTGAGCCGCTGCGCCACCTGGGCCAGAAGCGCGTCTCCGGTGCTGTGCCCAAAGCTGTCATTCACCAGCTTGAACCCGTCCACATCCACGCATAACAGGGCAATCATCCTCTGGTCGCGGCGTGCTCGGGCCAGGCACTGCGACAGCCGATCCGAAAGTAGTCTCCGGTTCGGTAACCCGGTCAGCTCGTCGACCAGCGCCATATGCTGCAGCCTCGATTCGGCTTCCCTTCTGGCTCGGTCCCGCTTCTGGAGTTCAGCCAGCATCGCGTTGAACCCCTCCGCCAGCGGCGCGACTTCCGCCACTCCCCGCACCGAAATCTCCGCGTTGAAGTTTGCTTCCTGGGTCACCCGCTGCACTTCGGTCGACAGGTCGGTGATGGCGTGCGTCGTCTCCGACGCCTTGCTCAGCGCCTTCGCCTGCAGGCGAATCCGCCGGATCAGCAACAGCAGCCAAAGCATCAGCGACATGACTGCAAGAAGAGCCACCGTGAGCCAGTGCAGATAATTGCGCTCGTACTTCACAACTTCCAATTTGACTTCGGGCGCCGCATCTGTGATCGACAACCCCGGCACGCGATTGCTCTCGATCCTCGCCGCACTGGCCGAAGTACGCTGCGATGGAAGCGCGGATGGCCCCGCGCTGTGTCCCAACTCGATGCTTCTGGGCGCGCCGGCTGGATGAATATTGCTTTGCTTTCTCGCCTCGATCGACATCGTGTCGCCGACGTGAATCCCGGGCCACCCAGGATTCTGGGCGGGGCTCAGCGCAATCGGGAGCGCGCCTGTCTTATCCTCGATCCAGAATTGCCCGCGAGGTTCGTCCGCATAAATAACGACAACCACCAGGTGAACGATGGAATCCACCGGCAGCTCCCGAACCTGCTCGATCGAATTGTGCCGCACGAGAAAAGACCACTGCCCCAGCGTCGTGCAGCCGATCGCGGCGCCGAGCGCTGTTACAAGCATGGCGGCCATGCGGATTCCCGTAGCGCCGCTTCGCTCCATCTGTCAATAATCGGCGGGGGTGGGAGCCCCCGCTATACAACTTTCAGCGCGGCTGGTACCTCTCTTGAACCACGCAGGTTAAGCTATTGCAAAACAGGCGGTAATCGCGGCGCTGACTCGTCCGATTTGTCCCGTTACGGTACGAGAAGAATCGACCCCTGCCAGAAGGCGGCGCGATGGCCTGCAGGGTCGAGCACCGTGACCTGGCACTGATACCGGCCGGGGTTAAGTGTTGCCAATCCAATGTGGAAGCTAAGCGGCACCACGCCCAGCCGTGTTGCCGGCTGCGCCGTGACCGCGATGGCCGGGGATTCGAGAGCTAGCGCCTGGTTACCGTAGAGACTCACATAAGCGAAGAGCGGAGCGGCACTGTTGTTGGCCGTTACTGCAGGCGCCATGTCCCCCGCCCCTGCAGCCGAATCCTTCCGATAGGCCTGCAGGTAAACGTACAGCTGACGATCCCTGCTGAAAACCCGCGTGACGCTGGGAATCAGCTTCTGCCCTTCCTGAACCAAAGGATTGGCCGCGTCGTCCTTCGCCTGCTCCTTACCGCGACTCGCGGTGTAGAGCGCATCGTTGAGATTCACCCGCTGGCTGCTGAGCACCACCGAGCTGATAGCCAGACGCTTCGTGACTTTATTCAGATCGGGAATGACGAACGTCGTCTGAAAGGTTCCGATCCGGCCCGTCTCATCATCGCGCGCGAGGAACTTGATGGTGTACTTGCCAGGGAATAACGTAAACCCGGAATCGTATTCGACCGGCCGATGCCCCAGCTCCGCCGCGGTCGCGTCGCTCAGCTTGATGTTCACAAAGTCGCGCACGTTGCTCATCGTCATCCCGCTGTTCTGGTCCTTGACCTCACACACAAAGTCGATAAGGGTGTGCTCGGCCCCGAATTTTTTGGCCAGCGCCAGTTCGCGGCCTGGGATCTTCACAACGATCGGCACGTAATACTCGGCGCGATTCAGCTGAAAGTAGTCGATCTCCATCGCAATCGTGAGATCCGTCACCGGATCGCCGAGCATCAGCGCGTCTTCAAGCTGGCGCTCCTTATCGGCCTCAGTAAATTTGTTGAATGTCTTGTTGGCGTAGTAACCCTCGCGGTAGTCCAGTTTGTCGGCAAGCGGGGAGTCGACCGCGATCTTAACGCGGCGGAAGCGCCCATTCTGCGCGGTGTTTGTCGTGTAATAGCCGACGATGTAGTAATCCTCGATCGCGCGCTGGGCCTGCACGATCCCGCGAGTCAGGTCGTTGTTGTCGAACAGCGATTTGCCCCCGGTATCCGCGCCCAGCGAGTACATCGTGTCCTGCGACTGCTGGAACTGAGCGGTGACCGCTTCTGCCGCCGCGCCCGAATACATCCCTCCGTTGCCCGGCGAACCCTGGCTCGCATCGCCCAAAGGCGCACCCGCCACCAGCCCCCGCGCATCGACCGGCCAGAAGGAAACACCCGCCCGCACCGCCGCGTCCACTGTGGCGTGCAACTGGGCAAGGTTGTCGAGGCCGTGCAGCCGCATCCCACTCGCGAAATAAATCAGCGACTTCTTCTCGCTGAGCGAACCCAGCATCTTCGCCGCCGTCTGCAATGCCGAGAGCTGCCGATCGTTATTAAAGATGTTGAACTCGCTGTCGTCTTGCCCAAAGGCCGCGCCGGTGTCCGCACTGCTTGCGTCGTCGATCGACTCAACCGACCCCTGCCCTTCGCCGACGATCATTGTCTCCAGAATGCTGAGCAGGCGGTTGCGATCTCCCGTAAAGTCCTGCACGACATCGACCGACCCTCCCTCGTAGCGCATGATCGCGACCAGATCCGCGGCGGTCATCTGTGTGCGAACAAATTTCTCCGCCGCGCCCAGAGCGCGCAGCTGATCGTCGGGCGGCATCGCCGTCATATCGAAATAGAGCGCCAGCAGCCGACGATCGCTGTACTGCGGCTTGCCTGGGCTCTCCGGCGCAATTTGTGTCCGTGTGAGTGTCTTATAGAGCGTGATCTGCTCGTCGTCGCGAGGCGTAACCGGCAGCGGAGTCGCAGCCGTCGACAGAGCCTGATGCTCGAAGATTTTGATGGTCTGCGGCTGGCCATCTTCGACCACCGTGAAATCTTTGGCCGTTAAGCCGGGAACAACGTTGCCCTGCTTATCCTTCACAACCACCGCCTCGATCACCAGCTGCGAGTTGACGGTGAGTGTGAAAGTCCCGTTCTGCCCGGACATCTCATTGGTGCCCGTCTGCTGCGCCGGCGCGGAGACGCTCGCCACGGCCATCGCCGCGAAAATTGCCTGGAGCGAAACTGTTCCGATCCGTCGCATCGCTAGAACCTCAGCCTCCCGGCAATCTGAAGGCTCCGCATCGGGTTCGCCGCCGCAGGCAATCCGAAGAGCGTGTTGTCGACCGTGGTATTCCAGGCCGTCCACGCCGCATGGTTCAGCACGTTCTTCGCCTCCACCCGCGCGTCGAGATTCCACCTCGTGCGCACTCGAAAAGTCCGCGCCATCGCGCTGTCGAGGCTGAACTGATCCGGCCCCGTGATGGAATTGCGCCGTGCTGTCCCCCATTGCCCCGCCGGCGGCGCCGTGAATGCTGCCGGATTCAGATAGTATCCCGCGGGAGCCTTGTAAAGCGGCGCACCTGTCGCGTCCGGACGAATAATGTTGGTGTAGCCCGTGCCCGGCACGTCCGCCAGAACGATGGGATTCTCCGGCATTCCACTGCCCGCCGTGATCTGCGTCAGCACGGTCCATTCCTTGAGGAACTTTCCTCGCCAGCCGCCCAGCAGCGTTTCGCCTCCAAGCCCCATGCCCGTCGTGTATTGAAACGACGCCTTCAGCAAATTGCGCTGGTCGAAGGTTGATAGCCCACGCTCGCCCGGCAGATTGAGCCAGTCTTGCGCAATGGTCGCCGCAGCCGGTTGATTGTTCGCTGTGTCGCTGGGCGAGGCAGTGGCCTCAGTGGTAGTTACATGTCCCAGCGCCCCAATTTGCGAATCGTCATCGAGAGCCTTCGCCCATGTGTAATCCAGCGTCGCCGTCAGCCCACTCCGGAGCCGCCGCCGCAACTGCAACTCTCCAGCCTGCCGTGTCGAATTCCCGTTCGAGGTCCGATAGACAAACCCCACCGGCAGTCCCGCATAGGGATTAACGCCACCCAGGGGATAAGTGTTCGGCAGAAATTCCTGCGCGCCTCGCGTGCCCTTGATTCCGAGATAAGTAGCGGTGATCACCAGCGCTCCGGGCAGGTCCTGCTGCGCGGATAACTGCCAATCCTGCGCGTAACCCACTCGCAGATTCGGATCGACAGCATAAGTGTCCGCTGTTGTCCCCGCGCAGTCACGAAATCCGTCAGCCAGCGTGAGCGGACACGTGCTGCTGTTAGCTACGTTCACACTGGTCGAAAGCGGCGCCTGCTGCGCCATGGCTTCGGCGCTCGACAAGTAGACCGAAGTATCGTCGTAAATCCCGTAGCCGCCCTTCACCACCAGCGTCGACCCGGGAATCGGCCGCCACGACATCCCGATCCGCGGCTCCCATCCGCGATAGTCGGGACGTACCAGCGAGCTGGGATACTTTGTCCCGGTAACCAGACCCGTCGGATTGCCGGCCAGCACCGGCGCAGCAGCCGTAAATCCAGGCGCGATATCAAGGTTGACCATGCGCCCGAATAACTCGGTGATCGGCGCTCCATATTCCCAACGGATACCCGCGTTAATCGTGAACGTCGGCCTTACCCGGAAGTTGTCCATGACGTAAGCATCGTAAGCGGGAGTGCGGAAATATTTTTCAGGATTGCCGTAGGCCAGCTGACTCGCATCCGGAATGCCCAGCAGAAAATCCGCCAGATCGGAGCCAGTCGTGGCAACCTCGCTGCCGGAGCTGCCCGGCGCTTCCGTTGCCGCACCCGTAAATACAAAGCTCCCTCGCGGGTTCTGCTCGGTGAATTCGTTGAACTCCTCGCGCCGGAAGTCGCCGCCAAACGTCACCGTGTGCCGTCGCCGCGTGGTGTCGGCTTTCAGCGAGACAGCATCCGTCCGGTTGCGGTTGAAAGCGCTGTTGCCGTCGGCAAGCCCGGCAATGCCGCTCGAAAACACCAGAGACGGCGGTCCCCAGTTCTGCGGATTCTGATCGTTACCCGTGATACCGGCCTCACCCGAAATGTTTTCGCGACCCTCGAACTGTGGCGTGACCTCGGTCCGCAGCCGCGTGAACTGATAACCAAAAACTGCAAAAATCTGGTGATGAAACTGATGCGCCCAGTCAGCCTGGGCGTTCAGCCCGAGCGTGTCAGTGTTATCACGAAAATTGAAGATGTTCGCGCCGTCGCCGCGCGTGCTTTCGAAGCCAAACTTGCCGTACACCTGGTCTCGGCGTCCGAGTGTCTTGTCCAGCCGCGATTGCAGAGCATCGGCGTGCGTGTTGTTCAGCACCTCGGCTTCGTAGTTATAGCGTGCATTGCCGGCTAAGTTCGGTAGTGGATAAAGATTCAGCAGCGCCTGCGCCTGCGGGCTCACCGGAATGCTCCCGGTAAACGGCGCCCCCGTGGCCGGGTTGTAAATCGTCACCGGCTGACCCAGCGGATTCAGCAAGCCCGAAAGGTCTCCACCTCTCTCTGCCGTGTCCGGCACCAGGCCCGGATCAGTAGCCGCATCGCTGTTCCGCGTCCATTGATACGCCAGAAAGAAGTTGGGCCCGTGATAAAAGAGGCGCGGAATGATCAGCGGACCGCCCAGCGTGGCTCCCATCGTTACCCGGCTGTACTGATCTCTCGGAATCTGAAACCCGGTTAGCGAATACGGCCGCGCATCGAATACGGAATTATCGACTACCGCAACGAACCCACCGGTATATAGCCCCTTGGTCCCAGGCCGGTGATTGCCGAACGACGGCGACAGCGAGAACTTCGAGGTGTTCGCGTTATTCGAGGTCCCGTTGATCAGCAGCCCATCGGCGGATTTCTCGTCGGAGTCTTCAGGCGGGGGCATGTTGGCCGCTGAACCTTCCTGCTGCGGCTTCTCTTCCTTTTTCGCCTCCTGATTCCGTTGCGCAAGCTGCGGCTCATTTTGCGGCTTGCCGCTTTTTGTCTCAGCCAACATCTGCTCGAGGTCAAGCAGCTTCAACTCCCACGCGCCCTGCGCAGTATTCGGCGCGACGGTTACATCGCCCTTCAGGGGCGCAAAGCCGCGCATCGCAATCTCAATCTTCCAGGCGCCATCCGTCAGGTCGGGGAATTCATACAATCCCTGCTCGTCGGTGACAGTCGTGAACTGCTTCGAGCCCTGGCTCACTGTGACCGTGGCGCCCGGCACCGGAATACCCTGGTAAAACACCTGCCCGTGATACTCCGTCGCCCACGCCGCGAAGGAGGCGAGCAGCAGCGCGAGCCCGCACAACAAATGCAGAAGACGAAGCCGGCATATTCTTCGCCACTCCATATAGTCAGTTAGTTCGGCGAAGGATGATCCACATGATCGATCGCCAGCACACCAACCGCCGTCTTTTCAGCTTCCAGCTTAAGATCGAGCTGCTCCTGGATAGCCGTGAATAAAGGCGGCGGCGCGTCCGCGGCATCGCTCGGGGGCGGCACTTTTATGCCCATGCCTGCAAATTGAGACTCATCCGGCGTCCACTTCAGGATGAAATCCCATCTCCCATCGAGCCCCGTCTGGTCCACCACCGGCCGATCCAGAACCGTTGCCTGCATCAGGCTCGTGAAATTCGCCATCGTCGCGTTCCGCACGTGCAGCACACCCAGAGGACCGAAGAACAGCCCCGGCAATCCGTTCGGATCATCCGTGTTCTTCGTCATCTTAGGTCCGTCCTTGCCCACCGTCAGTACGTACGCCGACATCTCCTTCTTATCGGGATGGAACTTGAACTGAAAACGATCCGCCAGCATCTTCTGGATCATCGTCTTCATCTGTTGCTCGTTCGGCATGCCTGGCACATCGGGTTGCGCATTCACGTCGAACTTATCCGACCCCACCCAGTCGGGACCACCTACTATCTGCTTCTCCTGCACGTCGTACGCAAACTTGATCAGATCGTTCAGTGTGAAGTTAACGACGACCAGCTCGCGCCCGCGAACGGTGATAACCTTGCGCTGCTCATCCGGATTCGTCGGCTTGATCGTCGCCACTTCAAAGCTCGGATTGGCATCGGCCGCCATCGGGGGAATCTTCGCCGGCGGCTCCGGGATCGCCCACTCCGTATCTGGCGTCGCCCGCTCGAAGACCAGCGGCAACGAGTTGGCGCCCTGCATCGAGCTTCCCGTAATCGAATTACCGTCGGCCGACAATTTGCCCTCATAAGTGAGGTCGATAAACTGAATTCCGTACTTCAGCACGCCGCCGTCGAAGCTGATCGAGGTTGTCGGGATTCCCTGCCCCCCCTGATCGATGCTGTAGAACATCGCGCTCAGAGCACCCGCCGGCGTCTTCGTAATCTTCAGCACCGTGCGCAGATCGTGATTGGGAACGTGCAGCGTCCCCTGCCAGGTTCCCTCAATCCCTTTTTTCTGCTCCGCAGGCTGGGCCTGCGCTGCGGCGGCATGGACAAATCCAAACATCACCGGCAGCCCAACCGCCAACACCCCGGCGACCGCCAGCATTACCTTGCGCGGCAAATCCAGTTTGCGCGTCACATGCTCCGTCATAATGCGCGCGATCCGCTTCTTCAAATCCGATCCAGTTACTCCGGATGCACAGTTCATGGGCGCCTCCACATAGAACTTACACACGTTCAGAATGCCTTCCGCATACACCACAGCTTCGCGGCTGGACGCAAGCACCGCCTCGTCGCACGCCCGCTCGCGCTCTTCCAGTAATTTCGCGCGAATCCACCACACCGCGGGATGAAACCAGAACAGCACCTCAACCACCATCTGTATTGCCGCCGTTAGATTGTCGTGTCGCCGCACGTGACATAGTTCGTGAGCAAGAATCGCATCCAGCTGGGAATCGCTCAGCCGCTCGGTGATGCCCCGGGGCAGCAACAACACGGGCCGCACAACGCCAAATATCCCGGGCTCGACGCTGGTGTTCGTCACCAGCACGGGCACTTCACCCAGCGTCCTGATCGGCGTCGCCGCGCGCGCTGCACAACGAAGCAGCCACCAGCTCCGGGCCCATCGAACCAGCAACAGAAATGCGCCGCACGCCCAAACGCCAATCGGCAATAGTGGAACGCGCTCCGTGAAGTGATGGGCCGTCGCCGTCGAAGCCATCGGACCACCAGCCAACGACCCGCCATAGCTTGTCGACGAACCCGATGAGCTCACGAGAAACGGCTGCGCCATGTTTTCGACAAGGCTCGAAAGCCCCGGCTGCGTGGTGGTTGTGCCCACTCGTAACTGGATCTGCTCGCCGGCCGTCACAAAGATCGAAAACGGAACAAGAAACTTTACCGAAGCCAGCAACCACAGGCGGTATCGCGCGCGGGCCTGATTCCGCCGGAGAGCAAGCGCCAGCACCCATGCGGCGAGCGCAAAGATCGTCGACTGCCACAGGTGACTGGCCAGCTGATTGATCGGCGCCCCCGTCCAGGGCCAGTGCCACACTTCGGACCAGGTTGCCGCCCAGGGTGCTGGAGAAATCATCCGTTCTCCCCCTTTCCTGCCAGCTTCTTCAGCGTCCGTTCCGCGTCCTTAATATCGTCGATAGAAAGCTTGCCGGATTCGATCAGGTGCGCCATCACCGGCTGGCTCTGCCCGCCAAAATACCCCAGCACATCGTCCAGTATCCGCCTCTGCGCAGCGTCACGGGAGACTACTGCTGCAAAGACGTGGAAGTTCCCGACTTTCTTCACCCGCCGAACTATATTTTTTATCTCCATCCGGTAGACCGTTGTCTGGATGGTGGTATAGGCGGGCATTTGCCTCGCCGGAAACGACTCCTGTATCTCTCGAATCGACAATTCGCCGCGAGCCCACAGAGTCTCCATGATCTGAAACTCGAGTTTCGACAATTTTGGAGCAGGCAAAACCGCGCCTCCTACGAATGTCGTATTTTCTACTACAGTTGTTTGTGCGATGCAAGCGGAATTTTTGCTCACGTGCCCCCGTTGGCTTTTCCGTCCCCTGCCTTCGAAGTCACTGCTGTCGGAATCGGCGCGATTTCCGCCGCTGGCGAATCCAGCGACAAAGACACAATCGTATCCACCGTATCCGGATTTCCGGTCAACATAATGTCGACACCCGCAACGGTTTGCGAGCAGGTCGCGGTCCCTCCGGTCAGCATTGCACAACCCGTCACTTTTGCGGGTAGCGGCGGCATCCGGAGCTTTTTGCCATCCGCAAGATCCAGGATGTGCAGATAAATCGTCTTGTCACGGTAAGTCGACACCCCAAAATCCCCAGGCAGGTACGGTCCGCCGCGCGTCGCATAAATGCTCTGGCCGTATAGCCTCAGCCAATCGCCCACCTCGCGCAGACGCTGCGCCTGCGCCGGCTCAATCTGTCCATCCGGCCGCGGACCCACATTGAGCAGAAAATTCCCGTCACGCCCCACTGCTCCAACCAGCAGGCGAACGATATAGTCCAGCGGCTTGATCTTCGCGTCAGGCTCATAGCCCCACGCTCCATAAGTCAGAGTCGTGCAAAGCTCCCATGGATGCTGGTTATCGAAATCGCCCATCGCGTGGTCGCCTTCGCGCGATCGAAAATCCGCCGGCGCATCGGTGCGGTCGTTGATGATGACCGACGGCTGCATTTTCCTCAGGTTGTCGACCGCCTCTTCATCCTGCCACGAAAAGCTTCCGGTGTAGCGCTCCTCTCGCGGTCGCGCCTGCCAATGTCCCTTGAAATTGACCCCGCCAAATCCAAGCCAGTCGCCCCCGCCGCCGTCGAACCACAGGATGTCGAGCTTCCCGTAGTCAGATGCCAGTTCGTTGAGCTGCCGATGATATTGCTCGCGCATCTCAATGGCGTTCGGCTCATAGAGTTGCGGAAAGAAGAATCCCGGGAATCGCCAGTCCAGCGGCGAATAATAGAGCCCAACACGCAGCCCTGCCTTGCGAACCGCCTTCACATAGGCCGCCACAAAGTCTTCGTGAGCCGCTGTTTTCACCGACGTAAAGTTACTGCCCGCATCGTCAAACAACGCGAACCCGTCGTGATGCCGCGAAACAAGCACCGTGTATTTCATCCCCGCCGCCTTCGCTATAGCGGCCCAGGCATCGGGGTCGAATTTATCGGGATGAAACTGATCGGCCAGCCTCGCATACTCATTGACCGGAATCTGCTCCTCCCATTGCACCCATTCGCCGCGGCCGGGGATCGAATAAAGACCCCAATGCATGAACAGACCGAACTTCGCCTCGCGCCACCACGCAATCCGGGACGCTGCGTCGGAATCCGTTGCCATGGGAGCCCATTGCGCATGGGCGCAAATGCACGGAGCAAGAGTGACTAACACAATCCAGATCAGATTGAAGCGGGCAGAAACCTTCGTCACGAGGTCCTCACTGTGAGGCATAGAAGCCTGCAACAGTCATACCACCGAGGTTCACAGTGCTGCACGCCGAAATGCACGCGGAACCATACGAGCTTGCCCGTCTACCGCTTTCGCAGTCGCTTCACCGGGAATTGGCTGGATGCACGTGGCAAATCGCGGCGTTCCACGGCCGTCCAAACGACCGATCTGCGTCTAGTTAACTGTAATCGTAAAGGTCTCTACGCTCGTGACTCCGGCCGGATTGGTGTAATTCGCGACATAAGTGTTGGTACCCGTACTGAGCGGAATACCGGAAATCGCCCGCGAAGTCGACGCGAACCCATTGGGTCCGGCCCAGAGCCAGGAACCGCCGCTTTGTGGCCACGGAGCCAGAGTGACCGAGCTGCCTGCACTCACCGTGACACTGGAGACACTCTGCCAGGCCCCTCCGTTCACCTCGAGATACGGCGCGATCGGAGTGGAATTGACGGTGATTATAAACGCCTGGGTGCTGGTAACTCCTGCCTGATTGGTGTAGGTCGCCGTGTAGGTATTCGATCCTGCAGGCAGAGCAATGCCATTGATGGCCCGCGTGTTGGCCGTGAAGCCATTGGGGCCAGTCCAGCTCCATGTGCCGCCGCTGCTCGGCCAAGGAGCCAGATTCACCGTGTCCGTGAAGTTCACCGTGACAGTAGCGGCGTTCTGCCAGGGTCCTCCGTCGACCTCGACATACGGAGTAATCGGAGTGGAATTCACGGTGATTATAAACGCCTGGGTGCTGGTGACTCCAGCCTGATTGGTGTAGGTCGCCGTGTAGGTATTCGATCCTGCAGGCAGAGCAATGCCATTGATGGCCCGCGTGTTGGCCGTGAAGCCATTGGGGCCAGTCCAGCTCCATGTGCCGCCGCTGCTCGGCCAAGGAGCCAGATTCACCGTGTCCGTGAAGTTCACCGTGACAGTAGCGGCGTTCTGCCAGGGTCCTCCGTCGACCTCGACATACGGAGTAATCGGAGTGGAATTCACGGTGATTATAAACGCCTGGGTGCTGGTGACTCCAGCCTGATTGGTGTAGCTCGCCGTGTAGGTATTGGTGCCGAAGGGCAGCGCAACGCTGGTAATTTCGCGCGTGTTCGCCGTGAAGCCATTGGGACCGCTCCAGCTCCATGTGCCGCCGCTGCTCGGCCACGGAGCCAGATTCACCGTGTCGTTGTAGTTTACCGCGACGCCGGCGGTATTTTGCCAGGGTCCATTGTCCACCTGGAGATAAGGAGCGATCGGAGTGGCGTTGACCGTAATGATAAACGCCTGGGAGCTGCGAACACCGACCTGATTGGTGTAAGTCGCCGTGTAAGTATTCGTGCCGGAGGGCAGCGCAACGCTGGTAATTTCCCGCGTGTTGGCCGTGAAGCCATTGGGACCGGTCCAGCTCCATGTGCCGCCGCTGCTCGGCCACGGAGCCAGATTCACGGTGTCGTTGTAGTTTACCGCGACGCCGGCGGCATTTTGCCAGGGTCCATTATCCACCTGGACATAAGGAGCGATCGGAGTGGAGTTGACGGTGATAACAAAGGCCTGGGTGCTCGTGACTCCGGCCTGATTGGTGTAGGTCGCCGTGTAGGTATTCGACCCTGCAGGCAGAGCAATGCCATAAACGGCCCGCGTGCTGGCCGTGAAGTTATTTGGACCGGTCCAGCTCCATGTACCGCCGCTGGTCGGCCATGGAGCCAGATTCACCGTGTCATTGTAGTTTACCGTGGCGCCAGCAGCGTTTTGCCAGGCTCCTCCGTTCACCTGAAGATATGGAACCATCGGCGTCGAAGCAATCGCGATCGCAAATGTCAGCGTGCTCGTGGCCCCCGCGGGATTGGTATAAGTGGCCGTGAATAGATTGGTAGCCGAATTCAGGGGAATCCCATAAAGGGCCCGCGAAGTGGAAGTGAACCCGTTGGGCCCTGTCCAAAACCAGGATCCGCCGCTCACCGGCCACGGACCGAGATTCACTGTGTCGCCGTAGTTCACCGTGAGACTGGCGGTGTTCTGCCACACGCCCCCATTCGACTGCACATCCTGTATATAAGGATTGACTGGTGTGGGCGCAACGATTGCCTCATTCAATGAGTTAGAACTGCTGGGAGAGAATTCAGCCGATCCCTGGTAGGCTGCTGACACGACCATACTACCTGCCGTCGTTGTCGTGCCTGTGTAGGTAGCCACGCCGGACGCGTTGAGCGGCAAGTTCTGGGCGGAGGAACCGATTGTAAAAATCACATTGCCGGTAGGTATAACCGTCCCGCTCGCCGGT
>CAZSWI010000054.1:14230-18394 GCA_964610635.1 uncultured Acidobacterium sp.
ACCGTGGCCGTCAGCGTATAGGCCGCGCCAGCAGTCAGAGTACCTGTGGGGCTGATTGAAAGGACTGTGCCGGTGCTCACCGGATCTTCGACATTGAGCACTAAACTTGTAGTCGCGGTCGAGCCGCTCGATGTGCCGGCAACCACGACGGTGTAGCTTCCCGGAACGGCAGAGCTGCCGGCTAGCAACGTCAGTACGCTGCTTCCCGTTGTCGGGTTCGTTCCGAACGAAGCAGTGACGCCACCGGGCAACGGCGAAGTTACCGCCAAAGTCACGCTACCACTGAATCCAGTCTGTGGCGTCACGCTGATCTTATCGGTAACTGAGGATCCCGAGACCACACTTGCCGATGCCGCCGATGGACTAAGCGTAAATCCGGGCGGCGGGTTGACTGTTACTTCCAGAACGATTTGCGAGGTTTGACTACCGGATGTACCTGTTATGAAGATCAGGTTCTGCCCGCCAACGACGGCGTTGGCTGCGGCGGAGATTGTGAGCACGCTGCTGCCGGTGGCCGGATTGGTACCAAACGACGCGCTGATGCCGCAACAAAGGTTGGTCGCGCCCAAAGTCACGCTTCCCGTGAAACCGCTAAGGGGATTCACCATAATAGTGTCTTTAACGGTTCCTCCCTGGGTGACGTTGAGGCTGACGCTGGCTGCGCTGAGATTGAATGTCGGCGACGTCGTTACAGTCTGACTGAATGTCGTCGCGTAATTAGTGCAGCAACTCACCGCGGACGCTGATATCTCGACGGGAGAAGTTCCCAGGGTCGCGGAGCCGCTGGCGGTCATCGTGAGTGTACTGGTTCCGGTTGTCGTCACCGGATTAAAAGTCGCTGTTACTCCCGCGGGTAACTCAGGCGCCGAAAGCGTGACAGAACCGGAGAATGCGCCAATCGGAAGCACGGTGACAGTGGATGTCGTGGAGCTGCCTCGAACGATATTGACCGGCATGGGGGAAATTCCCAGCTGGAATGCAGGGACGCCCATGTTCAGCGCAACCGTGTTGCTCGCAGTCTGCGTGCCGGAGTACCCCTCGATCGTCACCATGGTGCGATTGCTGGGCGGAGCGGAACTGCTCGCGGTTAGCGTCAGAATACTCGATCCCGTGGTCGGGTCAGGAGTCCATGCAGCAGTTACACCAGCCGGCAGTGCTGATGCGACAGCCAGATTAACGTTGCCGCTGAATCCCTCGTAATCGGTCACTGTGACGGTCGTCGATATTGACTGCCCCGGTTGAAGACCGAGGGTCGCGGGGGAAGCCGCGATGCTGAAGCCCGGCGCGTTGACTTCCAGCGCTACAGAGGCGGTTGCGACCACGGACCCGGATGTCCCCGTGATTGTGAGCAGGTACGATCCTCGGACCGCGGAACTGCCAACTGCCAGTTTAAGCACGCTCGTCGTGGATGTTGGATTGCTGCCCCATGATGCAGTCACGCCGTTGGGTAAGCCGGTCACCGAGAGTTCCACGCTGCCGGTAAATCCACCCTGATCCTTTAACGTGATAGTCGTCGTGCCGGAGCTCCCCGGACTAACATAAAGACTCTTGGTCGATGCAGACAGCTGAAATCCGGGTGCTGACGCCGGCGCCAGGCTGTTGATCAGGCTCTGCCCGGCCGGACTGCCCCATCCTGTTACCAGATCGAATCCCGCGACTGCATTATAGAAAGGCTGACCGCAGCAGCCTTGCTCATTGTCATTGTTTCCGCTGGTGATATCGTGAAGCTCGCTGCCGTAACTGGCACTCTGCCCGATGGAATAGAGCGATGGGTTGGCAAAACCCACAGGGGGATTTCCTGCATTCAAAGCCTGTTCATTTGCCAGCGCCATAAAGCCGGCCCACCGCGGCGCTGCAAAGCTGGTGCCTCCCCAGGTCCCCGCGCAGCTACCCAGGTTGCAGTCGTAATTATCGGTATTTGCCTCCATCGCCACGTCGGGCACATTACGCAGCGTGGTTGAGCCGCCATTGGAAGCGTTGGCTATGCCATCCTGCCAGCTGGGCAAAGGAATTCCATCCGGGCTGATTCCCCCGCCGCTGTTACTCCACGCTGTTTCCGAACTCCATGCGCCACCTGCTCCCGTGGTGACCAGATCTGTCCCTCCCACCGCAGTCACCCATGCATCCTCGGCGGGGTAGAAATTGTTGATCAGAGGATCGAATTCCCCATAGTCTCCCGATGCAGCAAAGACACTCTGGCCCTGTGCCGCCATCTCCTCAAAGAAAATGTCATCTGTATAGGGATCGTCGGGCAGCCAGGTCCACGAAATACTTACCTGCTTGGCAAGATTGTCCGTGGCGATAGCATTGAGTATGTCTGGATCGTTAGCGCCTATGTAGACGCGCACCTGACTTAGCTGAGGCGCCATCCAGATGGACTGGGCAATGTCGAGCACCTGTTCCGCATCGCTGCAGTCGGACGGGATGAGCTGACAGGCCGCCCCCGTCGCGCCATCGAGCAGCACATTATCGATGGGCACAGAATAAGACTGGCCTGAATTACTGAACGTCAGATTCACATCGCTCAGGCTATAGCCGTCGAACTCCACTAATCCTACTGTCTCACCAATGCCAGTCAGCGCAGTGCCACCGTAGTAGGCGGCTCGCATATCGCTGCCGAGGTAAGCGCCGCCCGGTCCCGCTCCCGTAGCCTGCGGCGTCACAACTCCCTGAGTCGCCGTAGATTGCCTCACACTCGGTTTCGGAATCGAGAAGTTGTTGAGACCGGCGATGTGTGCCACCGGCGCGGCTAGATCGAGCGAAGGTTCGCGGTCACTCGAGAAGAAAGTCCGTGGCTCCGAGGGATGCTGATAAACACCTATCTTCACATGGAATGCGTCTTCGATTTGCGCGACGGACCCGCTGATCGGCACAACCATTCGATTCGCCGGTGCGCCGGTGACTGTGAGTCCGTGGGCACGCGCGAAATCGGTAGCGGCCTTGTAGTCTTCCGCTGAAGGGGAGAACTGTTCAGTGAACTGCGCGACACTCAGAAACTGGTGGTAAGAGGGACTATTTCCATCGTAAAGTTGACCCAACAGGCTCGTCAGTTCGGCCTGGTTGTGCGGCGCCAGTACAATCGATACATTCAGGCGTTGCGTGGGTGGCAGCTCGCCGACCCTCTTTGCCTTCCCGCTCGATACTGCGGCGGGCACGTGGGCATGCAGTGTCTGGATCGGCTGCTGTGCATGCGCCTGAACCAAAGACAGGAATGAAATGCAAGCCGCCAGTTCAAGGCAAAACCGGACTTTCAAGGGGAGCCCTCTCGTTCTGAAACGCACAACCTACCTGTTTTTATTCTTTGTGTGTCAAAACGATAGAGAATGCCTGTTCAGAGCGCTTCCTCAATAGGTACTGCTTTGCCTGCGCTCTCGTAACTGCATTGGGAGTGACCACAGTGTTCCCAAAGGCCGAACCACCAGCGTGCCTTCTTCACGCAGCTCGTGACTTCAGGCGCGAACAGGTAAGGCCCACCGAGAAACTCCTTGAAGGATGGCCGGGCCATACCATTTGGAGAAACGGGAGTTGATGAGCACAACGATTACGTGGCGGCTGTCGTGGGGGCTAAGGCAGCATCGGCGTGCCGGGCCAGACGCGTGGCTCTGGCGCAGGAAAGAACGGGCTATTGGATGTCGTCGGAAGAGTCACTGGCGGAGAGACAGGGATTCGAACCCTGGATACCTTGCGGTATACACGCTTTCCAAGCGTGCGCCTTCAGCCACTCGGCCATCTCTCCGCGCCCTTGCGGATGCGCCGCGCCACACGCTGCAGGCACGACTGCGTTACCTCAAATCTACCACGCGTTCCCTCTCTCCGCGCCCCGGCTACAATGACCCATCCCATGTCCTCCGAGGGCCAAATGCAGGATCCCGAAATCCAGTCGACCGAACCCCCGTCGTCTGAATTTCCCATCTCCGAAAATCAGGTCCCCGCAGTCGAAATTTTTGAGCAGCACCAGCACCCCACGCGCATCGGCGAAGAGCTCCGCGCCCTGCTCACCCTCGCCATCCCCGTCGTCCTTTCCGAACTCGGCTGGATGACCATGACCATCGTCGACCTCATCATGGTCGGCCGCCTCGGTCCTGACGCCATCGGCGCGGTCGGCCTCGGCAACGCCATCTACTACGCGCCCTCCCTCTTCGGCATCGGCCTGCTCCTCGGCCT
>CAZSWI010000055.1:0-17951 GCA_964610635.1 uncultured Acidobacterium sp.
CTTTGCCGAGGATGCGGCCGTAGCGGTCGACGTTATAGCCGGGGACGTCGACGACCTTGGCATCGACGGGAATGACGGTGTCCGGCTCGATAACCATGCGATCGAAGCGGAGTTCCATCCAGCCTTTGCCGACGAAGTGGCCTGGATCTTTGGAGTCTTCGAAGCGGCCGACGAGGTAGCTGTCATAGGGCAGCACGGAGCGGCCGTAGCGCTCGGCGTGACCGAGCTGGCAGAGGACCGGATCGCCGATGGCAGCGGTTTTCGAGGAGAGTTTGGGTTCCGAGAGCGTGCAGGAGATGAGAGAACCGGCTGGGATCAACTGCTCGGCGGCGTAGCTCGAGAGCGGCGCGGCGAGCAGCAGGGTGAGCAGAGAGATAGTCTTGCCCTTCATGGGAAGGCCTCCTGGGTGGGTCAGGTTCACGGTGCGAACACTGTGAGTTGACGTTAGTTGCGGGTAATTCGGCCGGCGCCGATGCGCAACAGTAACTGGGCGTCCTCGGAAGGGACAGCAGGACCAGCCTGCGTGCTGGAGGCTGGGGAACCATGATGGCGGGATTGAGTGGAGGATGTCAAGGCCGGGGGGGCACCCACCCTGGGGGGTGGGGCTGTGGCATGTTACTGGCATTGCGGGTCTTCCGGGAGGGCTGTTTTCAGCTGTGGCAAGTTGCTGCAGGTAAACCATCTTGCGGCGGCCTTTTGGCGCCTGGTGCGGGGGACCAGGGGGATCGGGTCGCGCACGGCGCGCAGGTTGCGCGGGCTGTGGGTGAAGCAGTGGTTGTGGGCGCGCAGCGCGGTGGCGCGGCACTGCTGACCGAAGCGGTTGAAGTATTCGCACTGGCGGAAGGCGGGCGGGTTGGGATGGTGACCATAGCAGAAACTCTGACCGGGGAGAGCGCGCGCGATGCAGGGTTCTCCATCATGGGTTGCGGTGCAGAAACGTGGCATAGGCGGCGGTAACTCCTTTATGGAAATAGAAAAGCCGGTTGGTTTTTGGAATCGGAATGAAATCATTGGATTTGGCTTGTGACAACATAGTCCAAACCCTGAAAAAACCTGCCGCAGGACGACTTACCACAGAGACGCAGAGCGCATAGAGGGACATCCTCCCGGGAAAAGGAAAAGGCCGCGCAGGCGGCCTTTTTTTGTTTTTACTCTCTATTCTTAGAATATCAAGGTTGGAGGATAAAACTGCCAACTTTCTTTGCGTTGGTTGGCTTGTAAGTAGCTTGGAATGTTGCTTTATTACTTTGGATTTTGGGGTGGGGGCTTGACAGGTTTCCACAGGGGGTGACGGGCTTGCCAATCGCCATTGTGCTCACGAAAAGCGCGATGGCCATCAACAGTTCGAGCGGAACGCGTCGAATACCGCCCTCTTCCCATAGCCATTCGAGTGGAGGAGGCGTGCTCATGGTTTTGAAAAGGCCGCCCGATGCGGGGGAGGTTCTGCAGGGAACGCTGGACATGCTGATCCTGCGCACGCTGGTGCTGGGACCGGCGCACGGGCACAGGATCGCGCAGGCGATCG
Source organism: uncultured Acidobacterium sp. (assembly GCA_964610635.1). Classification (GTDB taxonomy): domain Bacteria; phylum Acidobacteriota; class Terriglobia; order Terriglobales; family Acidobacteriaceae; genus Palsa-343. The sequence continues at coordinate 1,526 of CAZSWI010000055.1, forward strand.
AACAGAGATCGGAGAACGAGCTGGAAGTGGAGCAGGACTCGCTGTATCCGGCGCTGCACCGGCTGGAAGACCGGGGCTGGCTGGATTCGGAGTGGGGCGTGAGCGAGAACAACCGGAAGGCGAAGTACTACCGGCTGACCGCTAAGGGCCGCCGGGAACTGGCGGCGGCGGCAGGGCGGTGGCGGCGGATGACGTGCGCCATCGATTTGATCCTGGACCCGGAAACCGAATAAAGAGGGGAGGCAATGCGATGAAACTGCGCCGCTATACGGACGCGGCACCTGGTTCCCGATGCTTCAACCCGAATCGGGGGCAGGCCTTCTTATGAAGTCGGGCTTTGGAGGCGAACACACTGAATCGAACCAGCGGCTGATGTAGATCTGAGCGTGTGCTTCGCCGCACAAATGCCGCGCATCAGCAGCATCCGCCACTTCCGCCTTCCATCGGAGCACCGTCAGCTCAGACTCCCCACAGCGGATCACAAACCAATGAAGCGGGCTATTGGTGATGGTGCCGCAAATTTCGCAGCGAAACTCCCGAAGCGATGACATGAGATTCCTCGCAGAAAGAATGGTAAATGAACATTGGCGGTTTGCTTCGGGTCTGAAAGACGCACACCGCCGAGGAGCAAGCACTTTGCCTGGGCCGAACACCAGGGTTATTCTTCGGACAGGAGATGGTTGGTTCAGCATCCGAAGGGAGCACAGAGGCAATGGCACAGAGCGGTGCGAGCAATATTACTCACAGCGGCGGGGTAGTTCCCGCCGGGACGGTGGCCCCGAATTTCACCTTGCACGCGACTCCCGATCAGACCGTGACTTTGAGCGACTTTCTGGGACGTCCGGTGATCCTGGCGTTTTATCCCGCAGACTGGAGCCCCGTGTGTGGGGACCAGATGGCACTGTACAACGAAGTGCTCCCGGAATTTCAGAAGTTTGGAGCAGAACTGCTGGGAGTGTCAGTGGATGGCGCCTGGTGCCACAGAGCATTTGCGGAGGCCCGGCATCTGCATTTCCCGCTGCTGGCCGATTTTGAGCCGAAGGGCGCAGTTGCCCGACAATACGGCGCCTATCGCGCTGCCGATGGGGTTTGCGAGCGCGCCCTGTTCATTATCGACAAAAACGGGTCGATCTCGTGGAGCTATTGCTCGCCGATTGCTGTTAATCCGGGCGCGGATGGCATCCTGGAAGCGCTTGAGGATTTACCAGAATAGGAGGAGTCTATGGCGATATTGAAAGCGCCAGTTACGGTCGAAGATCACGGCCAGGGTCCTGAAGACGCGGAAGTGACTCTGGTGGAGTACGGCGACTATGAGTGTCCGCATTGCGGACGAGCCTACCCCATCGTCCACCAGGTTCAGAAGCATTTCGGAGAACGGCTGCGGTTTGTGTTTCGCAATTTTCCCCTGAGCCAAATGCACCCCCATGCGGAAGCAGCAGCCGAAGTGGCGGAGTTTGCCGGGGCGCAAGGCAAGTTCTGGGAGATGCACGGGGGGTTATTTGAAAATCAGGAGCGTTTGGGCGAAGCACTATTCCTGGAACTCACCAAAGAGCTGAAGCTATCCACCACCGCCCTGCATGAGGCGTTAGAGCAGAAAACGTTCGAAGCCCGTGTGCGTGCCGACTTCACCGGGGGGATTCGAAGCGGAGTGAACGGAACACCAACATTTTTCATCAACGGGCATCGTCACAACGGATCGTTTGACTTCGATGAGCTGGTTGCCGCGATTCGCGAGGCTATGATCACGAGGAAAAGTGCTTGAGGAGACGAATCGATTCTCACAGTCTTTGCGGGAGCTCATTCACATGCCGGCAACAAAAGTGAATCGACTTGTGGCAAAAGTTGGCTTCGTTGGCCTTGGACTCATGGGAAGCCGGCTCGCGCGGCGCCTCCATACTGGCAGGTGGAATGTTCGCGCGTGGAATCGCAGTCCGCAACCGGCAGCTGAGATAAGTAACGAAGGGATCGCCATTGCATCGTCGGTGGCGGAGCTCGCAGCTAATTCGGATGTGATTCTTTCCTCCCTGGCCAATGATGCCGCCGTGCGGTCTGTATACCTCGACAAGGGCGGCGTCTTTTCCGCGGCAAAGCAGGGAACCATCATTCTCGAGATGAGCACCATCTCGCCCGAGCTATCGCGCAACCTGCATCAGGAGGCCGGCACGAGGGGCATAAGCTTCCTCGATGTGGCCATCTCTGGTTCGACGCCAGCGGTCGACGCGGGAACGATTACATTGCTTGCCGGCGGCGACAAGGAGACCTTTGAGCAATGTGTCCCGATTTTCGAATCCTTAGCGAAGCAGTGGTTCCTGATAGGTCCCGGATCTTCCGGCGTTCAGATGAAGCTCGTCGTCAATCTTCTGCTCGGCGTCGATATGCAGGCAATCGCAGAGGCGGTTTCGCTTGGGGAGCATCTTCATATCGATCGGAATGTTTTGCTCGATGTCCTGTCGAAGACCGCGGTAGTTGCTCCGGCGATGGCGGGGAAACTCCGGAAGATCAAGGACGGTGACTACTCTCCGGAATTTCCGCTACGGCTGATGAGCAAAGACATGGATCTGGTGATGGATGCCGCGAGGGCGTCTGGCGCAGATTTGCCTGCGGCTTCCATTGCCCAATCCGTACTTGCATATAATGTCCCCAAAAGTGGCGGCCTGGACCTGTCCGCCATAACTCCGTATGTGATCAGTCGAGGGACGCAGGCCGAGGGTACCGACCTGGAATTAAGTTTTTTCTCTCATGAATCGCAGAAACTTCCTTAAGACTGCCACCGTTGCTGCCGCCGGGATCCGTTGCGCCCTGGGGGCTCACAAACATCTTCGTCTGTCTCCACAGGCCGCCATGAGTCTCTGGACAGGTCGACGGGAGGGATAAGAACACCGGATCGAGGCAGATTGAGACGTCTGCCAGGGATTGCTGCGATTGTTTGCGATTGAGAAGAAACGGTGAAGGCCAGACAAACAGATCGCTTGCCTACCAGTCAAGCTTGGCGGGGAAAAACTCAGCGATCAGATCATCGTAGTAAGGTTTCAGATCCCTCACGTTCGGCTTGGCTGCACCTTTGGAATAGAGGTCGTAGGGATTGAAGAGCTTGACCCACGACAGCATTTCCCGATCGTGTTCCGAGGTCAAATGACGGTAAGCCCCCTGCTGATGCCAGGAGTAGAAGGAGTGATAGCGGAGCATGTAGAGAGCGGGTTCCGGCAAATAGTCCCTGACCACGTGACCGATGTAGGTATCGTGCCCCCAGGACATGTGGACATTGCTGAGGCCACAGTTGGGTTCGTAGATTCCATACTCGGTCTGATACTCGGCAATCTTGAAATCCGGATTAGAGGCGAAGTATTCCGGGAAAACAACCTTGCCGGAGTACGCGCAGCCTACCGGGAAGGTATCCCCAACCACCGCCCATTGCGGCTCACCATAGAGGCACAGCACCTTGCCCAGGTCATGAATGAACCCGGTGAGCACCATCCAGCGCGGGTGCCCGTCTTTGCGAATCGCCTCCGACGTCTGGAGCAGGTGCTCAATTTGGGTGAGATCGGTATCCGGATCGCTGTCGTCGACGAGCGTATTGAGGAACTCAGCAGCCTCCCATATGCTCATCTTGCCCTTTTTCAGCGCCAGGTACTCCTTCTCCTTCCCCAGCACGAAATCGAGCGTCTGCAGCTCATGATTGATTTTGTAGAACTGCGCAACTGCCGGGACGACGGCAGCGTCGTAATTGCGAAATTCAGCCTGAGACTTACCTTCGCGATAACGGCCGGCGACGAAGCCGCTCCAGTCCTCTTCAATGGTCAGACCGTCGTGGGCCACTGCGGTGGGATTGACCATGGCTTCACCTCTCGCGGGGATAGAATCGGGCGTTACCGGTAACGTACTCTAAATGAGCGGCGAATGACAAGGGATAAGAACCCCGGCGCTTCAGGACTGTTTCCGACGTTCGTGCCGCTGATCCCCGCAGCGCCGACGCGGTTCTGGATGAGAGCCCGAAACCAATGCGCAGAGTGCGCTTTCGCGTTCATGGTTTGCACAAGCATGCTCGTTGCCCGTTACCCGACCGGCCTTCACGCCGCCCAGCTGGAAGAGCACGTGGACTGGGCGGCTCGATGGATTGCGGTTCCACCCCAGGCGGGATGGACGGCGCGGCCGGGGCAGGTGGAACGCGGCGCCGGAGCCCTGCCCATCTTCAGGCGTGAGTTCACAATTGCGGAGCCATTGCGGCGCGCCACGCTGCGTATCTCGGGGCTTGGGCAATACGAGACTTATATTAATGGACGCGATGTCACCGATAGCGTACTGAATCCGGCGTGGAGCGATTATAGAAAGCGGGTCTACTACAACAGCTACGACGTCACGCGGTTGCTCAGGCGCGGGCCGAATGCCATCGGGGTGATGCTCGGCAATGGGATGTATAGCGTCGTAGCGACCAAAGGACGCTACACGAAGTTCAGTGGCCCCCCTGAAACTCTGAAGTTGATTGCCCAGCTCGATGTGGAGTTATCGACTGGCAGAGCGATGACTCTTACCAGCGATGGCAGCTGGAAGGCCGCCCCCGGGCCGATCACTTTCGATTCCATCTATGGCGGCGAGGACTACGACGCGCGTCTCGAACAGCCGGGCTGGGACCGGCCGGGCTTCAACGATGAGAAGTGGGCCCAGGTCGCGGTCGTGCCGGGGCCATCCGGCCAGCTCGTTCCCGAAAGAATTCCTCAAATCCGGCAGATTGACCGATACGAACCGGTCAAGGTGACCCATCCACGGCCCGGCACAGCCGTCTACGACCTCGGAGAGAACTTTGCGGGCTGGCCGGAAATCGAAGTTACCGGAAAGGCAGGTGCGGCCGTCACGTTGCTGGCCGGAGAGCTACTCGACTCCGGCGGTTTTGTCACGCAGCGAAGCGCCAACGCGTTTCCCGACTCAAGAAACTCATTTACTTATGTGTTGAAGGGTGGCGCGCGGGAGAAGTGGCATCCGGCATTCAGTTACTACGGATTTCGCTATGTGCAGGTGGAGACCGGGGGGCGGCAGCCGGTCGTGGTGGACAAGCTGGCCGGGCGGTTTCTGCACGACGCTGTGCAGGTCGACGGGCAATTCTCTTCCTCCGACGAGTTACTGAACCGGATTCATACGCTGATCGATCGGGCCATGCTCAGCAATATGATGAGCGTTCTGACGGACTGCCCGCACCGAGAGAAGCTTGGCTGGCTCGAGCAGACTCATCTTGCCGCTCCGGCGCTCATGTATAACTACGATCTCGACGCGCTTTACGCGAAGATAGCGGACGACATCCAGGATGCGCAGCAACCGGACGGGCTGGTGCCGGATATTGCGCCGGAGTTCACAGTATTCGCCGGAGGATTCCGCGATTCGCCGGAGTGGGGCTCGGCGGTCATCCTCAGTCCATGGAAGGCATATCAGTTCTATGGCGACGCCGGACCGCTCCGCGATCACTACGAGTCGATGCAACGCTACGCGGCCTATCTCGAAAGCCGTTCAGACAATCATCTTCTCGAGTATGGGCTGGGCGACTGGTACGACATAGGGCCACGGCCGCCGGGAGAGTCTCAACTAACCGCGAAAGGTGTAACGGCAAGCGCCATCTTTTATCAGGATCTGAAGACAATGGCGAGCATCGCGACCGTCCTCGGCCGCGCAGCGAACGCCGCACGATACACGGAAGCGGCGCGCCAGGTTAAAGACGCATTCAACGCACGCTTCTTTCATCCGAGTGCAGACGTCTACGATTCCGGAAGCCAGACGGCGAACGCGCTGCCTTTAGTTGCCGGTCTCGTGCCCGAACCGCATCGCGCGGGAGTACTTGCAAAACTTATCTCAGACATAAAAGAGCATGATAATCGGGTGACCGCCGGGGATATCGGATTTCACTACGTGGTTCAGGCGCTCACGGAGGGGAATCGGTCGGACGTTCTCTATGACATGTTGTCGCGTACTGGTAATCCGAGTTATGGCTATCAGCTCGCGCGTGGGGCAACCACCCTGACTGAGGCGTGGGATGCCGATCCGAATTCGTCGCAGAATCACTTCATGCTCGGGCATGCGGAGGAGTGGTTCTATAGAGGGCTGGCGGGCATCGATTTCGACCTCAGCCGCGACGTGGATCAACGAATCATGATCCATCCTTCTATCGTGGGAAATATAGAGCATGTCACGGCAAGCTACCGTTCCCGGTTGGGGAAGATCGACAGCTCGTGGTATGTGAACCGGGATGGCCTGCGCATGACACTGGGAATCCCCACCGGCGCGACGGCCACGCTGGTTATCCCGAAAGGCTTTCAGGTGATTTCCGTAAATGACAGGACCCTTCGGCGCGGTGCGGGAATCCGGGAGGTCGAACCGGAAGAGGGCTCGGCTGCTTTCGTGGTGTCTGGCGGAGTGTGGCGCATTCGGGCGCGGCGAACCCAGGGATGAACAATTGTCCACGCCCGGTAATTCAGAGTCGAGATTGCAGGACGATGAATCGAGGGGCTGCCCGTCAGCTATGGTTACAAAAGCAATTGAGCGGGATGGCCCGGCGTGATTGCGGACTGAATAGAAGGAAGTTCTTTTGTGGGGATTGAGTAAGCCGCAATGGTTGAATTGCCGTTGGATGACCGGGCGCATCGACTGCGGTGGGCCGTGGCGTTAGTTAATCCGCGATGGCGACGCAGCGTCGACCAGATGGGTGGCTCGAGACATGGCGGCTAAGCGGCTCTGCTTCGCGGCTTCCAAGTCGGCGGGGCGGAGCGGATCGGCAGCCATCCTTTTTGCGAAGTCGTCGAGGCGTTCGCTGAAGGCGGATCCAACGGTGGCGACGGCGGACTGCGCTTTCGGCAGGATTTCGTGGAAGTGGGCAATCTCCTCGACGGCGCGCTCCAGGGCGTAGCCGAGCCGGTCGCCGGTTTGCATCGCGTCGATCAGAGGGTCGGGCGGGACAGCCACCGGCCAGGTCTGCTGCATAGCGTCGTAGGCTCCGCGCAGGCGGGTCATCGCACCGGCAAAGCCATCGAGCTCGCCACGGCGGGCAACGAGACCGGACGCGCGGTGGACTTCGATGGTGACACGCGCCGCAGTGCTGAAGGCGGGAGTGGGGATCACGGTAGTGAGCGTATTGCCGACGAAGGTCCAGCTTGTTTGGGCGGCGAGTTGGCCGGGCTGCGACTGGGGCAGGGGCTTGCCGTTCACGGTCACGGAGGCTGGCGGCCAGTCAGCGGGCAGATGCAGCTCGTAGCGGCGATTTTGCAACATGCCGGGAAAATGGCCTTCCGCGGGGCCGATCTCGACGCGCAGCGTGTCTTTTATCTGGGTCGCGCGGATCGGAGTGCGTGCAAAGACGCCGCGCTGATACTGGACCGAGACGCCGGAGTCCTCGTAGAGGGAATAGCTCGAAGTCGAGCCAGGCGCGAGCGGCCACACGGTGACAATCAGCGGATCGACTGGTTTTTCACCCGTGTAAAGCATCGCAGGCTGCATGGGGACGATAGCGCCCGCACGCAGATAGACCGGAATCTGATCGATGGAGAAGCTGCGGTCGATGGCGATGGGGCCGGTGAAGTGCTTGCCGGTGGGCCACTCGAACCAGTCGCCTTCGGGAAGCCAGATTTTTTCAGAGGCAAGCCCGCTCACCGCATCCACGGGCTCGGTGACAGGCGCGGCCAGCATCTGGCTGCCGAAGATGTACTCGCCTTTGCTGGTGTAGGCGGCGTCGGACTCCGGCCAGTCGTAGTAGAGAGGATGGAGGAAAGCAACACCGGTGTCGTAAGTGCGGCGCGCCTCGGTGTAGAGGTAGGGCTGAAGCGCATAGCGAAGCTGCCAGGTTGCGCGCAGAATCGCGGAGTATGGTTCGGGGTAGGCCCAGACGCGGCGTTCGGAGTCGGGGTTCTTGGTGGTGTGGGTGCGCAGAATGGGACTGAAAGCGCCGAACTGTACCCAGCGGGTGTAGAGTTCCGGGTTCACCACGCCGGGCATGTGGCCGCCGATATCGTGACTCCAGTAGGCGTAACCGACATTGGCGGCGGTGGCGGTAAACCAGGGCTGAAAGGCGAGCGAGGGCCAGACGGAAATCGTGTCGCCGGAGAAGCCGATCTGGTAGCGATGGTTGCCCAGTCCGCCCCAGCGATGGAAGAGCAGCGGACGCTTGCCCTGACGCTGCTGATCGGTGAAGTGAAGGTAGTTGAGCCACCAGGTTGGATTCACATTCGGCAGGTTGGTGGTTGGCTGTTGCTGCCAATCCAGCCACCAGAAGTCGATGCCCTGCTTTTCCAGCGGATGCAACACGAGATTGAAGTAGTTCGTTGCCCAAAGCTTATTGGTGGGGTCGAAGGGAACGTATTGCTTCGTTGACGGATCGATGCCCATGGCCTTCGCCATGGCGGGGTAGGACTGCTCCCAAGGCTGAATGCCGGAAGCGGGATGCAGGTTCAGCGTGACTTTCAGACCCTCGTTGTGGAGCTTCGCGAGAAAAGCGTTTGGATCGGGAAACAGAAGCTTGTTCCACGTGTAGCCAGTCCAGCCGAGCGACTGGCCGGCCTGATCGGTTGCGCCCATCGCCTGGAGTTGCTCGCGATTAATGTGCCAGTCCATGTCGATGACCGCCACATCCAGCGGCGTCGAATTCTCGTGAAAACCCTGCACCAGTTCGTCTACTTCCTGATCGCTGTAGGACCAGTAGCGGGACCACCAGGAGCCGAAGGCGAAACGCGGCGGCAGCGGAATGCGGCCCGCGACACTTACGTAGTCGCCGAGGGCTCCGCGGTAGTCGTGACCGTAGCCAAAGAAATACCAGTCGACATATTTGCCGGGGCTCTCGCCAGCGGGACGCTCCATGACCCAGGGCCACGGACTGCGCTCGCCATCGAGGAAGCGGAAATCGGATGAATCGAAGAGCGGACGGGTGGAGTCGTCAACCAGCGCCCACCCGGTGCGGGAGATGAGACCCTGGCCGATGGGCTCGCGGGTTTTTGCGCCGAGGGCGCCGTCCAGAGTGCGGGTGGTGCCCTGCAGGTTCTCCGGATCGTCCATGCCGGGATGCCAGGTGACAGCGGCACCATCGACAGAGAGGCGGATGGAGAGATTATCCGGGGTGAAGCCGCTTTCGGGGGACTCAGGGGACCATGTGAGCGAGAGAGATGCGGTCTGGATGGTGAGGGTATGGCCACTGCCGGTGATCCCGGTGGAGAATTTGGGCACGGGAAGTCGCCGGTTGAGGAAGACGAACGAGGCATGATCCTCGAACTTGTTTTCGGCAGACCATTCCATGCGGATGAGCTGCGGCGTGAGGACTGTGAAGCGAGCGTTGCGGAAGCGAACAGTGGCGCGCTGGCCGGCAACAGGATCGTCGGCTGGCTGCACTGGTGTCACGGCCGTCTGCGATGCTGCGGTTTGTGAAGTTGCCGTCTGTGTTGCCGCGGGGCGAGGAGAGCCGGCGGCGTGCCCCCTGGCCGGGTTGAACAGAACCACGCAGGATGCGAGGGCAAGGCTAGTTGCAGCCACAGATGCAAGGGAACGACGCATGAGCCTCCAAATGGGTTCTCCGATTCTGGTTCGTCTTCGCGCCAGGGGCAGGTTGCGGGACCTCGTCGTCCAGCATAGGACGTGTTGTGGGCAAGTGGGAAGGCCGATCTGTCTGGCTGGCTCGAGGCGCGCCCTCAGCCTGTTTAGTGGACGTCCGCAGTACGAGTGCCCTGGTAGTGCTGGATGTAATAGTAGGCTTCCCAATTTCTCCATTCGATGGGCGGGGGAAGAGGTGCGTTGGGGTTTTTCAGATAACTGGCAAAGCCTTCGACAACCTCGCGGGTACGATCGACCCCGGTTAGCCAGTCTCCGCGATACCAGTTTTTCCACTTACCGTATTCGGCATGGGCTTCGGACTGCTTAAGGTCGTCAATGGCCTGAAGGGCCTGGTTCGTCCTGGCCTCAGCCGCGGCGTGGTCGCCGTTGTGCAGCGCCACGACTGCCTGGGAGAGTGCGAGCAGCATGCGGTTGCTGTCGCGATTGATGGCAATCATGGTGAGCACACCGGCCTGGTAGAAGTCCTTGCGATCGCTGGCTACGAGCGGTTGGGCGGCCAATGCCAGCTTCCAGACGGCGTCCCAGCGGGGCTGGGCGTCGGCGCAGGCTTTAATCTCCTTTTCGGCTTGATGGAAGGCCTGATCGGGATCAAAGGGGACAGGACGGACCGAAGGCTGCGTCCAGAAAGGAGCCTGGCCAGGCAGCCAGTAGGTGGGCCACTGGACCATGGCGCTCTGCAGCATAAGACGAGCGGCGGTGTGATAGTAGTTGTCGCCATAAGGAAGCGGTGGAGTACCCGGCCGGTTGGCGGGCGCCCGGAAGTATGCTTTGTAGACAGCCGCCACGGCGGGCGCGGCTTTGGCGCCGAACTCCCCGGTAGCCCAGTTCCTGTAGAAGTCGTCGCTGGAGCCGATGGATGCGCCGTTCCAGCCGAAGTCGAGTACGGCGCGCGCGCCCATGGTGACCGGGCGAATGTCACTGGTGTTGACCAGAAGGAACGATGTTGCCCCGGCCTTTTGGAATCGGCCGAGCGAATCGAAGATACGGCTGACGGGGGTTAGTTCCGACAGCTGGTTGGCTACGAAGTTATACATCGCAACGTGAATATATGCGCCGTCGCCGGCCTTGACCTCGCCATCGTCCTGCATGTAGCCATAGCCTGTATCTGGCCACACAGTAATAACGTCAGGCGGAATCACGAGGTCGCCCGAGCGCATGAGCTTTGCGCCTTCCATCCATAAGTCGGTAATGAAAACGGCATTGGGATACTTAGCGCGAACGATGCTGACCTGCTCGGCCAGGGCTTTGCCGATGAGGCGGCCCTGGGCCTGGTCGTTGCCGCGCACCGAGGGGTCAAGCGCCGAGTAAGGTTCATCGGAGAGGCCGCGCAGGCCAATCTCCCAGAGGATCTGCTGATCTCCGGGATACGCAGCTACGGCATTCTTCCATGCGTTCTCAATGTACTGGGGAGCGGCGGTGAAGTTATAGGGGACGTCGTGCGGCCAGCGGGAGAAGTTCACGCCGAGGGGCTCGGCGTGGTGCTGATTGAGAAGGAGGCCGCGTTGGGCGACGAGGCGATCCTGGGGCTCGTCGGGGAAGGGCCAGGTGCCGGCCACAATCATGTTGCCTTTGAGGCGAAGGATGGTTTCGCAGATTTTGTTCCACACCGCAAGCGAGATGCCGGTGTGGTCTTTGGCTTCGCCCGGCGCCCAGCCTGTCAGCAGATCTTCATCGTTGATGAAGAAGCCCCGGTAGCGGAAGACCGGAGCGGGAAACTTCTCATCGAGAGAAGCCGGGATCGAAATAAAGGTGCGCCTTGCGGGCGGGTGGTCCGTCCAGTAATACATCGGGTCCACCCCGAGGTATTTCTGAGAAAACTGGTAGATCGCAAACAGGGTACCGCGCATGTCTGAGCCAGCAAGCCGAATAACTTGTGATTTGTCGCGGCGGTTGAGAGTGGCCGAGCCCGCGGTGATCGAGAAGGCTTCGGGAGCAGAGTCGTGGTCCGCGGCGGCACCGGACGCTTCGTCACCGAGAACGATGACGACTGGACCGGCGTCGTGCGCAGCAGCGATGATTTTGGGCGCTTCGCCGAAAACCATCCGCATGTCGGAGGCAAGGTCCTGAGCAGCGCGCTGGACGGGAACAGGCTGGCTGGGGTCCACGAGGATGCTGGCGTGGCCATTGAGTGGAATGGCGCGATTGCCGGACTGCGGCAGCGCGCTCGCGGGCAGGAGGAAGAGCAAGGCAGCCGTAGCTGCGATGACGCTGACGCACCCGTGGGTGTCAACTGTTTGCATACTCCGCGACCTAGTCGGCACGGGGCCCTCCTGTGGTTGGGGGAGCATAAAGCGTATTAGAAAAAGCACGGTCGAGCTGCAAGCCAGTGCCGTGGCCCCGCCACGCGCACCTTCGATAAAGGCGCAGCAGGCAGGGCCAGAAAGCTATCTTCCATCTTAGAAGCTGATTTTGACGGATGCCTGGAGCACCCGCGGACCACCAACTCCATTCACATTGCCGACCCCGCTGCCAAGGGTGGAGGAGATCTTGCCCAGGTTAGATCCGAGCGTTGCGTTGGGCAGATTGAACGCCGGAGTGTTGGTCATATTGAAGGCATCAAACCGCCCTTCGATGACAGACTCGTGGTACATGTGAAAGTCCTTAAAGACCGACAGGTTGTCAGAGAAATAACCGGGGCCGCGGAACTCGTTGCGTTGCGTGTTTCCGAAGGCGCAGGGAACGGGGTTAGCAGCCGAGTAAGGGGTGCAGGCGGGGGGCGCCGTAAAGGAGGCGGTGTTGAACCAGGCGGTGTTAGCCGCTCTGCTCACACTATGCGTGACCTGGTAAGGTCCAGTTTGATTGACGGTCTGGGTCGTTCCCGAGGTGGCACTGGTCGTTGAAATTGTAAAGGGCAGGCCCGAAAGCATACCGATGGTCGCCGATGTCTTCCAGCCTCCCAGAGTCCAGTCGGCGATACCGGAATTGAGGTAGCGGTGGCCGCGTCCCGCCGGCAGCTCGTAAGTAACCGTCTGCTCGAAGTTATTCTTGCGGTCAAAGTCGAGGAGGTTGTAGTTACGGCGCCAGTTGCCGGCATAGAACAGTAAGCCGCCGTCCTGGGCTCCAGTCTGGTAGCCCTGCGCCTTGCCCCATGTGTAGGCGGAGAGGAATGCGAGCCCATTTCTAAAACGGCGTTGAAGCTGGGTCTGCAGCGACTCATAATTACTGGAGAAGCCCAGAAAGTATTGTGTGACGGATGCAGTTTTTCCAAACGCGATATTGAAGGGATCGTATGCGCCGCCCTGACCGTAGATCCTGGGGAGGTTGATGTTTTGCGCTACATCGATCCGTGTTCCGTGATTGGCGACATAGGCCACCTGCAGAGACATGTTGCTGGGCAGAGCCTGCTCGACCGCAACGTTCCACGAATCCACCGAGGCATTCCTGAAGTTGAGAGGAATATAGAGGTTGCCCAGCGCGAGGGTGCCGTTGGCTTTGGTTTCCGTGAGCGTGCCATTGGAAGAAAATGCCGGCGTCGGGGTGATGGGCACGCCGGTCTGGTAATTGACGAGGGCGCCGTTGTTAAGGGCTGGGCCGTAGTTTTGCGGGCTGTTGTAGTCGGTGCTGGTTTTGATGGGGTAGTTATAGGCGTAGCTATTGTCCACAAAGGGAACATAACTGATGCCGAACCCGGCGCGAGCGACGGTCTTCTCGGTGACTCGGTAAGACAATCCTACCCTTGGAGCAAAGAGTTTGTAGTCGGTTTGCAAGCCGAGGTTGGAGGGGTTTCCGTCTTCGCCAGCGATCACGAGTTCATCGTTGCTGGGGTCGTAGTTGACGAAACCACCCGCCTTGCGCGGCGTGGCCGGAGGATACAGCTCATAACGCAGGCCCAGATCGGCGGTGAGCTTGTGACTGACCTGCCATTTGTCGGAGACAAAGAAGAAGAGCCAGCTCTGCCGGTAGCAGGGGAAGGTGCTGTTCGTGTCCTGGCCAACCTGATACGGGACATCGAACAGTTCACTTGCCATGTCGTTGGCCTGACCCGTGGTCGATCCGTTGAATGAGGCCGCCCCGGTCGGTATTGAGGTCGTGTGCTCGTTGAAGTAGAACTCTCCTGCGGCGGCGTTGACATTCCCCTGGAGAAGATCGTCGCGCACGCGGCGGATATCGACGCCCGCCTTGAGCGTGTGGTTGCCCAGAATTTTGGTCCAGTTATTGGCAAAGTCGATGTTGGATTCGGCGCGCAGCCAGGGCAGAGACACCGAATAGCCGATCAGCATGGAGGAGAAGTTATTTAACGAGAAGGAGACTTGCCCGCTCGCCTGGGGAGTGTTATTCGTGCCGTTGGGGCCATTGCCGGGAATGCCAAGGGTCGCGGCATCGTTCGTTCCGTAATCCGACTGCTGCGCCGAGTTGCGCAGATGGGCAAGCCCAACGCGCGCTTCAGTAAACAGCCTGGGGGAGAATACGTGATCGTAGTTGAAGCCGGTGCTGTAGGCATTGGCGACACCGGTTCCCTCAAAGGAAGAGTTTGCAGGGCCCCCGAGGAACGCGCCGAACAATGGCGCCTGGAAAGTGTTGATGTTCTGGTGGCTGAAACGGCCGCTCAGATGATCCTTCTGCGTGATCGTGTAGTCCGACTTGATGTCGTAACTGATGACATCTTTATTGAATGGCAGGTTCGACGAAAAATTGTTGCTGGTTGCGCCGGCTTCATACGCCGCATACGCGAAATTTGTTTTTGGATTTCTCGCAAGGGCGTCCAGATCCTGCAGAACTTTCAGGCCCACAGTATTGGGCAGGGACATGAGTTCGGACATCGGAATCTGGTTGTCAGCGAATGGAACGCGCCCCGTCCCGCAACCGCTGTTAGGCGCCGCGCCGGAGCAGTCCACGGTATCTCCAGTAGTCGGATCGTAGACCTGACCGGAGTATTCGCTCAGACTAAGATAACTCGCGCCGCCCACAGTGACCACGTTATAGAAGGGAATGGTCGCGTTCGTTGTCGCGGATTCATGATCGGAGGTGCGGAGAAAGTCTCCAAAGAAGAAAAGCTTGTCCCTGAGGATCGGGCCGCCTAATGAACCGCCGGTGTAGTTGTAGACCAGACGTCCATTGGGTCCGGAGGCGAAGTAATTGCGGGCATTGACGCCGTTATTCTCCATGTTCTGGAAAACGGAGCCGTGGAAATTGTTGGAGCCGGACTTCAGCGTTACGTTTACCACCGTGCCGACAGCGCGGCCGAACTCGGCCTCGAAGTTATTGGTTGTAAGGTCGACGTTTGCGATGGCGGCCGCGGGCGGCACCAGGATGATGTGGATGCCGGTGCGCTGGTCGTCATCGATACCTTCAATTTGGTAGAGATTGACGTAGGAGGACTGGCCGTTGGAGTTCGTGGAGAGGTCGTTGTTGGCGTTGTAGAACTGCGAGTTGTTAAAGACGACAGGCGCGTTGCCTGGCACGATGTTCAGCAGGGACTGAAAGCTGTTTCCGCTGCTCAGCGGAAGGTTGGCGAGCTGGCGCTGTTCGATCGTCGTAGATATATCGGCGCGGTCCGTCTGCATCTCAGGCGGCGCCGTGGTGACTTCTATGGTCTCAGTTGTGCTGCCCGGCACGAGGCTTATGTCGACCCGTGTGGTCGTGTTGGTCTCAAGAAGGATGTTCTCGCGGGTCACCTTCTTAAAACCGGTCGCGGTGACCGTGACAGTGTAGGTTCCGGAGGCAAGGTCGGGCTCGGTAAAGTTTCCGCTTTCGTTGGTGATCGCCGTATGTTCGAGACTCTGTCCCACCAGGACGATTGCGACCCTGGCGTTGGTTACTGCCGCGCCCGATGCGTCTGTCACCGTGCCTACAATGGTTCCGGTGACCGCCTGGGAGAACAGAGAGTGCTGGATGCTCAGCAGGAACAGCACACTCAAAAACAACGACATCCTTCTAGCCATCATGGTGAAGCCTCCAAAAAAAGCAAACCGGCTAATGTACTCCCTATGCACGCTCTTTGCGAACCCAGAAAAAAGACTCTGTGAGCCAGCGCGGGCGCAATTCAATATCGCCGGGCGAATGGAAGACAAGGATGCTACGGTATGCTACCGCCTGTTCCGGGTCGGGCGCACTCGCGCAAACATCTCGATTTAAAACGGTTAACAAACCAGGAAAGGCGCGTCGATCCCCTCCGCGGCGCGTTGGCTGGCTCGACAATACTTGCTGTGACAATCCTGGTTCCGGAGTGGTATGCTACCCCCCGTTCATCCGCACAATATGAGCCAGCGATCTGAAAACGGGCATTTGGCGACACCCTGGAGGCCGGCTTCCGCGGAGGAACGGACCCTGGTTTTGAGAGAACTGGAAGCGATCCTGTCGAGCCGCCATTTCCGGGGAAGCAAGCGTTATCCAGCCCTT
Source organism: uncultured Acidobacterium sp. (assembly GCA_964610635.1). Taxonomy (GTDB): domain Bacteria; phylum Acidobacteriota; class Terriglobia; order Terriglobales; family Acidobacteriaceae; genus Palsa-343. Next base: position 17,435 of record CAZSWI010000055.1, read on the forward strand.
CTGAACTACGTCGTGGAAGCGGCTCTGGAGGAGCGGTCATCCGATTTGAAGGAGCGCACGCTGGGCGTGGAAGTATTCGGTCGGGGACACGACTACGACACCAGCATCGATCCGGTGGTGCGAATCAGCGCCGGCGAAGTACGCAAGCGAATCGCTCAGTTTTACCACGAGAATGGCCACGACAGTTGCGTCCAGATCGAGCTTCCGCTGGGCTCATATGTACCTGAATTTCTGCTGCGCCCGCCAGACTCCTCCGCGCTCCAGGCGCAACCGGAACCCGAGGAGCCGACGGTGGGCGAATCGAAGGTGCGGACCCGATGGCGCGGTACTTTGCCCATGCTTCTCGGGATGCTGGTCGTATTCGTGGTCGCGGGCACGTTTGTCGCCAGACACTATTGGACGCCGGCACCCCGGCAAAATGCCCAGGCGCTGGATGAGTTATGGGATCCGATGATTCAAGGGACGAGGCCGGTCCTCATTGTGCTGGGAACGACTCATCCCGACAAGATGCAGCCGG
>CAZSWI010000056.1:0-17646 GCA_964610635.1 uncultured Acidobacterium sp.
AGAACATTGCGGAGTGGGGCAGCCTTGATTTTCATAGCGTGCGCGGGAAGATGGTTGTGGCGATTTTTGTCCTGCTCGCGGTGCTCCAGCTGGTGCGACGGCGCCGATGGCCGCTGGACGATGTTGCGCTGGGGATCGTGGCGTTCTATGCGGCGGTCACGTATGTGCGGTTTCTGTTTCTGATTGCGATTGTGGTCATGCCGCTGCTGGCTGTTGATTTTCGCTGGGGCGTCGCGAAGAGTAGTGGCGATGCGAAGGGCCGGTGGGAGTTCAATGTGGTGATCATGGCCGCGCTGCTCGCGATGATGGTGCGAGCGTATCCGAGTGAGAAGCGGCTGCATGCGGGGATCGCGGAGGCGTTCCCTGAGAAGGCTGTCCCTTATGTGCGGAGCCTTGCCGGCCGGGGCAATCTGCTGAACGACTTCAACTGGGGCGGGTATCTCGAGTGGGAGGCGCCGGAGGTGAAGGAGTTCATCGATCCGCGGAATGACATTTTTGAGCATGAGGGTGTGATGAGCGACTATCTGCGGGCGACGAAGGTCGATGATACGTTTGCGGTGCTCAATAAGTATCGAATCCAGTATGTGCTGCTGGCGGAGGATACTCCGATGGCGTATTTGTTGGGGCAAAGCGCGGGGTGGAAGCGGGCTTATGACGGTGGGCGGACGGTGGTGTTTGAGCGCGTGCGGTGATTGGGGCTGCCGGCGTGCACGGCCGGCTCGCCCGCAGCCTGTGGCCCAGAAATCGTTCCCGGTGCGGATTCCATCAGCCACACGTCTCAAAAGCCAGACGCAGGGCACCCGATTTCGCCGGAACGGTAACGAAATCCCTGCGACCGGCCACTAGTATTAGAGGATGTCCTCGATTACCGCCGGCCTGATCCTCGGCATTGAAAGCTCGTGCGATGAGACGGCTGCCGCGGTGGTGCGGCGGGGGGCTGAGATTCTCTCAAACGTGGTCGCATCGCAGATTCGCATTCACGCGCCCTACGGCGGAGTGGTTCCGGAACTGGCATCGCGGGAGCACCTGCGGAATATTCTCCCAGCGGTGCGCTCCGCCCTCGCTGAGGCTGGAGTCTCTTACCAGGATTTAGATGCAGTCGCTGTTACAGAAGGACCGGGCTTGGCCGGTGCATTGCTGGTCGGCATCGGTTTTGCAAAGGCTCTGGCGTTTGCTCTGGACAAGCCGCTGATCGCTGTCAATCACCTCGAGGGACACATTCATGCGGTCCTGCTCGAGGAAGCGCGGCGCGCTGGAGAGTCCGGTGAAAAAGCGCCCGAAGGATCGTTGCCTGGACGGCGAGTCCTCGCCCTGGTGGTTTCCGGCGGCCACACCCATCTGTATCTGGCGCGATTCGAGAGAAACCAGCTGGATGGCCCGGACGCCGGAGCGTGGACCTATCGCAATGTTGGCCGCACGGTGGATGACGCGGCAGGGGAGGCCTTCGACAAGGTGGCGAAGGTGCTCGGTCTTGGGTATCCGGGCGGCCCATGGATTGATGCGCTTGCCCCCCATGGAAATCCGGAGGCGGTTCCGTTTACCTTTTCTCAGATCAAGGCCAAGGTGCACCGAAAAGGCGACGCCGGAGCGCTGGACCCCTCGGAGAGCACATATTTTTCCTTCAGCGGCATCAAGACAGCGGCCCTTCGCTACACGAAGGTTTATGAAATGGGCGCGGCGATCGAAGCTCGGCGGGCGGTCCTCGCCGGAACTCCGGATGCGAAGCCTGCCGATGCGCTTCCGCTGTGCGATCGGCGGACGCTGGATCTGATTGCTTCGTTCCAGCGGTCGGTTGTCGACGATCTGCGCCGGAAGACGTTTCGCGCGGCGGAGAGGCTGCATGCGGAACGGATTCTCGTCTCGGGTGGTGTGGCCGCCAACCGCGAACTGAGGGTGCGGTTCACCGCGGAAGCGGGCGAGCGCGATCTGCCGATCGCGTTTCCGTCGATGGCTCTCTCGACGGATAATGCGGCGATGATTGCGGCGGCCGCGTGGCCGAAGTTTTTAGCGGGTGAGTTCGCACCAGAGGCGCTGACGGCAGAGCCTTCGTTAAGACTTGGCAGTTAGATACTGAATTCCGGGACAATGACGGCTTTCCTGGCCGGAGAGGGGAGCGTGGGTGCGCTGGTAGAATCGGGCTAGTTTCATGACTTTGCCCTCAGAACCAGACACAGGCGAAACCGGGCGCACGGCGACAGCGGAGTTGTCCGCAACTCCTGAACTCTCGGCGGCTCTGCCGGCCATGCGCCTCTACAACACGCTGTCCGGGCAAGTCGAAAACCTCGCGCCCTCTGACGGCAAGGCATTGCGGATGTATGCGTGCGGGCCGACGGTCTACGACTACGGCCACATCGGAAATTTCAGAACCTTCCTGCAAGTGGACGTTCTGCGGCGCGCGATGCGGTTGCTGGGAACCGAAGTTCGCCACGTCATGAACATCACGGACGTGGACGACAAGATTATCCGCAATGCGGCGGCGGCGGGCCTGGATATCGACGCCTACACGCGCAAATACACAGAGGCGTTTTTCGAGGATCTGAACGCGCTCGAGGTGGAGCGGCCCGAGGTGATCGCGCGGGCGACCGAGCATATTCCGGCCATGGTTGCACTGATCGAGCGGCTGGCCAGGCAGGACATTGCGTATCGCACGGAGGACGGGTCCTGGTATTTTCGGATCGCCCGCTTCCCCGAATACGGCAAGCTGTCGAAGAAGGATTTTGCGGGCATCACTGACGGCGCGCGCATCGACGTGGACGAGTACGAGAAGGATTCGGCGCGGGACTTTGCTTTGTGGAAGGCGCCGAAGCCGGGCGAGCATAAGTGGGAAACGGCGCTGGGGCCGGGTCGGCCGGGGTGGCATATCGAATGCTCCGCAATGGCGATGGAGTACCTGGGGGACAGTTTCGACCTGCACGCTGGCGGCGAGGATCTGATGTTTCCGCACCATGAAAACGAGATTGCTCAGTCAGAGTCGGCGACGCACCGGACGTTTGCGCGGCACTGGTTTCATGTCCGGTTTCTGCTGGTGGAAGGGCGGAAGATGTCGAAGTCGGAGGGGAACTTTTATACGCTGCGCGATCTTTTGCTGCGCGGGTATAAGGCTTCGGCGATCCGGATGCTGCTGATTTCGGTGCCTTACCGGCAGCAGCTGAACTTCACGTTTGACGGGCTGGCTGCAGAGACAATTGCCGTGGAGCGGCTGCGAACGTTTCGGGATCGGATCGTGAACACGAAGTGGCCCGCAGGAAACGGCGGGAGCAGCGAGATCCGCGATTTGGCTCGTGAGACGGCGGCAAAATTTCTGGCGGCGCTTGCGGACGACCTGAATACGGCGGAGGCGCGAGCTTCGATTTTCGAAATGGCGCGATTCGTAAACGGCCGCGCCGATGCGGGCGGGTTTTTCGAGCGCGACAAGGCGGAGGTTCTTGAAGTGCTGCGGCAGTTCGACCGCGTCTTCGCTGTGCTTGACAACCACGATGCTGAGTGGACGCGGTTCACGCTGGATTGGGCGGAGCGCGAGGGAAAGCTCGACCAGGCGGATCCCGAAGTCCTGGCGACTCGAGGCGTAACCGGCGAGCGGATTCGAGAACTGGTCGAGGAGCGCGATCGAGCGAAGCAGACGCGCAATTTTGCGCGAGCGGATGCGATCCGGAATGAGCTGGCGGCCATGGGAATTTTGCTGGAGGACTCCAAAGACGGGACTCGGTGGAAGCGAAAGTAATCGCTTTTGCCTGACACCCTCTGCTGTCTGGCGGCGGGTATTTCCCGGGTCCACCAATTCACTGGTGGGGCAGGTCGAAAGTCTTACTCGTGGGAGCGTTATCTGACTTAAGAACGGTGTAGGGAAAGTGCCAATCGACCCTGCTGCCGTCATAGTAAACGGTAAGAGACGGAATCACCTTCCACGTATCGCTGCCGGCCGCCTTCATCCCGAATACAAAATGGCATCCCGCCAGCCGCCCCTTCGCGAAATGCTCGACAATAGTCATGTCGCGAGCGGTGGTCGTGTTGACGTTCCAGTGATCGATGTCGCGCCCGGCATTACAACAGATCAGGGTCGCGACATCGTGGTTATCGCAGACGAGATGGTCCTGGACCTGCGTACTCCCGGCTTTATCGTCATCCTGAGTCGCAAACGTTACGCTCACTCTCTCCGCTGCCTGAGCAAGTCCTCTTGTCGAGAGCGACAGCATGAGCATCGCAACCAGCAGCACAATCTTCATGCCCATCTCCCTTTCGTGATCCAGCGCTGCCTTGTCTTTCAGCAACAACCCACCCGTATCTTTGATGCGCTATCCCACACTCAAGCCTGTTCGGCGGCCCTGAGCCAGGTTACGCCGCGGACTGGAGCTTCGATCTGCTTTGGTTCCACAGCCAGCCCGCTACCAGATAGGTGACATAGATGTAGGGTAGCCAGCGGTAGGCCCCGGTGGGGACGGGATAGACGGAGCCGGCGATGGCGAGGAGCATAGCGATAAAACCGGCACCGGAAAGCACAAGCCACAGAGTCGTCAGCGCGCGCTCCCGGCGCAGGAAGCTCGGGACGGCCAGGCAGACCAGCGCGTAGGCGGTGAGGAATCCGTAAGTGGCGAGCGATCCCATCCAGCCGTAAATGTCGGAGCTCGAAACGCCGCGCAGAGCGAGGGCGACAGTTAAAACAAATGTAACAATGCCCGTTACGAGAACCGCGATGTGCGGAGTCTCGTTCCGATGGTGCGTACGCGTCAGATGTGCGTGGGTCAATCCGTTGTGGGACATGGTCAGCAACACGCGGGCCGAGGCCGTCATGCAGGCCAGAACGCAGGCGAACATGCTCATCCCGGCGCCAACGTCGACCGCGATGCCAAGGGCGCCGGCCCCAACCTGCCGCGCCAGGACGTGGAATGGCGCGCCGCTCTGGTCGAGGGCTTGGTTCAGTCCTCTGAAACCCAGAACTTCGGCATAAGCACAAACGACGAAGAGCAAACCGAGCCCGACGGCGCTCTGGAGGACCGCCCGCGGGATCGTCTTGAGCGGATTTCGTGCCTCTTCCCCGAGAGCGGTAGCGCTTTCGAAGCCGACGAAACTGAAGAGGGCGAGCACCATGCCGAGGCGCATGCCCGAGACGCTGGCGCCGCGGAGGCGGAACTGCGCCGTATCGAGATGCAGCCCGTGGCGCGCGAGCACAAGGGCCACGATAGCAAGAATGCAGGCGACAGACGCGGCCTCAAGCCACAGCATGGAGCGCGCAGATAGCCGGATGTCTCGATACGCCATCGCCGAAGCAATGAGAATAGCAATCGTTGCAAGAATGGCGGCCGGGGCGGTCCGTCCAACGGCCGCGACGAGCAGAACATTAGCGTACTGGACGAAGCCTCCCGTGACCGAGACAGCCGTGGTCACATACGCGAGCAGCAGCGCCCAACCCGCAAGGCCGGAGGCCCAGTCGGGAAGAGATTCGGTGACGTATTTGTAAAGCGAACCGGGCGAGGCCGACCGGCGCGCGAAACACCCGATGAGGACGCCGATAAGAGTCATGCCAGCCGTCGCCAGAAGGTATACAAGCCAGGTCCCATTGCCGGCCATTGCAAAAACCAGCGGGATGGTCATGGCGGGCGTCGTAGTCGGTGCGATGGCGGAGACAGACTGTGCCAGCGTTTCGGCCGGCGAGAGGACGCCGCGGCGCAGCCCATAGCCGGCCGGCTTGTCAACCTCGGCAACGTACACGTTCACGGCCTCAGACGCCAATGCGGAGTCCTCCTGTTTTTGTGGTCGCAGAGAAGTGCGCCGGAACGGCGCGACGGGGAGCCGGATGACTCGGTCTTGCACTTCAGTCTTGCCGGGAAGCCTGTTTATGTCAAGGTTCGAACGGAAGGCCCGCCACCGGCTCAGTCTCCGCGATCTTTTCCAAATTCGCCAGCAACCGCCGCACCTTTGGGATGACCGCCTGCACCGCGCGAAGAGACAGCGACGCATCGTGGCTGGCCTTGCTCTCCCAAACCTCCGTCACCCAGAGGATGTTTTCAGCCCCGGCATCCTTGGCAACGACGTAGCTGAAGCAGCCCGGCATATTCGCTGAGCTGCCGGCGAGCAGAGCGATTACTTCCTCCCGCTTGCCGGGGTGTAGAGTGAGTTTGGCGATCAGCCCGTACATGACGGCTAATCCGCGGCGGCAGCCACAGCCGTCCGCTTCTTGAGTTGACCCACCCTGCGCGTCGCCGGCTCGACTGGGGGTGCCTGCTGCTTCGGAATGTCGCCCGTATCCGCCTTGCCTTCGGCCACTTCAATAAAGAAATCCTGCGCGCTGAATGCAGGCACACCCTCGCGATTGAAGCGTACGTAGGAACCATCGGCCTTCATCTGACGCGCTTTTACGTTGTCGGCCAGGTAAGCGGCGAGGATTTCGTTGCGCACGCGTGCTTTGATCTGGGCATCGCGAATCGGAAAGACCACCTCGCACCGCTCAAAGAGATTGCGCGGCATCCAGTCGGCGCTGCCGCAGTAGAACTCCTCATCGCCGCCATTGAGGAAGTAATAGAGCCGGCTGTGCTCCAGAAAGCGTCCGATGATGGAACGCACGCGGATGCGTTCACTCAGGTTCTTAAGGCCGGGGCGCAGCGAGCAGATGCCTCGCACTATCAGGTCGATCTCGACACCGGCGTGCGCAGCCGCATACAGGGCTTCGACGATGCTCTGCTCCAGCAACGAATTCATCTTGGCGATGATGCGTGCGGGCCTTCCTGCCGCTGCGTGCTCTGTCTCGCGGTGAATAAGGCGGATGAAGCTCTCGGCCAGAGTTAAGGGCGCGACCAGCAGCGGCCGGTAATCGTCGGACTCCGAATGCGCGGTCAGGTAATTGAACACGCTGTGCACAGCCGCAGTGATTTCCGGATCGGCCGTCAGCAGGCTCAGGTCGGTATAAAAGCGCGCCGTGTCCGGGTTGTAGTTGCCGGTACCGAGATGCGCGTAACGTCGGACCGCCCCGTCCGGATCCCGCCGGACCTGAAGCGCCAGCTTGCAATGGGTCTTGAGGCCAACGATCCCGTGGAAGACCTGGACGCCTGCGTCTTCCAGATTGCGCGCCCAGCGGATGTTGGAAGCCTCGTCGAAGCGCGCCGTCAGCTCCACAACCGCGGTGACTTCCTTGGTCTGCGCGGCTTCGGTGAGTGCCTGGAAGATGGGCGAGTCGGCGCTGGTGCGGTAGAGGGTTTGTTTCATCGAGACGACGTTGGCGTCCTGCGCAGCGGCTTCGATAAAGCCAACCACCCCGTCGTAGGAGTCGTAGGGGTGGTGGAGGAGAATGTCGCGGTGGCGTATCTCGTCGAAGAGATCCGCGGACTTGCGATTCAGGCGGAGCTCATGGGGTACAAACGCCTTGAATTTGAGCTCGGGCCGAGGCGACGAACCGTAGAGGGTCATCACCCGGGAAAGATTCACCGGGCCATCGGTGTGGTAGACAAGCGATTCGTCGAGCTCGAAATTAACGGTGAGACGATCGACGATTTCCTGATCCGCCTGGCTGTCGATCTCAAGACGCACTGCATCTCCCTTGCGCCGGTTGTGCAGCTCCGCGCGCACGGTCTCCAGCAGCGAGCGGGATTCTTCTTCCTGGAAATAGAGATTGCTGTTGCGCGTGACGCGAAAGGCGGCCCTGGAGAGAATTTCGTAGCCGCGATACATGCCCCCGGCGTTCCGCTCGATCAGGTCGTATAGAAACATGAAGTCCTCAGTACCGGAGGACGGGATGCGCACAAAACGGGGCAATGCTCGAGGAACGGTCAGAACCCCCAGCACAGGTCCCAGGGTGCCGCGCCGTTTGCGGCGCAGCAGCAGCGCAAGGCACATCGCCTTGTTCAGAACACGGGGAAAAGGATGCGCCGGGTCGATGGTGATGGGAGTGAGCAGCGGATCGACTTCGCGCTGATAATAGTCCGTTGCAAATTTCCTGCCGTCGCCATCCATCTCGTCCCAGCTCAGCACGCGAATGCCCGCCTTGCGCATCGCGGGCAGCAATTCCTGATTCCAGCACCGATACTGATCCGAGACAAAGCGGTGGGTCTCATCCTTCATCGACTGCAGCGATTCTCGCAGCGTTGCGCCGTCGGGAGTGGCTTCGTTGTATCCGTCTTCAATCCGCTGCAGCACGCCGGCGATGCGTATCTCGAAAAACTCGTCGAGATTGCTGGCGGTGATGGCGAGAAACTTTACCCTCTCCAGAAGTGGGTTGGAGACGTCCTGGGCCTCTTCCAGAACGCGGCGGTTGAAGCTGAGCCATGACTCGTCGCGGCTGAGCAAAAGACTTCGTGGACGTTCTATGTCTCTGGGCATACGGCCTCGCCACCATGTCTCCCGATCCAAGGGAAGTCTACCTGACCGGCGTTAACAGCGGTGTTTCGCGGAAGAAGCTTTAACGAATTGCAAAAACTGACCCACGCGCAAAAAGGCCCGCCATCGCCGGCGGGCCTCTTTTCCAACTCCATATTCGTCAGGAAAACATCGCCCCGACCACCTTCAGGATGGTCATAATCACCCACCATCCCCAAACCGCGGCCGCCGCCTGCCCTTTCTTGATGTTTCCCACGATTGTGCACCCAATCGTCAGCAGAACCAGCGCCCAGATCGTGAAGATATCGATCGCCGACCCCAGCGCGATCACCGTCTTTGGTAAATCCTGCGGCAGGTAGTACCCAATATTTGTCCCCACAAAATTCTTCAGGTTGAACGTATCCGGGTCCACGAAATAGGTAGAGATAGTCCCCAGAATCCCCTGAATGGCCCACGGCAGCGTTGCATACATCCACACCGCAATCATCTGTCCGAACTTCGCCTTACCTCCAAAACCGAAGTTCACCGTCGCCATCAGAACCGCCGCCGCGACGATCGCCGCAATCAACGCAATCAATGGCGTAGCCCAGAAGCTGTACTTGGTGATGTTCGCGCCCATCTGCATCGCACGCGCTTGTTGGTCGGCTGGCGCCTGCTCGATCCTCGCCTGCTGCGCCGGACTCTGCTTCAGCATGTTCTGGTAGGTCTTGTCCCATCCAATCTTCTGCTGCACCACCACACCCAGGATCAGAGTGATGACAACTCCAATCAGGTAAGGCATCCACCAGCTCGCGTCGCGCCGGATATCTATAAACGTCTTTGAAGGAGCAACAAAAGCGTCGACCACCCGCTGCACCTGGTTCAGCGGCGGTGCGGATGCTTCAGGTTGAACCACTGCTTCGGCCATAGCAATCCTCCGGAAATTAACTTCGTGCTGCTTCTGCCTGTCTGTTGATTTCCCCGGAATTGTACTCCCCCTGCGCCAAATCCAGAATGAAAACTTCTCTCTCTTCATCGGCACACCGCATGCTGTCGCGATCCCCTTCCCGCCCGAGCGGCCCTGCCCCCGGATCCACGCTCCCAGCCCCCTGCGACTTTTCTCCAGGGCTCGGGTCAGGTACTCTGGAGTCGTCCCTGTCGACAACCCTTCGGTCCCCATGCGCATCGCTCTCACCTTCGCTCTCGCTGCCGGCTTCCTGCTGACGAACCCAATCTTCGCCTCAACCGTAAGCCCCACCGCTCCGGCGCATCCTCGCCGTGCCCACTTCCAGCGCACAGCCACTTCAGGCTGCGGAATAGTAGCTGGACACGCCTCCCACACCCTTCTCGCCAATCCTGCCTCGGTGCCCTGCCACAGCAGCGCCGTCCCCGCACCCAGCATCCCCGCACGCAGCATCCCCGCGCGCAGCATCCCCGCACGCGGCATCCCCGCACCCAGCATCCCCGCGCGCGCTGTCCTCGTCCGCCGTCCCGCTGCAGCAGTCGTCGCCACCCAGCCCGCAACCATCCACGCCACCATCAAGCCCCTGGCGCGCGTCCATTTTGTTCCGCCCCTCCGCGGCTCGCTCGAATCCCTCGTCCGCCAGAACCAGCGTGACGAAGCCGAAGGCCTGGGCCGCATCGAAGACGACGCCCAGCTCGAACAGCTTGAATCCTCCCGCGAAATCGTCCCCCTCCCCGCCAGCTCCTCCCTGCGCGTGAACCCCGGCCTGCCCGCCAACCGCCGCTACTGCCGCCCCTGGACGGCTCATTTCCTCTCTGACCTGGCCCGCTCCCACTACGCCCGCTTCCACCGCGCCTTCCAGGTCAACTCCGCCGTTCGCACCGTCGCTTTCCAGCGCGCGCTTCTCGAAGTTAATGGCAACGCAGCACCCGCCGACGGCGACATCGCCTCTCCGCACCTCACCGGCGCCGCCATCGACATCGGCAAGAAGGGCATGTCCTTCTCTGAGCTTTCCTGGATGCGCGCCTGGCTCCTGCCTCTCCAAACCGCCGGCAAGATAGATGTCGAAGAGGAGTTCTACCAGTCCTGCTTTCACATCACCGTCTATAGCGGCTATGCGCCTCTGGCCCCTGCCCGGCCTGCGCAGCCCCGGATAATCGCCCGCCGCCGCCACACAACCACCACACTGCTCGCCGCCGGCGTTCACTAATGGAATTACGGATGCCCCACATCCCTGGTGTCGGGATGTGGGATCGCCAAACCAAAAAATTGGGAGGGTGCGCTGAGCCAACTGCACCCACCGCCCCCTCCCGCCGGCGACCCCTCCCAGGATCGCCGGTGCCGCATTCCTACCGCAGCGGCTCCTCAGCGTATTCAGGAGCCGCTAAGGAATCGTCGCCGTATAAACGTTCGAGGGCCCGCTTTCCACCCCCGACGCGTCGACACTCTTGACTTCGTAGTCATAAGTTGCCCCGGCCTGCACAGTGCTGTCTGTGTAGGTAGTAGGCGCATTGATGGACGAATTTAGCAGCGCATATGACCCGCTGCCCGTTGCCCGGTAAATGTGATATCCAGCTACCGGATCGCTGGAGCTTGCTGGAGCATCCCAGGTCAGCTCTACCTCATAGTTTTGCGGCGCCATTCCCGTGCCGTTCAGACTGACCACCATCGCTCCCATCGAGCAGTTGCCGGCGATCGTCACCGTCCCCGATGCCGCCCCTGCCACTGTGGGATCGAACTGCACGCTAAGAGTCGCGCTCTGCCCCGGATTCAGCGACAGCGGCATCGACATCCCGGACATGCTGAACCCCGTACCGGTTAGCGCAGCCGCGCTGACCGTCGCCGGAGCTGTCCCCGTGGAGCTCATCGTCACCGTCTGTGTCGCAGGTGTATTCAGGTTCACATTCCCGAAGGTCACGCTGCTGGTGCTGAGAGTCAGCGTCGATACCGCCGCATTTAGCTGCAACCCGGTTGTAGCCGAAACTCCGCCCGCCGTCGCCGTCAGCGTCGCCGTTTGCGCGCTGCTGACCGCCGTTGCCGTCGCCGTAAATCCGGCGCTCGCAGCTCCCGCCGCCACCGTTACCGAAGCCGGCACCGTCACCGCGCTGCTGCTGCTCGTCAGGCTCACCGCCGTTCCGCTGGTGGCCGCCGACGTCAGCTTCACCGTGCAGGCAGCTGTCCCCGCTCCCGTTAGCGATGCGCTGCCGCACGAAACCGCGCTCAGTGTCGCCGGTGCCAGACCCGTCCCGCTCAGCGCAATTGTCGCCGTGCCCGAAGCGCTGTTGCCCGAAGCGCTGTTGCTCGAAGCGTTGCTGCTGATCGTCACCAGTCCGCTTACCGCTCCGGCTGCCGTCGGATCGAACCCGATCGTCACCGTTGCCGTCTGGCCCGGGGTCAGATCGATCGGCGCGCCGATCCCCGACACCGAGAATCCTGCTCCCGTAGCCGTGGCTCCGCTCAGAATCAGTTCAGCCGTCCCGGTAGACGTCACCGTCACCGTTTTGCTGATCGCTGTGTTCAGCGGATCGTTCCCGAACGCAACACCCGTAGCGCTCAGGCTCAGCCCCGCCGATACAGCGTTCAACTGCAGCGCATAAGTCGCGGAAACCGCCCCTGCCGTAGCCGTCAGCGTCGCCGTCTGGGCTGCGCTGACCGCAGTTGCCGTCGCCGTGAATCCGGCGCTCGAAGCTCCCGCCCCCACCGTTACCGAAGCCGGCGCCGTCACCGCGGTACTACTGCTCGCCAGGCTCACCACCGTCGCGCTGGTGGCCGCAGACGTCAGCGCCACCGTGCAGGCATCGCTCCCCGCTCCGGTCAGCGATGCGCTGCTGCACGAAACCGCGCTCAACACCGCTGGCGCCTGCCCGGTCCCGCTCAGCGCAATTGTCCCGGCACTTGCAGCGCTGCTGCTCGAAGCGTTGCTGCCGATCGTCACCGATCCGCTCACCGCACCCGCTGCTGTCGGGTCGAAGCCGATCGCCAGCGTCGCCGTTTGTCCAGGATTCAACGTCACCGGTGCCGTGATGCCCGACTCCGAAAATCCCGTCCCCGTTACCGACACGCCGCTGATCGTTAACGGCGCCGTCCCTGACGACGTCACTGTCACCGACTTGCTGGTTGCCGTGTTCAACAGCTCAGGTCCGAACGCCACACTCGTCGCGCTCAAACTCAACCCCGGTGTCACAGCATTCAGCTGCAGCGGATAAGTCGCCGAAACCCCACCCGCCGTTGCCGTCAGCGTCGCTGTCTGCGTTGTGCTCACCGCCGAAACCGTCGCCGTAAACGCCGCGCTCGACGCTCCCGCCGCCACCGTCACCGAGGCCGGCACCAGCACCGCAGTGCTGCTGCTCGCCAGATTCACCACCGTTGCACTGCTGGCTGCCGAAGTGAGTGCGACCGCGCAGGCATCGCTCCCCGCACCCGTCAACGACGCGCCGCTGCACGAAACCGAGCCCAGACCTGCCGCAACGGTCGCTGCTGCCCCCCCGGTTCCTGTCAATGCAATTGTTGAAGTCTTCGCGCCGTTGTAGATGACCGTCGCCACCCCACTGGCCGCGCCTGCGCTCGTAGGATCGAAAATAATGACCAGCGTTGCTGTCTGGCCAGGAGCCAGAGTCAGCGGCGTGCTGTTGATCCCTTCCCACGAAAATCCAGATCCGCTGACCGTAATCGCGTAGATCGTCAGCGGCACCGTTCCTGTTGAAGTCAACGTAACTGTTTTCGTCGTGACTGAATTCACAGGCTCAGCCCCGAACGCTACGCTGGAAGCGCTCATCCCGAGCGTCGGCAACGGTCCGCTCAGCTGCAGTTGGTAAGTCTGGGAAATGCCGCCCGCACTCGCCGTCAGCGTCACCGTTTCCGTCCCGCCGATCGCCGAAACCGCGGCCGTGAATCCGGTGCTCGCAGATCCCACCGGCACCGTTACAGATGCCGGGACCGTCACCGCGCCGCTGTTGCTCTTCAGCGCGATCTTCCGATTGCTCGTCACGTCCTGATTCAACGTGACCGTGCAGCTCTCTGTGCCCGCTGCGCTGAACGAGCTGGTGCTGCATATCAATCCCGTAAGCTGGGCGCTCGCCCCCCACGAAACCTGGGGGAATCCCACGGCCAAACATCCGAACATCAGACTCGGCAACCCGGCCCGTATCAGCTTCAGCTGCCAGGAGGCGGCTCGCGCACGCCTCGACGGCCCGGAGTTAGAAGTAAGCGCAACATCAGCCGTGCAATCCCGGCCAAAGGGAGGAGGAAAAAGACGTACTTGCATCTGCGGCACCTCGGGAAGCGATCTCGCACACCCTCCCGTCCGCGCTCTCGGTCCTTCCTGTTGCGAGCACGCCATTGCTGTATCCAGCTGACGGTTAGTGAACGAAGTTTTTGCTGTCCCGATCTTGCAATGACCGGCGATTTGGTAATGTGATTGTGATCACATTGGTTTTATTTTTGGATTACTTTAGATAGGAAATGCTGGAATATGGCTCAGATTTCCCCATATGGCACATCCGCGGATTCTGTCCCGGCTTCCATCGAATGTGAATAATATATGGTCTTTACAGTCCATCAATCAAAAGCGCTATGCCTATGAGTCGATTGAGAACATGATTACCTTCGATCATGCTCAACGCTTTGATCGACCGAATACGGGTCGATCCACCTTCATCAATAGTAACCATCATTCCCGGAACGGTTACTATCGGAAGGCTGTCCAATAGCTGTCGATCTCCAGGTCCGCAGGTTTTTTCGATTCGACATGGTTACCTTATCGATCCGCAGCACCCACGGCGAATCACGGAATCCTCGACCCATGATTCGCCGCGCGAACTATCCGCCTTTCCTGCCAGACCTCAGGGGATCGCTGCTGTATAGACCGGGGATGGCGCGCTTTGCACACCCCCTGAACCCACACTTGTAACCTCGTAGTTATAGGTCAAGCCGCTTTGCACGGTCGTGTCGGTGTAAGTCGTCGATGCATCCATTGACGAATTTAAGAGCGTATACGTGCTGCTGCCGCTCGCCGCCCGGTAAACGTTATATCCCATCACCGGTACGCTCGAGCTCGCCGGCCCTTCCCAGGTCAGTGCCACCTGGTAGGTTGCCGTGCTCGTTCCCGTGCCGCTCAAACCGATCGTCTGCGTTCCTCCACTCGACGAATTACTCGTGATCGTAACTGTCCCCGTGTCCGTCACCGCCGTCGTCGGGTCGAACGCAACGGTCAGCGACGCCGTCTGCCCCGGATTCAACGTCGTCGCAGTGGGTCCCGACATCGTGAATCCTGTTCCAGAAATGGATGCCGAGTTAATGGTCACCGGCGCCGTCCCGCTGGAACTCAGCGTCACCACCTGCGTCGTTGCCGTGTTCAGGTTCACATTCCCGAAAGCCACGCTGGTTGTGCTCAATTTGAGCCCCGGTATCGCCGCATTCAGCTGCAACGGATAAGTTGCCGCAACCCCGCCCGCGCTCGCCGTCAGCGTCACCGTCTGCCCTGTGGTCACTGCGCTCGCCGTCGCCGTAAAAGCCGCGCTCGAAGCTCCAGCGGCGACCGTCACCGAAGCGGGCACCGTAACCGCGCCGCTGCTGCTTGCCAGACTCACCAGGGTTCCGACTGTGACAGGGCCCGTAAGCGTCACCGTACATGCGTCCGTCACCGCTCCCGTCAGCGATCCCCCCGTGCAGGAAACCCCGCTTACCGTTGGCGGCGCCTGTCCCGTCCCGGTCAGCGTAATCGTCGGCGTGCTCGGGGCATTGCTGCTGATCAGCACCGTTCCGCTCACCGCTCCCGACAGCGCTGGGTCGAACCCCACCGTCAGCACCGCCGTCTGCCCCGGATTCAGCGTGATCGGCGCGCTGATCCCCGACACCGAGAATCCCGCTCCCGAGGCCGTTGCTCCACTCAGGATCAGATCCGCCGTCCCCGTAGAAGTCACTGTCACCGTCTTGCTCATCGCAGTGTTCAGCGAATCGGTCCCGAACGCCACACTCGTCGCGCTCAGGCTCAGCCCCGCATTTACACCATTCAACTGCACCGGATAGGTCGCAGAAGCCCCGGCCGCCGTAGCCGTCAGCGTCGCCGTTTGTGTGGTGCTCACCGCCGTAGCCGTTGCCGTGAATCCCGCGCTTGAAGCCCCGGCCGCCACCGTTACCGAAGCCGGCACCGTCAGCGCACTGCTGCTGCTCGCAAGGCTCACTACCGTTGCGCTCGTCACCGCGGACGTAAAGCTTACCGTGCACCCATCCGTCCCTGCCCCCGCCAGCGTCGCGCTACCGCATGTAACCCCGCTCAACGTAGCCGCTGCTTGCCCGGTCCCGCTCAACGCAATCGTCCCACTGCTCACGGCGCTGCTGCTCGAAGCGTTGCTGCTGATCGTCACCATTCCGCTCACCGCTCCCGTAGACGTCGGATCGAAGCCAACCGTCAGCATCGCCGTCTGCCCGGGATTCAAAGTGATCGGCGCGCTGACTCCCGACACCGAGAACCCCTGCCCCGCTGCCGTGGCCCCGCTCAGGATCAGCTGCGCCGTCCCCGATGAAGTTACCATTACAGTCTTGCTCATCGGCGTGTTCAGCAAATCTGTTCCGAACGCCACACTCGTCGCACTCAAACTCAGCCCCGGCGCAACAGCATTCAGCACCAGCGGATATGTCGTCGAAGCCCCACCCGCGGTCGCCGTCAGCGTCGCTGTTTGCGTCGTGCTGACCGCCGATGCCGTCGCGCTAAATCCTGCGCTCGATGCTCCCACCGGCACCGTCACCGATGCCGGCACCGTCACCGCGCCGTTGCTGCTCGCCAGATTTACCTCCATCGCACTGGCAGCTGCGCCAGTCAGCGTCACCGTGCACGCATCCGTCCCCGCTCCCGTCAGCGACGCGCTGCCGCACGACACCGATCCCAAACCTCCCGCCGGAGTCGCCGTCGTTGTCCCCCCGGTTCCTGTCAATGCAATCGTTGCAGTGACCCCTCCGTCGTAGATTACAGTCGCCACCCCGCTCGCCGCGCCTGCGGTCGTGGGATCGAAAATAATCACCAGCGTTGCCGTCTGTCCGGGAGCCAGTGTTAGCGGCGTGTTAATCCCTTCCCATGAAAATCCCGATCCACCCACCGTTACCGCGTAAATCGTCAGCGGCATCGTTCCCGTGGGAGAAACGGTCACCGTTTTCGTGGCGATCGTTTTCAGTGGTTGGTTCCCAAACGCCACGTTGGTGGTGCTCAGGCCTATCGTCGGTCCGCTCAGATGCAACTGGTACGTCTCAGAAGAGCCGCCTGCGCTGGCCGTCAGCGTCACTGTCTGCGTCCCGCTCACCCCCGACACCCACACGCTGAACCCCGCGCTCGAAGACCCTGCCGGCACCGTAACCGAACCCGGCATCGACACCGCGCTGCTGCTGCTCCTCAGCGTGATTCTCCGGTTGTTCACAACGTCCTGGTTCATCGTCACCGTGCAACTGTCCGGACCCTCCGCGGCGATTGAGCTGGTGCTGCACGACAACCCGCTGAGCTGGGCCGCGGCCCCAAACGAAGCCTGCGGTAATGCCAACGCCAAACAGCCGATCATCAGACCCAGGCAACCCGCCCGTCTTAGCTTTCGTGCCCGTTCGGACGACCAGGAGTTAATAGTGAGCGCATCGTCTGCCGCAACCGCGCGGCCAAAGGAGGGAGGAACGAGCTTTGTATACATTTCAGGGGTCCCTTTCCGCCAAAACACACCACACCCGTTCGCGCCAGGAATGCTCTTCCCGCGCCGCACTTACCTCTGAATCAAGGACAAGTCGAGTAGCGGAGTGTCGGGCGTTGTCTTCTTCGCCAGATTCCCGTTCGGTCACTAATCAGCGCCTTACAGTAAACCTGTTCGAAACGACACTACCTTTCTCTCTCAGACTGAGAAACCAGGCCGAACTGCTTTATCTTCGGGGGGGACTTTGCGGCTCTCGATCGCGGTTACTGCTCGACGGCATAGATAGAGTGCGTCCACGTGCAAAACGTTCACGCCGTGGGTCGAACTACTGGTTCACTTCATGGCCCGTACTGCCGATAACAATGGCGATCGTGGAGTGCGCGACCCTCCTCGGAGTTATGTGTTAAGTGTTACCCTACAGGTACTACCCGAAAGTGTTTCGCGCAATCACTTTCGTGCAGTTTTGCCGAAACTCTGGTAACCAAAACACCTCCAAAGCCGTCCCCACCCTCAAAAGCGGCAATTTCTTCCACTCCCTTTTCTCACTCCGGGAATTATTTTCCAGTTCAACCTCCGGCCGCTCTCCGTCTCACCCCTCCCCGTCGCCCAGCCCAACCCCAACCCCCGCTTTCCTGACCCGAGCTTCCCTCTTGCTGTACCCTGTCGTCATGAAACACCAGGTCATCGGCACCACCATGCCCGTCCTCGAGTTCCTCCTCGAGCCCAACGACG
>CAZSWI010000057.1:0-17470 GCA_964610635.1 uncultured Acidobacterium sp.
GTGGCGCTGCACTCGCCGATTCCGTCGGAAGAAAATGAGTGCTGTACTACGGAGTCAAGATAGGTGTAGCCGCCGCGCACGAAGATATTCCTGCCGAGGCCGTATTCGATCTCCGACTCCACGCCCTGGGCGCGATACGACATCGAGTTGAGGTCAAGCTCATAGGCGTAATTGTTGTTGAGGAAGGCTTCGAGTTGCTGTTGCTGCGCGGCCGAAAGATTCGGAAGGAGCTGCGGGACCACGGAAGCCGGGACCGGTTCGATCTGATTGCCAAATTCGTTATGAAAATATGTAACCCGCACGACGACTCTTTCACTTAGGAGGCTCTGTTCGATGCCGCCATCGTAAGTGCGCGATAACTCGGCGCCGATGGGGGTAATTCCATACTGCGCGATGCTGGCCTGGCCGCCGTTGGCATGAAGAAATGCATAGAGCGAGCCAAACTGCTGATCGAGGGTCGGCTCCTGATATCCGCGCGCGAAGTTAACGTTGAGGCGGGTGCCGTGGAATACGCCGCGGCCGGGGCGCACCAGATACCAGGACGCGCCACCGCGCGGCGTGCCGACGGTCCCAAAGAGCTGGTTTTTCTCGACGCCTCCTGCCGCGGTGTAGTAGAAGCGATTCCTGAACTCGCCTCCCACCTGGGCCTGGTAATCGTAGTTGGTTCGCTCCAGGCCCTCGCGGTAGGCGTAGACCGGCTCGCCTTCGAGGCCACGCTCATTCTCATAACGGAAGCCGGCGATAACGCCGAGGTGAGGTCCGTGCACATAATTGGTCTGGGCGTCCAGGCTGTCGCGATTCGAGGCCAGAGCGAGCGAGTAGGGGTAGATTGCGCCAAAGCTGGTTCCGTAATTCATGAGCGCCTGGCCACTCGTCGCGTATCCGTTTGCGCCCAGCACTGTTACATCGTTTCCGTAATAATTGCCGGCGATCGGATTCCCGGCCGGATACCACTGCTCAGACTCTTCACGCTTCCGGACGAGTCCGTAGCGCACGGTGGCGTTCCAGTTGTCGCGGAAGGCATGGTTGACGGTTCCAGTTCCGTAACTGTCCTGGTCAAGCTGCTTGCCGTCGTTAGCTAAATAGTTGAATGAGTAGCCGCCGTTTGCCGAAGGGATACCGCTGGCCGAGACGCTGTTGCGCACGGTGATGCGAATCCCGGTTTTTGCCGACCAACTCCACCCCAGGTTGGCGACGCTGGTGTCGTCGTGATATCCGTCGTTCGGGATTGCGTTCTGCGTATTGAGGCTGGAGAAGCCGCCGTAGTAATCGAGCTTCCGCCTCATCCCCGCCAGCTGGACCTGATTCCGATATGTCCCGAAGCTTCCCGCATCTCCCTCGTACAGGAGCGAGGGGAACTGCGTGCTTCCCCGGGGGGTGGTTAGCGCCACAACGCCGGCCGCCGCGTCCGAGCCGTAGAGCGCGGTGTTGGGTCCGCGATAGACCTCGAAGTTTTGGACGCCAATGGTGGCGACGTTGCTGAAGTCGAAGCGGCCGCCGAGGTCCTCGATGGGGACGCCATCCAGGACAACGCGGTTGGCTGTCGAGCTGCCCCCGCGGATGAAGAGCGAGGTTTCGCCGCCGATTTGCCCGGTCTGCACTACGTTCACGCCAGGCACCTGGCGAAGGGGATCGACGATGTCCACGCGATTGGCGAAATCGGGCGCGTTCAGCTCGGTCACTGAGCCGCTGACCTGGGCCTCAGGCTGGGGCACGCCGGTGGCTGTGACTACGATCGACTCGCGCACCCACTCCGGTTCGAGGACGACGCTCTGTTCAACGAGGTCAAACTTGCCGGCATAGAAACTCTGGGTTGCCAGTTGCCGGAAGGAAGCGCCGGAGGCCAGGACGTAGAAGCGGCCGGACGCCGGGTTCACAAGAGTGTAGCCGCCGTTGGGCCCGGTGAGACCGTTAACGAGGACCTCGCCGTTTTGCACCAGGGCCACTGTGGCATTGGCAATGGGATAGCCGAGAGGATCGGTCACAGTGCCGTGCACGCTGACGGCCTGCAGAGCGGTCGAGGAGGCAAGCAGCAGAGCGAGCGCCGCGGACTGGAAACGGCGAGCAGACAGGAGACGGCCGGGTGGCCGCGGCAGAAGCGTCATAGAATCCTCCGTTCCCCTCGGAACGCGGTGATGGGGCCTGCAGACAGAACAAGCCTGGCGAACGGGACCGGTCTCCTGACTTGCGCAAGGTAGTTCGGTGAAAAGCCCGAAACACCATGCTGGACCGCCTTCCCGAAGCCGTTCGGCCGCAGTGGCACTCTGGTCCAGCTTTCCCGCGCCTGAACAACGGACGCAGGAACATGCGCTTACAGTTGCGGGGCAGTGGCGGAGTTGCACCGCCTTCCCGAGCATCCCGTCGTCCTGAAAATGGCAACCGCGAACACGCGGGCGGGGCAATCCCCGTTGCGCCCTCGGGCCTGACGGACAGGACAAGCCAATCCGGAAGTCCGTTATAAATCCTGGACCTCCGCAAGTCAAAGAGGGCGTAGCCGGCTGGCCAAATCACGCCACATTTACCTGTCTGAAAATAAATACTGAACCCACCACAAGCGGCGAGCTATATACTCACGGAACAAATAGCCCAAGGTATGCATTTTTCTGCCAGGTTTGCATGGATCCTCGTTCGATCGACGATGGGATCAGGCCCCGGGTGCTGATTGCGGACGATGAACGCATTATTGCCGACACTCTGGGAATGATCCTCAACCAAAGCGGTTTCGAGGCCGCTACGGTTTACAGCGGCCAAAAAGCCGTTGAAGCGGCGCGCCATTTTCGTCCGCAGGTTTTCCTGGCCGACGTGGTGATGCCGGGGATTAGCGGGATCGAGGCGGCGATTCAGATCTGCGCGATGATTCCGGGGTGCCGGGTGCTGCTGCTGTCCGGGCAGGCGGCAACGTCGGACCTGCTGCGGGATGCTCGCGTGCGCGGGCACGAGTTCGAAATCCTGCTGAAGCCGGTTCATCCGCAACAATTGCTGGACCGGTTGCGGGCACGGTGAAGCGGAGCCGGATGTGCGCAGGGCTGGGTCAGGGACACGTCGAAGCGGCTTCGCGGATTGCCTGCCAGAGTTCTTTCATCCCTGCGCCTGTCTTTGAGGAGCACAGCAGCAGGTTGTCGGATCCAAAGGCTTCGCGCAGCGTTTTGAGGGCCTGCGCGCGACCGTTGCCGGACAGCCGATCCGCCTTGGTCCCAGCGACGAGAAATTCTCTGTCGGCGCTCCTCAGAAATTCGAAGAGCTGCGCGTCGCTGGCCCTGGGGGCGATGGTGCTGTCCACAAGGCAGACGCAGAGGGCCAGGGTTTCGCGGTCGCGTAAATACGGCTCGATGAACTTCGGCCACTCCGCGGAGATCGACTTCGAAATTTTCGCGTAGCCGTAGCCGGGGAGATCCGCGAAAACCAGCTGGGGATGATGGCGCTCGGGCGTATCCCGGATTTCGAAGAAGTTGATGGCGCGGGTTCGACCAGGGGTCGACGATACGTGGG
This sequence comes from uncultured Acidobacterium sp., assembly GCA_964610635.1. Lineage (GTDB taxonomy): Bacteria > Acidobacteriota > Terriglobia > Terriglobales > Acidobacteriaceae > Palsa-343. Next base: position 3,490 of record CAZSWI010000057.1, read on the forward strand.
CCTGCTTTTCGCCGAGGAGTGCGTTAATCAAGCTGGATTTGCCGACGTTCGATCGCCCCAGGAAGGCTATTTCCGGAGGTCCGGGAGCGGGGAAATGCCGGGCATCAGTCGCCGACTTGAGATATTTGGGATAAAAGGTCTTCATGGGTCAGGGTCAGTCTAACGAATCGTTTCGACCCCACCATAGTTTTCCGTTCCTACCGAGGCTTGGCATGAGACACAAACACATCTGCCGCATTCTTCATTATTTGTTGGGAGTTGCTCTTCTGATGGCGCCTCCTGTTCGCGCGGAGTCGGCGCAGGATGCCATACGCCAGGTTCTGACCGATCAGGCGACTGCGTGGAATCGGGGCGACGTTGTCGCGTTTATGCACGGGTATGACGATTCGCCGCAGACGACGTTCATCGGCAAATCGGTCGAGCACGGGTACGCGATGATTCTGGCCCGTTACCAGAGAAACTATGCGACGCGTGAGGCCATGGGTCAGCTGGAATTCAGCGGCCTCGATGTGCGCATGCTGGGAGTGGACCACGCGGTGGTCACGGGCCACTTTCACCTGACCCGCACGAAGGCCGGCGGCGGCGATGCCGCGGGAGTCTTCTCCCTGGTTTTCGAAAAGGAACCGCCGGGATGGAAGATCGTTCTGGACCACACCAGCTCCTGACTGGCGGCAGCAGAGTGGTCTTCATCCGGAACGGCGGTCGTCATACCGCGCGCACTTGGTTGACGGCCTGACTATGCAGCCCAAAGGGTGCTACAACTGGGGGGATGAAACGCATACCTGCCGGAATGCTTGCGACCGTCGCGCTCCTGCCGATGTGCTTGCCTGCGCTGGTTCTTAGCGCGCAAAGCAGTGGACAAAATGCCGGACATGACACTAAAGAGGGCACCGGCCAGGGTTCAGCAAAAAATGGGGGACAGAACCCTGGACAAACTCCGGTCGAGACCGCGGCCAGGAATCCGTGCGCTCTAATGACCACGATGGCAGATCTCGACGTCTGCTCTGCCGAAGAGTTCAAAAAGGACGATATGGATCTCAATCATCTCTACCGGTCGGCATTGGTGACCCTGGAGCACGAGCTGGATGACGCTCTCAAGCGGTCGGCGAAAGATGAGGCGGGTTACGCAAACAACGCCATTAACGACCTGAAGTCGGCGCAGGAGGCATGGGTAAAATATCGCGACCTCGAATGCCGCGCCGCGGGTCAACAATATGAGGGAGGGACGATCCAGCCGCTGGTTGTGAACCAGTGCCTGATGCTGGTCACGATGCATCGTATCGAGGAGATCCAGCAGGCGTATGAGATCGGCGGCCGGAAGCTTGAATAAACCTGCAACCGGACAGCCGTCGCTGGAAACTACTTTGCAGCCCGCTTCCAGTCAGGAGCTGTTTCACGAGCTGTCGTTCTATACGCTGGCCCACGCCGATCCTGTATTTATCCATCAGAACGCCGTCGATGCATACACTGCGCAACTTGCGGATGAGACGACAAAGCCGATCGCTGTGGTTTTCGCGCTGATCGGTCTTTACCTTCATCTTGAGAGGAACTTCACCGGCAGGCAGGTACAGCGGGCTCACATGAAGATGGCCAGGCAACGGAAGGAGTGGCCGCGGTTGCCGCTGCCCGTGAAGCGGGCGGCGATCACTGTCGCCGATGTAGTCGCTGCCACTCCCGGTCCTGCGAGAGATGCGATGATTCGCGCGTGGTGCGTCTCGGTATGGGAAGTCTGGCGGGATAGCCGGGAGCCGATTGCGCGGCTGGCGAAGACCGAACTGAGTGTGGATTAGCCACGGCTAACGTGGCTTGACACGCGGCAGGCAATCGCAGCATGGTCACATGGGAGGCTCGCCATGTGCGCGCAATTTCAAACCAACCCGACGAATCTGTTTCTTGCCTTCTCGCGTGACAAGCTCTTGAACCAGTTCTGGCCGCGCCTGCGCGCCTGTGTCGAGTCGCTCACGGACGAGCAGATCTGGTGGCGTCCCAACCCGTCCAGCAACTCAATTGGAAATCTTGTCCTTCATCTGAATGGCAACTTGCGGCAGTGGCTGGTCGACTCGTTCAGCAAGCGGGAGGATCAACGCGACCGTCCCGCCGAATTCAGCGCAAGCGGCACCATGACCGGCAATGAGCTGCTTGAAAAGCTCAACGGGACGATTCATGAAGCGGGAGAGGTGATGGACCGCCTGAGCGAGGCGGACCTTATCGCGCGCTACGAAATCCAGGGCTACAACGTGCACGGACTGGAAGCTGTCTACCAGGTTATTGAGCATTTTGGCTTGCACTACGGGCAGATCGCGTACGTCACAAAGATGCTGCGCGATCAGGATCTCGGCTTCTATAAGGAGCTAAACAGGACGGGGCGCGCCGACTAAACCGATTCCGGCTCGACCTGAATAGCTGGATCTGAATGCTTGACCTCGACAGCAGGGGTGACCTAACATCATTAAAATGGTTTTTTGCCACATTCCGGCTGCTTTTTGCGCTTGTTGTTGTGCGCCGCGCGGGAGTTGTGGATGAGCCTGTAACCTCAGCCTAGTCATCTGCTCCCGCGCTTTCAGCCTCCGCTGACGCGGGATTTTTAATTGCTCTCAACCTTACTGGTCTCAACCTGAATTACTGCGACCCGGAGAAATTATGGCGGACAGTTCCGCAATCAAAGAAACCAGAGCGCAGAAAGCTGAACGCCTGAAGCGCGAAAAGAACCCCTGGGATGCAATCGAAGAGATTCGCACATTCGCCCGCAGTGGGCGCTCGTCGATCCCCGAGGACTGGAGCCTCTATTTTCGGTGGTGGGGCATTTACACGCAGGGCGACGGCGTGGGTGTGACAGGCGGCAAGGGCGGGGAAGGAAAAGCCACCGACTATTTCATGATGCGGGTCGGCATCCCGAACGGGATTCTGGGCGCGGATCAGGCCCGTGTGCTCGCGGAAATTGCGCAGAGACACGGGCGCAATCTGGCCGACATAACGGTCCGCCAGAATATCCAGTACCACTGGCTCACGATTGAGTCGCTGCCGGAGATTATGGAGTCGCTCGACGCGGTTGGCCTTTCTCCGAAAGGCGCCTGCGGCGATGTGGTCCGCAACGTCACCGGCTGTCCGCTTGCGGGGATCGCTCAGGACGAAATTGTCGACGCTTCGCCGCTCGCGCTGGAGGTTTCGCGGTCGCTTCAGGGCAACAACGAATTCTTCAACCTTCCGCGCAAATTCAAGATTTCGATCACCGGATGCGCGGTGTGGTGCTCCTATCCAGAGATCAACGACATCGGATTGACCGCGGTACGCCGGGAGGCGGAGGTTGGCTATTCCGTGCGTGTGGGCGGTGGGCTGTCGAATGAGCCGCATCTGGCGGTTCGGCTCGACGTGTTTCTTCGTCCGGAGCAGGCCGCGGCGGTGGTTCGCGCCATCACGGAAATCTTTCGCGACCAGCAGGGGCTGCGCGAGAGCCGCGATCGCGCGCGGATGAAGTATCTCTTCATGAAGGAAGGCTGGACCGGGGATCGCTTTCTCGAGGAAATTCAAAACCGCATCGGTTACAAATTGGACCCCGGAGTCGAGGAGATCGTACCGGACGACATTCTCCGCGATCACACCGGCATTCATCCGCAAAAACAGAAGGGACTGAGTTACGTGGGCGCGAGCGTGTTACGCGGGAGGCTCACGGGCGATCAGCTGGCAGCAGCTGCCGAGCTGGCCGAGAACTTCGGCAGCGGAGATCTTCGGCTCACCGTAATGCAGAATTTGCTGTTGCTGAACGTTCCCAACTCGCGTGCGGGGGAACTGGCGCGAGAGCTGGAACAGATTGGGCTTCGCGTGGAGGGCTCGCCGTTCTGGCGTGGGGCCATTGCCTGCACGGGGACGGAGTTTTGCAAGCTGGCGATTACGGAGACGAAGGGATTCGCTCGCTGGCTGGTCGATGAGCTGGAGGAACGGCTTCCGGAATTCGATCAGCAGCTGCGGCTGCATGTGACCGGGTGCCCGAACAGCTGCGGCCAGCACTGGATTGCCGATATCGGCCTCGAGGGCAAAAAAATTAAGCATGAGGGCCGGATGACGGACGCTTACTACTTCTGCGTGGGCGGCTCGGTAGGGAAACATGCGGCGACCGCCCGGCCTGTTGGCTTCCGCACGCCGGCGCACCTTGTGCCGGAAGCTGTGGAGCGGTTGCTGCGGAAGTATCTCGCGGAGCGTGAACCGAATGAGAATCTGCGTGCTTATTTTGCGCGCAACACAGACGCCGAACTGCGAGTGGCGCTGGGCGGCGAGGAAATGAAACCTGCGGAACGGGACCTGCCGAGCGGCCGCGTTCCGGCGGAACTGGCGGGATGAGGAGGACTAAATGACGCTGCTTCCCATTTTTCTCCGTCTCGATCGGCGTCCGTGCCTGGTGGTGGGCGCGGGCACGGTCGCTCTCGCGAAGATCGATAGCCTTCGCGCCACGGGGGCGGCGATCACGGTGGTTGCTCCGGAGGCGGTTGCGGAGATCCGCGCGCTTGCTGAGGCCGGATCGCTGGTTTGGCATCGACGCGTTTTCGAGGCCGCCGATCTTGAGGGGATCTTCCTGGCGATCGCCGCTACGAACGCAACGGAGGTGAATCGCTCCGTGTATGAGGAGGCGCTGCGGCGCAACGTTCTGTGCAATGCGGTCGACGATCCGCCGAATTGCGATTTTTATTTCGGGTCGGTGGTGGCGCGGGGTGATTTGCAAATCGCGATCTCGACGGCGGGCGAGAGTCCGGCTGTGGCGCAACGGCTGGGGCGGGAAATTGACGCTCAGCTGCCGGGCGATCTTGGTCCGTGGCTGGAGCAGCTGGGCGCTTTGCGGCGCGAGGTCCGCGCGGCGACGCCGGCGGGAAAATCACGTAATTTTTTGCTGCACGAGCTGGCGCACAGATCGCTTTGCGGTTCGAAGGACTGTCCGACTCGGGTGTTTGCGCAGGAGCAAATTCACGAGGTGCAGAAAGTCGAGGCGATTGCATGACTGCTTCGCGCCGCGGGACGGTGTATCTAGTCGGGGCAGGTCCTGGGGATCCTGAGTTGTTGACGCTGAAAGCTGTTCGCCTGCTCGCGGTCGCCGATGTTGTGCTGCACGACGATCTGGTGCCTGCAGCGGTGCTGGCGCACGCGGAGCGCTCGCTGATCATCAACGTGGGCAAGCGCTGCGGGCGGAAGAACATCTCGCAGGAACAGATCAACGCGATGCTGGTGGACTATGCCCGCCGCGGACTGTCGGTTGTGCGCCTCAAATCCGGGGATCCGTTAGTCTTTGGGCGTGCCGGCGAGGAGATGGAGGCACTGGCAACGGCGGGGATTGCCTTCGAGGTTGTTCCCGGCATAACCGCGGCGTTTGCGGCGGCTGCCGCACTGCGGCGGCCATTGACGGATCGAAGGAGGGCATCGAGCATCAAGTTCTCTGCGGGGCGTCACGCGCCGGGAATCGAACAAGATTTGGGGATTCGCGGTGGTTCGCCTTCTGACGCGACGCGGGTGATCTACATGCCTGGACGGGATCTCCGGGCCGTAGCGGCTGAGCTCCGCAGGGAGGGGCTGGCCTCGGATGTGCCATGCGCCATCGTGTCGCGGGCAGCGCAGCCGGATCAGCAAATCTTCAGGACCACACTGGCCCGGCTGGATCGCGCCCGTGGAGGGCCGACGCCTTCGATTCTGCTTGTGGGTGAGGTGTTGCGCGAAACTGAATCTGCAACGGCCGTCGAGGAAGTTGTGCGACACGCGGCAGGTGTGGGCGAACGTTGGCCGAAGCCAATGGAGCTATAAGGAGAGAGGCTCGGTGTTGCTCAGGCGGCTGCGGCCCATCCCAGAACCCGCTTCATTCTGAGCGGCATAGCATTCCCCCTACCGCCAAACCGGCATCCAAATCAGCCATGAACAGGATCGGCAGACACGCTCTTCCATTGGCACTTCCGGCGGTATTTGTGGCGCTGGCCCTGGCGGGCTGCCACGGCAATCAGAACCAGCCGGTCAGCGGCGATGACCCGGCGGCTGTGAATCTGGCCAACGCCAGCAACACCACGGCCAGTTCCGAAAACCCCCCTCCTCAGCCAACGGATCAGGGCGGCGCACCAGCTCCTGACAACGGGCAGTATGGCGGGGAGCAGTATGGCGGAGAACCATCGGCGGACTATTCCGATACCGCATACGATGTCGCGCCTGATCCTCCGCCCGCGCTGCCCGATTACGATCAGCCGGAGTGCCCGGGCGATGACTACATCTGGACTCCAGGCTACTGGTCGTATGCCTCGGCTGGTTATTACTGGGTCCCGGGTGAATGGGTCATGGCGCCGTACGTCGGATCGCTGTGGACGCCGGGTTACTGGGGCTTTTATAGCGGCCGCTACCACTGGTACCACGGCTACTGGGGTCCCCACATCGGGTTTTACGGCGGAGTGAATTACGGTCACGGCTACGACGGCAATGGGTATGAGGGCGGCTACTGGCGCAACCATGCTTTTTACTACAACACCGCTGTTAGCCACGTGAATGAAACCGTCATTCACAACGTCTATAACTACCGCATCACGAATATCTATAACAACACGCGTGTGAGTTATAACGGCGGGAGCGGCGGGCTCAATTATCATCCGACTCCGGAGCAGGCGGCAGCCCGAACTGAACGCCATGTCGCTCCGCTTCCGGTCCAGCGGACGATCGTGCAGACGTCGATGCAGAATCGGGCGCAGTTCGCGAGCGTGAACCATGGGCGTCCGCAGACGGTCGCGGAAAGCCGGCCGGCGAATGACGGGCGTTCGGCGCCCGCGTCGCGGCCGGAGGATTTTCATCCGGCAGCGAAGGCACGGCCGGAAGCAGGCTCTCCGGCGCCGGCTCCTGGCATGAGACCCGCGCCGGGAGTGGGGGCCAGGCCAGAGCCGAACCGGCCAGCCCCCGAAACAAGGACGGCCCCTGCAACGAGGCCTGCACCAGAGGGTCGTGCTACTCCAGAGGCGAGGCCGGAACCACGGCCAGCTGCTCAGCCCGCGCAGCGGCCGGAAGCGCAACCGCAGCCAGGTTCGAGACCTGGATCGGCACCAGCACCAGCGCGGCCCGAGTATCGCCCGCAGCCGGAGTCGAAATCGGCGCCCGCAGCGCAGCGGCCTGAATATCGGCCTCAACCGCAGTCGCGTCCGGCTCCGCAGGCGGTTGGTCGACCGCAGCCTGAGTCGCGGCCGCAGCCTGAGTCACGGCCTCAGACTGAATCCCGACCCTCACCTCCGCCGAAACAGCAGGCGCGTCCTGAGTCGAAACCGGCACCGCCGCCGAAGCAGGAGCAGCGGCCTCCGGCCAGGCCCGACGACAAGCACCCGCAGTAGGAACGACTGACGGTTGAACAGTGTGGGACCGGTTTCCGGTCAGCAGAGCGGCTACCGCGCCGAGAGGTCCGCTCAGCGCAGATACAGAGTGGTGCTTCTGAGCAGCTCGCGCAGGCGGAAGGCGCGCTCCAGCTGGGCGGCCACGAGGAGTCGCTGACGGCGGCGGTGATCTGCATTCTCGAGCCTGCTGGCGAGTTGCTCGTCGCGGGCGGCGGCGGCTTCAAGCTGGAGGATGGTCGACTCGATCGTGAGGCGGAAACGCGCGCTGACATGAATCGGTTCGGAAGAGGCAGTAACCGCCATATGAACCTCACCGGGAGCTAAAGTTTTTCTCCCTATTGGCGATTGTAGGGATGGGGCCATCTATCTGGAATCGCACATCGCGAGGCCAAAGAAGAAACTTTTGGTGTGAATGTGCCGCGTTTCTGTACAGGGGCTCGGCTTTCCACTCACCTTGCGGCCTTCGAAAAATGGGCTGATTCTCTACATTAGAGGTCCATGGATTTTCGCGAGATGAGATCCGCGGAATGGGTCACGAATTGTTCGAGGGGCATGGAGCCCTGATCGCCCTTACCGCGGGTGCGCACGCTGACAGCTTCGCTGGACTCTTCTTTATCGCCCATGACGAGGACGTAGGGGACCTTCTGCAGTGTGAAGTCGCGTATCTTCGCATTCATTTTCTCGTTGCGTGCATCGAGTTCAACCCGTAGGCCGGCTTTTTGTAACCGCTGCTGTACTTTTTGCGCGTAGGCGAGGTGGCGTTCACTGATGGGCACCAGTCCGGCCTGCACGGGGGCAAGCCAGACGGGAAAAGCCCCCGCGTAGTGCTCGATGAGGACGCCGAAGAATCGCTCCATGCTGCCGAAGAGGGCGCGATGGACCATGACCGGCTGCTCGCGCTCCCCGCTTTCGGCGACATATTCAAGCTCGAAGCGGGCAGGCAGGTTGAAGTCAAACTGCACGGTGGATAGTTGCCACAGGCGGCCGAGGACATCGACCAGCTTGATGTCGATTTTTGGACCGTAAAAGGCGGCCTCGCCGGGAATGGTTTTGTGCGGGATGCCTTTGCGCATGAGGGCGCGTTCGAGGGAGCCGACGGCCAGGTCCCATTTTTCGTCGGAACCGGCATAGCTGGAGCGGTCGGCGGGATTCCATGTGGACAACTCGACCTGAAAATCGCTGAAGCCGAAGGTAGTGAGCACGGCCTGAGCGAAGTCGATGCAGGCCACGACCTCGTCTTCAATCTGCTTCGGAGTGCAAAAGATGTGGGCGTCGTCCTGGGTAAAGCCGCGGACGCGCAGCAATCCGTGCATGGTGCCGGAGCGCTCGTAGCGGTAGACGTTGCCGAACTCGGCGAGGCGGACGGGCAGATCGCGGTAGCTCTTCGGAGAATTTTTGTAGATGAGAATGTGGCCGGGACAGTTCATCGGCTTCAGCCGGTACTCGGCGTCGTCCAGTTCCATGGGGGTGAACATGTTCTGGGAGTAGAAGCCAGCATGCCCGCTGACTTCCCAGAGGTGGGAGCGCATGACGTGCGGGGTGACCACCAAATCGTAACCGCGGCGGATACATTCTTCGCGCATCCAGTCTTCCATGACCTTGCGGATCATGGCGCCTTTGGGATGCCAGAAGATAAGACCTGGACCGGCGAGGTCCTGGATGGAAAACAGGTCGAGCTGTTTTCCCAGCACGCGATGATCGCGGCGGGCGGCTTCCTCGAGACGGGCAAAGTGCTCGTCCATTTCTTTTTTCGAAAAGAAGGCGGTGCCGTAGATGCGCTGGAGCTGGGGGTTCTTCTCGTCGCCCAGCCAGTAAGCGCCGGCGAGGTTTGTGAGACGAAATGCCTTGACGCGCCCGGTGGAGGGGAGGTGAGGACCCCGGCAGAAATCGACGAATTTGCCGTTGCGGTAAAGGGAGATTTCGTCGCCGGGTTTGGTGAATTTCTCGACGAAATGCACTTTCATGAAGTCGTTCGCCGCTTTGAATTGTTCCAGCCCCTGCTCGCGCGGCTCGTGCTCGCGAACGAACTTCTCGTCGCGTGTTGTGACCTCCGCCATGCGGCCCTCGATGAGCTTCAGGTCCTCGGGCGTGAAGGGCGTGGGGCGCCAGAAATCGTAGAAAAAGCCGGAGTCGGTTGCGGGACCGTGGCCGAGCCTGGTCTCCGGAAACAGCTCAGTGACCGCGGTGGCGAGCACATGAGCCGCAGAGTGGCGCAGGACCTTCTGAGCATCCGGATCTTTTTCCGTCAGCAGTTGCAAAGCGACATCTTCTTCAAGCGGCGTGGTCAGATCGACAAGGCGCTCGGCGTGGATGTCTTCCGCGCCGTACATCGAAGCTTCGCTGCCATCTGTCGAGGCGGCGGCGACGGGCGCGGCTTTGAGAGGACGAATGCGCGCGACCACCGCGGCCTGCGCCAGTCGCGGCGAGATGCTTTCCGCAATGGCCAGGGGAGTTGTGCCGGACGGAACCTCGCGCACGGTTCCGTCGGGGAGCTGAACGTGAATGGAACTCATAGAAGCAGGGTAACGGGTTTGAGGTATAGGGTACAGATGACCCGCGGAGGTTCGACGACCGAGTATGATTTGACATCTCTCCAGGCTGGGTGACATTCTCATGGGTTTTGCCGGAGGTGTTTTCGATGAATCCACCAGGGACGGTGGCCGGAGCGGAGAGGCGCAAGCAGACGAGCGAGCCGTTGACGGTGGCTCAGCCTTTTCTGATCCAGCAGCAGTGGGACGCTTACACAGCTGAGCAGCACGCGGTGTGGGCGGAGCTGGTGCGGCGTCGGATGCCGCAGCTGAGGGAGCATGCGGCTGAGGAGTATCTGAACGGGTTCGAGCAGATCGGGCTGCGCGAGGATACGATTCCGAATCTCGCGGACGTGAACCGAAGGCTGGCGCCGCGGACGGGCTGGAATGCCACGCCGGTGAGTGGCTTCCTGCCGCCGGATGCGTTTTTCGAGATGCTCGGGGCGCGTCAGTTTCCGACAACGACGTATATCCGGAGCCGGGAGTCGATGGAGTACACGCCGGAGCCGGATATTTTTCACGATGTGTTTGGGCACGTGCCGATGCATGCGCACCCGGTGTTTGCGGATTTCCTGCAGCACTACGGGCGGGTCTGCGCGGGGTTGATGCACGATAAGGACAAGCTGGAGCGGATGGGGCGGCTGTTCTGGTTCACAGTGGAGTTTGGGGTGATCCGGCAGAAGGGGAGAGTGAAGCTCTACGGGAGCGGGCTGATCTCCTCTCACGGAGAAGGCACGCACGTGATCGAGGGCAAGCCCGAGATTCGGGAGTTCAACCTGGACCAGGTGATGGACCAGAAGTTTCTGGTGTCAGAAGAGCAGAAGGTACTGTATGCGGTAGAGTCATTCGATGAGATTTATGAGGCGGCGCAGGAGGCCGAGAAGCGGTTGAGTTGATGCAGGCAACAGGCAACAGGCAAAGGGAATGGGGAATAGCCAATAGCCAATAGCCAACAGGGAGTAGTGGACCGGGATATAAAGAACGCGAAATAGAGAACCGCGGGGACCGAGCGTTGTGACCGGTTGGTTCGGTGGTTGAGGCGGAAGTGGTATTGTCATGCGTGCCGACGATCAATACCGTTGCGTGATCGGGTTGCGTCCAATGCAGTTAAATGGGGCGTGCCGCGCAGGTGCGGCACACCGAAGTCATGAAAGCCGCAGAATTTGCAAAGAATTTATCTGCGAGGATGCACAATACAAAGATTGGTTCTTTGAGCGGGTGGAGACGGGGTCTCGGGTTCGCAGAAGGACACGCAGGAGGGACGATGCCGCGGATTCATTTTCAATTACAGCTGGCTGAGCTGAAGGACAAGTTGCTGGCGATGGCGGCGTTGTCGCAGCAGGCGGTGCAGGCCGCTGTGGACGCGTGGCTGCAGCGGGACGAGGCGCTTTGCCAGTACGTGCGGGAGAACGAGACGGCCATCAATACTGCGCAGCGCGAAGTGGATGAGATGGCGTACGAGCTGCTGTCGCGCGAACAGCCGATGGCGATCGATCTGCGGTTTATTCTGGCGGTGATCAAGATCAACGGAGATCTGGAGCGGATCGGCGATATGGCGGTGAGCATCGCGATTCGCACGATGGATCTGATGCATCAGGATCCCATCGAACTGCCGGTGGACATCGCCGGGATGGGCGATTTCGCTGGACGGATGATCCGGACGGCGGTGCAGGCTCTGCTGGATGGGGACGCACTGGTGGCGGAGTCTGTGCGCGACATGGATGACGAGATCGATCGTATGAATCGGGTGGCGATTGCCGATCTGACCAAGGTGATTCAGGAAAAGCCGCAGACGGCGGACCAGGCGCTGCCGGCGATTCTTATCTCGCGGAACCTGGAGAGAATTGCGGACCACGCGACCAATATCGCTACCGATGTGATTTTCTGGGTGCGAGGCGCGGATTTGCGGCACCAGCTTTCGATGGCGGTGGATTAAACCGCCAACGAGAGTTTAGGGATTAGAGTTTAGGAAGCCCTTGTTCGTGCCTGGGCCAGGAGCCAGTCGGCTGCGGATTGAAGCTCGGCTTCGGTTACGTCTTCTACGACGATTGCGTTGCCGATGCCTTTGGGGAGGATGAAGCGCCGGGTTCCGGCGCGATTTTTTTTGTCGCGGCCGGCGGCGGCGAGTAGTTTCGCGGGGGTGGTGCGGAAGCTGGGGAGCGGTCCGTAGGCGCGGATGGTCTGCTCGATGCGCTGCGCCTGATCGGGTGCGACCGTTTTGCGAGTGAGGGCGATCTGGAGGGCGGCGAGCATGCCCCAGGCGATGGTTTCGCCGTGGAGGAGAGGCTTGTAGCCGGTGGCGGCTTCGATAGCGTGGCCGAGGGTGTGGCCGTAGTTGAGGATCATGCGCAGGCCGGATTCGCGTTCGTCGATGACGACGACGTTGGCCTTCATGCGGATGGAAGCGACGGTGACGCGCTCGATCGCGTCGGGCTCGCGGGCAAGGATGGCGGCGGAATCTTGTTCCATGAAACGAAAGAGCAGGGGGTCGCGGATGATGCCGGCTTTGACGCTCTCGAAAAGGCCGGCGCGGAGTTCGCGGTCGGGGAGGGTTTGGAGGACGTCGATGTCGGCGAAGACCGCGCGGGGGTGGTGGAAGTTGCCGATGAGATTTTTTCCAACGCCGAGGTTGACGCCGGTTTTACCGCCAACGGAGGAGTCGACCTGGGCGAGGAGGGTTGTGGGGACCTGGACGTAGTCGATGCCGCGCATGTAGATGGCGGCGAGGAAACCGGCGAGGTCGCCGACGATGCCGCCGCCGAAAGCGATGAGGAGGGAGGACCGGTCGGCGCCAGCCAGGGCGAGTTCGGAGGCGAGGCGTTCGACCTGGGTGAGGCGCTTGTGGCGTTCACCCGCTCGGAGGAAGAGGACTGCTGGCTGCTGATCTTTGGGGAAGGCGGCGAGGAATTTCTGGCCCCAGAGCGCCCAGATTTCAGGTGAGGTGAGGATAAAGGCATTGCGTGCGGATTTGTGGAGGCCGAGCTTCCGAGGGATTTGCGCGAGCAGGTTGCGGCCGATGAAGACGGGGTAGCTGGTGGAAGCGGTTTTGACCTGAATGGTGCGCATGTCAAGGTACAGGGTACAGCGCTCGGTGTTCAGAGGCTGCCTGCCTTCTCCACGGAGTCCAGGGATTTTGGCCTTTGAATCGCAGTGCATTCCGAAGCTGACTGAGCACCCCCAGGGGGGTGGGACTGCGGCAAGTTGCTGCATCTGGACGGCTTGCTGGAAGGCACTTTGGGACTACGGCATCTTGTTGAAATTGGGAGGGTTCGGTTTGGGTTTTGGTCTGGTCGTCAAGGGTTTGATCGGTGGACGTCAGGTCAGTTGCTTAGCGATTCGCGAATCGCTATTGCTCACGCGCCGGATTGTCAAAGAAAGTCTCTCCCCGGCCTGAGCCGGGCGCCTGAAAGGGAAAGCTCTGTTCGCATTGGCTGTGAGGGCCTGGCGGAACAGAGCTTTCCCTGTTGTTAGGGTAGGGAATTTGGAGGGTTGGGGCAAGGGAATTCGGAGGGTTGGAGGGTACGAAGGTCATGGGGTGGAGAATGTCCGGGTCTGTGCGCCAATTTTCGGGGCGGTGATATATTAGGGATGTACGGATGTCCACCGTACGTGATGGAGAAGCCGATGACGCCGGGAACAGCCTTGCGGACGGAACGGACAGAAGCCCGGCTTCTGCCTGAACAAAAGAAGCGCATCGATCGCGCGGCGCGGATCAAGGGGCTCTCGCGGTCGGACTTCATTGTTCAGACTGCGGACGAGGCGGCGATCCGGATTATTCAGGAGCATGAGACGTGGACGCTGGCGATTCCCGATCGCGAGCGGTTCATCGAAGCTCTGATGCATCCGAGGGAGCCCAGCCGGCGGCTGCGGGCCGCGGCAAAGCGCTATGCTAAGCGCGTTGCGCAGAAGTAAATCCGCGCGACTGAGCAAGTCTCTGGAACCCAGAGCGCTCCTCAAGGGCTAAAGCCCGGGAGTTTTGATTGGTTTTACGGCACGGCTCAAAGCCGTGCCCCTTCAAAACAGATACAGATTCTCAGACAGGAACGATGGCGGCGAGGGCCTCACACGCGCAGTACAGAGTTGAGCCGCTCGGGGATCAGCATGACCGGGCGGCTTTTTCGT
>CAZSWI010000058.1:0-17434 GCA_964610635.1 uncultured Acidobacterium sp.
ACCTCAAGGTCATCCTGAACCACGTCACGCACACCCAGGAAGTCCTCGACGAAATCGCCGCCTGGAAAGTTCCCGTTATCATCGGCTCCATCTACGATGCCCCGCGCGCCAACGAGCGCTACGACGCCGTTTATACCCTCCCGGCGGAGCTCGCGAAGCGCGGCGTCACCATTGCCATCGCTTCAGCCGACGGAGGTGGCCCGGTCAGCAGCCACTCCGCGCGCAACCTGCCCTATGCCGCGGGCTTTGCCGTTGCCTACGGCCTGCCCTACGACGACGCGCTGAAAGCCATCACGCTGAATGTCGCCCAGATGTTCGGCTTCGGCGACAAGCTCGGTTCGCTCGACGTGGGCAAGATGGCCAACGTGGTCCTGGCAAATGGTGATCCGCTCGACGTCCGCACCGACGTGAAGCAGGTCTACATTCAGGGCGTTGCCGTGCCCATGGTCAGCCGTCAAACGCAATTGCGCGACGAATACACCAGGTAAACTGGCCCCTGGCTAATCTGGAACCCCTTTATCGTCCGCACTGTAATCGTGGTGTCGTGCGCTGCCTTCAGGGTCGTGGACCCAATGCGCCAGACGTTCTCCATTCAGTTCCATGCGGACAAGATCCAGTTCGCCATGTTCGTAGTCCGCAATCAGCATGCGCATCGCGGCGCCGTTCGGTTGCACATAAATGATGCTGACATCGCCGTTGCGGCTGCGATCCGTGACGAATCGCTGCCACGAGCCGCCCAGCGTGTCGCTCACCAGATGCTCCAGCTCCGCCGAATCCGGCTCGCTTGGCAAATTGTCGAATTCGGCAATCTTCATTCCCTTCACCCCGCCCGCCGTGGCGATGTGCGCGCACAGGCTCACGAACCCCATCATCGGCACCCGCTCGACGTGCGCGGAGTAGCGCTGCTCAACCGCCGAAACCACCGAATCGAAGTCGTGCCCGGACGCAGCCCGAGCCGCTGTGAAGGGAACAGCAATCAACAACGCCGCAAGAACCGTCGCCAGAATTGCCGGCACTGCGAAGCGAATCGTTCTCATGGCTGTCCATCCTTCTGCGCCTTATCGTCGGCCTTCTGCGCCTTCTCATCCGCCTTTTTCTGCGCCTTGTCTCCCTTCATCGCCATCCGGTAACTTCCCGCCGGGATCCCAAAATTCCCGCTGATATCCTGCAGATCTTCGGGCCGAATCGGACCCGAAATGAACACGAAATTCAGCTCCTTCGCCTCCGCATTCAGGATGAACATACCCTGCACCTCGCCGTTCACCAGCTTCATATAGATATCCGCATCGTCCGTCGCATCCTTCGAGCGCGTCTTCACCAGCGCCGACCATTCCGCCGTATCGAACTGATGCCGGATCGCATCCAGATCCGCCGGCGTGTACTGTCCTGCCTTATCGAACTCGTAGCTGCGCACGTAAACGCCGTTCAGCTTCGCGACGATCCGCTTCCCCTCCGCATCGTCCTTTTCATTCATAAAGCGGCTGGCGAAGTCCAGCATCTTCCGGTCCAGCGACACCTCTGTGTAATTCGAAGCCCGCTCCGCCAGTTGCTTTCCCAGCGTTACGGGAAACGGCTCCGTTGACTGCGCCGGAGCCGGCGACACCGCGCCGATCACCAACCCAACGGCACAAACTGTAATTCGGATCAATTTCCTCTTCATGGCTGACTCCTCTTTCCGACTGGTCCAGATTGCTGGCCCATGCTTTACCATCTTTGCATCGCTCCACTTCTTACCGAACGGCCTCGTCACGGGTATTCCGGCCCGCATCCCTCTGACCGCTTTCCCGCCTGCCATCGGCGCTGATCTTTTGCTGAACATCCCGCAACGTCGATCCCGTAATCTGCAACGCCAGCAGCACCTGCTCTCTTGCCCGCTCGCCGGCAATTCGCTGTTGCCGATCCCGCTCCACCCCACCTGCCACCATTCCCGCAACCAGCAGTGCAGCCACAGCCCACCTCCACACCGGCGCCACGTTCCCTATGCTCCACCACGTCCCGCGCCGCGTCCGCTCCGGTACCCGCGCCATCACCCCATCCACAAATCCCGCGGGCGCGGACCGAGCCTGCAGTTGCTCCCGCAATTCCCTCTCGAACTCGTCCATCTCAACACCCTCCCGCTCAACCACGGCTGAACTCCTTCAGCGTCCGCTCTGCCTTCGCCCGCAGCAATTGCACCGCCCTCTGCAAGTGACTCCTCACCGTAGCCAGCGGCATCTTCAGTTCAATGGCGATGTCCTCCGGCTCCAGGTCTTCCTGATACCGCAGCAGCATCACCGTCCTCTGCGCTGGCGGCAACGTCAGCAGCAACTGCTCCACCCGATTCATCAGCGGCACAAAATCCCGCAACGTCGTCCGCAGCCCCATCCCATCCTGATACTCTTCCGCCGCTGTGTCCTTGCGCGCCGCCCTCCTCCGTAACGCATCCGTCGCGCGATGGCACGCTACCCTGCGCAGCCAGGCCATAGCATGTTCCTCGCTCTCCAGCCGCGGCAGCGTGCGATAGAGCTCCAGAAAAACATCCTGAGCCACCTCCTCCGCCACGCCGGCTTCGCCCAAAATGCGAAACGCAATCGAGAACACCCGCGCCTGATGACGCTCCACGATGGCTCGGAATTGCTGAGTCGACAGGTCCAACCGAATGCGCCCTCAAATCGCTGTACCCGCATATACGCAAATGGGCGCGCCGGATGATGCAAAATCCGCCGCGGTCTTCAGATTTTTTTTGAGAATGATTCCCCTGAACCGGGAACCGGCCCAGCGCCGCCTGCTCTGTTCCCTGTTCCCTGTTCCCTGTTCCCTACTTCCCTGTTCTCCTACCGCCCGCCGTGACCCGCCCCGCCGTCGCTCGTCATTCCCAGCGCGAAATCCGCCGCATCCGAGCTGCGGCTCATCACCGGGTGCTGCCCCAGTGTCTGGCCGTCCTTCTTCCCATCCGCCGCCACGCGATCCGACACCTGCTGCGCTACCGTCGTAAACAGCTGCCCCATCGGCGTCTGTCCCTTGCTCTCCTTCAGAGCCTGCAACAGAAAATAAGTGAAATATCCGTGGTGCAGCTCCGGGCTCTCCAGCGACTCCTCGTCCGAGCTCGCCGCCGCAATCACGATCCGCCCCGTCCCCTCGCTCATCCGCTCCAGTGTCTTCTCGCCCGGAGCAGCATTCGCCAGCCCCTTCCCCATCAGCTTCGATTCGTTCGTCACCGCGCCGCCGCTGTAGCACGTGTCCAGAATCACCGCCGTCCGCAGCGCCTTCATGCGCGTTGCCACCGCATTCGCCAGCTCAACCATCGGCAGCGCCGTCGCATACAACGCATCTTCGTCCGGACTATCCGCGTTCTTAATCTCGGTATCGTAGGTGACGATGTAATTCGCCCCGCCCGCCGTATCCAGCTCCCGTGGCGATCCATGCGTCGCTACGTAAATCACTACCAGGTCGTTGGGCGCAGCATTGCGCGCGATCCAGTTCAGTTGCTCCTTGATGTTGCGCGTCGTCGCCTGCGCATCCGTCAGCACGCGAACGTTACCCGCCGGAAATCGCCCAATCCCCGGGTCCTTCAGCTCCTCTGCAAACGCGCTCGCGTCCGACGTCGTGTACCCCAGTGCCGGAACCGCCCGATCGCTGAAGTGACTGATCCCCACGATCAGCGCCCACTTCTGCTGCACCGGCCCCGCCACCGCCGGAGCACCTGGAGCCACCTGCGCCACTTGCTGCTTTCCGCCCGGCAAGCCGCGACCAGCCGGCGGCGTCGCCAGCACAAACGGATTCACCCCGTCGCGCAAAGCCTCCGACCCAAACATCCGCGCCTTACCCATCGAATAATCCGCAAGGTTGGCATGTCCCAGCCGCTGCTCCACCAGCCCGCGAAAATACCAGGCATCGCCCAGCTCGCTGCAAGTAGACACCGCATGTTTAAGCAGCTGCAGCGCGTCTTCATACTCAGCATCGCTGCTGCCCGGCGTCACCCGCTCCAGCGCCTGGACCACAAGGTCCTTGCCCGCCCCGCAACGTTCATCCTGCGCCCACGCGCACGCGCAGCCGATCGCAACCACCAGGGCCAGGCCTGCCGCAGCGCTCCTCGCCGCGCCCATTACTTCGCCAGTTCCTGAGCCGCCCGCGCCTTCATCGCGCTCAGCACCGCCGGAGTAACCCCAGCCGCGGTCAGCCTTCGCTGCCCCGCCGAGCTCAGATCGAAATCTACCGCCTTGGCTCCTTTTACAGTCTGCACCACGGAGTCGTCATCGATCCCGTTCTTCACCATCGCGATCACCTGCGTATCCGTCAGCGCGTGGGAGCCGCCTCCAGTGTGCGTCACCACCGGCTTCGGCCCAGGAGACGCCGTACTCACGCGCGTCGTCTTCGTAACGGGCTTCTTGTCCGTCGGCGCGCTTGCGATAGCTGGCGCCGGGGCTGAAACCGCGGGCGCCGGCGGTGGCGCATTCTTCGCCTCCTCCAGCTTCCGGTAATGCGCAATTGCTGTCTCAATGCGCCTCTGCGGCCCCAAAAAATACTTCTCGCCGGGTTTGGCGTCGATCGCCTTGCCGTAGTTAATAGCCGCCTCGTCCAGAAACTTCATCGCCGCCTTTGGATCCTCAGCCTGATATCCCAGCGCTTCGTTGGCCACGCCGATGTCGTAGAGCCGGTAGGCGTCATCTTCCAGCTTCGAAAGCGGCTTAGCGGTCTCGTACGTCTCCAGCGCCCGCTGCCACAATCCCGCCACCGCCAGCTTGTCTCCGTCGTCGATCGCGCCCTTGTCTTTCGCCAGGAACACCTCGAGCGTCTCGTTGGTGTTCACTATGTCCTGCGCCATGCGATGCACCGCGGAGTCCAACAGCAATGAGCGCAGCTCCGCGTCTGTCGGCGGCTTCATGTCCTCGCTGTCCGTGCCCGAGGTCCCTCTCAACCGGTGCCACGAATTGGCCAGACTTCCCATCACTCCGTGCGAGACATTGTTCCCCGCCGCATCGAACTCCTGGTCGTAGTTCACCTGCACGTTGTCCGATCCCAGTGTCCGCCCATCCCTCGCTTTCGCCTGAAAGGCGACGTCCAGCGACCCGGTAATCCGCGTGATCGCCTGCGCCGGCTGCTTCCCGATCCCCGGCTGTGTCCTCTGCGTCGGCTTCGGATGCGCGTAGCTCGTGATCTGGCAGGTCACCGTCACCGACGGATCGTTTTCCTCTTCCTGCAGCTGCGGATCGTTCTTCATCAGCTCCGTCTGCAGCTGACCCTGCAGATCGGTCGCCAGATCCGCCTGGTCCGCATGCGCCGTCACCCTCACGCGGATCGTGTTCCCCGGCAGGCGATACAACGCGGGCAGCTTGCGCTGCAGTCTCACAGTGGTTTTCGACGCTCCAAAATTCTGGGCGTATACCGGCGTCGCGATCACTGCGACAGCCAGCGCTGCCACAGCTCCCATTCCGCGCGCATTCATTTTTCCAACTCCCTCGACCTGTTCTCTGAACTCATACCACCGATATGCAGCGTGTGGGACCCGCCATCGAAGCGGCCTCACGCACCCCGCCGAAGCCGCTGAGCTATATATGAGACCTGTTCTCGAACGCTGAGTGCCCGCTGCTACTCGGGCTTGGTATTCGTCTCAGGCTTACTGGTCGTCTCTGTCGTCTTGCTCCCGCTGGTTGTGCTCTTCTTTTTTGAGCTGCTGCTGCTGCTCCCTCCGCCGCTGCCGCTCGACGTTCCCCCGTTCTGCGGCTCCCCGATCTGCATCAGCGGACTCACGCTCATGTGCATCGTTATGTAGCTGATGTCCGGCTGCGCCTTCTCCGCCGTCTCATAGGTCGAATCCGCCGTCGAAGCATCCTTCGGCACCATGTATCCGTTGGCCAGCTTCATCTTGTCCAGATAAGGCTTCAGATCGTCCGTGTGAGACTGCGGCACAAGGACGTAATCTCCCTGTGGCAGATTCATTCCAATGGTCGAGCTCGCCTTCTCTCGCGCCGACTGCGTCGCATACGCCGCCTGCGGCCGCGCCTGAAACAAAAACGTCGACCGGTTCGCCAGCACTCCGTAGAGCTTGCTGAACCCCGTCAGCGCCGTAACGCTGATCGCCGGTAAGCCCAGTACAGGCGCCAGATGGGAAGCATCCGTCACCAGCGTGTTGATCACCGTCCAGAACGCCGAAGCCTTGTGCACCATCGATACGTTGACCGCCACGTGCCCGTAGCCCCCAGGCAGCACGATCTTCTGCATATTGTTTGCCGTCGATGATGGATCGAAGCTGAGGTTCTGCAGCGGCGGCAGCTTCCCGCCCTGATCCGGAAAGATCGCCGCCAGCGCCATCCACGCCAGAGGATCGATCATCCCGTACATCTGCTGCCCCTGCAGCATATCGATCCGCAGCTGCGCCGACTGCAGCTCCTCGAACTTCGCCCGGTCCGCCGTCGACAGCCGAATCCCCCCAACCGTCATGCTCACCGCCACGTCGCCCGGATAATCCGGCAGCTCCGACGGATCGATCTGGTCCGCATAGCGCAGCCCTTTATTCGAGTCGAAGTGCAGGAAGTTCACCTGCCGGTCCGCATCCGTTCCTGGCTGCGTTTTGTGCAGCAGTCCGCGCTCGTGTACCGGCGCGGCCAGAAAGCTGCCCCAGAATGCCGCCGCATTCCCCGCTCCCGGCTCCTGGATCGTGTCTTCAATCGCCGCGGCCATTGCCGACGCCGTATCCGGCTTGGCCAAAAGTCCCGCCAGCGCTCCCGACGCCGCCAGCTCATTCAAAAATGTCCTTCGTGAGATCGTCACAGCCGTTTCCTCTTCCCGCCGCACAAAGGCGATTTCGCCGTGCTTCCCCCACTTGCTGGGAGGGCAACATCATAGCAAGTCTGCCTCTGCAGCCGCACCGATTTCCTCAGCGAGTTGTGACCCCGAAGGGAACCAGCGACTTGCGAGGCGGAGCACGTCTCTCTTGTTACCGAATCGTCACCCGGCCAGATAAGCGAACCGGATCCGGTTACGCAAACCCACCCGCCCGTTTCAACGTATCGATCTCGATCTTCGTCATCTGCATCAGCGCCTGAATGGCCCGCTCCCCGCCCTCCGCGTCTTTGCCCTGAATCAGCTCCCCGATGTTCGCGGGCACCACCTGCCACGAGACGCCAAAACGATCCTTCAGCCATCCGCACCGCACTTCGGTCCCGCCCGCCGTCAGCTTCGCCCACATCTCGTCGATCTCTGCCTGCGATTCGCACGGCACCACAAACGAAATCGCATCCGTAAACGGATGCTGCGGTCCGCCGTTCAACGCAACAAACTCGATGCCCTCGATCGTAAACGTCGCGGTCAACACCGATCCCGGCTTTCCCGGTCCGCCTTCCCCCCAACGCGTCACCGTCCCGGCCTTCGCATTCCTGAAAACCGAAACGTAGAACTGCACAGCCTCCTCGGCATTGTCGTTGAACCACAGGAATGGCTTGATCTGCTGCACCGCAATCCCCCTCTCGAAACGACGTCTCGCTGCCGGCTACAGGCTACCGGCTGCGGACTGCAGGCTCCTGCCTCCCAGCTGCTTCCAGCCACCTTACCTGATCGCGCCTTCCTTGCCCGCCATCCGCCGCAGCAGCCCGGTCTGGCCCGAGTGATACGCCTGATGGAAGAACACCGCCGCTAGTAAAGAGCGCAATGTCTCCTTCGGATTGTTGCTCGGAGAAAACGGAGCGCGCGCGTCCATCTTCTCCGCCGTTAATGTTCCCAGCCCAGCCTCCACGCGCTTCGCTGCTTCGTCCCACGCAGCCAGCAAATCCGCCAGCGGCAACGCCTCACCAGCGTTGTGCAGCTCCGCGCTTCCCCGCTCATACCGCTTGAGCGCGCCCACCCCCAGCACCGGCTCCTGTCCAATCCCCGGAAGCACCTGATCGTAGATGCAAAGCAGATGCCCCAGAACCCAGTTCAGACAATTCCCGCCCGGCTCCGGCTGCTTCAGACTGTCTTCCTGCGTGAATCCCTCAACGTTCCGCCGCACGACGCCATGAATCGCCCGCGTCTGCCGTGTAAGGATCTCAATCTCCCCCGCAATCGCGGGCGTCACCATCGTTGTCGCCATAACTCCTCCTTGTTCCTGATCGCGAACCGCTAACCGCTTTTTTTAGCCACCCGCCTTTAGCTAATAGCTTCCCGCTCGCGTTTTGCCAAACGCCCTTCGCGATAAGCTTCCTGCTTAACGCTTTTCGCTAACTTCCAGCTCCGGGCTCTTGGCTGAGCGCTTTTTTAGCTCACCGCTTCTAAGGCCCCACCCGCTATCGCCCCAATCACCAGCAGCGGCTCCCTCCCGGTCCTCACCGCCTCCGGCAACAAGTCATCCGTCGCTGAGTGCGACAAGTCCTCCTCGCACGCGAAAAACCGCAGAAACGCCCGCCGCCGCAGCGTGTCGTGATCCCGAATCGTTCCCCGTAGCACCGGATACCGCGTCTCCAGCTCATCCAGCACCCGCCGCAGCGTAACCGGCTCCTCAACCTCCAGCGTTACCGCGCCGCTCACCTGCGCCAGCGTTCGCAGATGATGCGGCAACTCTACGCGGATCATGTTAAGGTCTGCACCTCAACTGAAAGCACCGCCGGCAAATCGTGCACAATCGGCCTCCAGTGCTCGCCCCCATCCGGAGAAACGTAAACCTGCCCACCCGTCGTCCCGAAATAAATCCCGCACTCATCCATCGAATCCACAGCCATCGCGTCCCGCAGCACATTCACATAGCAATCCTTCTGCGGAAGCCCCTCCGTCATCGCCTCCCACTCATCTCCGCCCGTGCGGCTCCGCCATACCTGCAGCTTCCCCTCCATCGGAAAGTGCAGAGAGTCGCTCGTAATCGGCGCAACGTACACCGTCTCGGGCTCATGCGCATGCACGTCAATCGCAAACCCGAAATCCGTCGGCAGATTGCCGCTTACCTCCCGCCATGTATCGCCCGCATCGTCGCTCCGCATCACGTCCCAATGCTTCTGCATGAAGAGCACGCCCGGCCGCCGCGGATTCATCGCGATGTGGTGTACGCAATGTCCAACCTCCGCATCCTGATCGGGAATGGACTCCGAGCGCAGTCCCTTGTTGATCGGCTTCCACCTCTTGCCGCCGTCATCGGTGCGAAACGCCCCCGCCGCCGAAATCGCAATGTAGATTCGTTCCGGATCCTTCGGGTCCAGCACAATAGTGTGCAGGCACATCCCGCCCGCGCCCGGCTGCCACTGTGGACCCGTCCCATGTCCGCGCAGTGCCGCCAGCTCCTGCCATGAATGCCCACCATCTCCGGATCGAAACAGTGCCGCATCCTCCACACCCGCGTAAACCGCCTCCGCATCCCTCAGCGACGGCTCCAGATGCCACACCCGCTTGAACTCCCACGGATGCTGCGTCCCGTCGTACCACTGATGCGTCGTCAACGGCCTACCCGTCTCCTCCGACGTGTCGTACCTAAACCGATTGCTCTCGCCGACCGGAAATCCTTCCGGCGACTTCTGCACTCCGCCTCCCGGAGCGTTCCACGTCTTCCCTCCGTCATCCGACCGCTGAATGACCTGCCCAAACCATCCACTCGTCTGCGACACATAGATCCGCTCCGGATTCACCGGCGATCCCTTCATGTGGTAAATCTCCCAACCGGCGAAGAAGGGCCCGCTCACCTCCCAGCTCTCGCGCTTGCCGTCCGCCGTCAGAACAAACGCGCCCTTCCTCGTGCCCACCAGCACCCGCACTCGGCTCATGCTCATTCCCCAACTTTGATTTGCCTTTCTCGCGAAAATGCGCAGCGCTCACCCCCGCAGTTTTGAGCGCTGCACCCTACACCCTGTACCCTGCACGTCACGCCGCGGCGTACGCCGGCGCCGCCACATTGACCATCCACGGCGTCCCGAAGCGGTCCGTCACCTGCCCATACCGCTTCGCCCAGAACGTCTCCTGAATCGGCATCTTCACCGTTCCGCCTTCCGAAAGCTCCCGGAAAACTCGCTCGGCGTCCGCCGTATCGTCGAGTTCCAGACACACCGACGTCCCCTGCGGCTGCTGGAAATACGCCGGTGGACAATCCGACCCGAGGATCATCTGGTCCCCCACATCCATCCGTGCGTGCATGATCTTGTTGGCCATCTCCGGAAACTGCGCCGCCATCGGGCTGTCTCCGAAGGTGAACGATGCGATAATTTTGCCGCCCAGCACCCGCTCGTAGGTTTTAAAGGCCTCTTCGCACTGCCCGCTGAACAGCAAATACGGTGTAATCTTCATAATTTCCTCCTTGGTCCTTATTTAGTTATTGCTGCCGAATTCGGTTCTTTACCGGAACCCATATTTCCACATCCCCCATGCCGGTTTGGGGTTGGAACCTCTCGCCATACCTCTCCAGGCACCACGGCGTACTTTCAATCGATCGCACCACCTCCATGCCCGACTCCGGCAGCCACCGATCGAAAATTGCACCGAAGGTATACCGCATCTTCGACACATGTCCCTCGTGCGCGAACACAGCATATCTCTCCCCGGGTAAGTTAACGGAATAAAATTCAGCCGGTAACTCGGCCGATGGCTCAACCTCATAGCCCGAAACATAATCGCACCCGTCGCCCGCCATCAGCACAACTGCGTATTCCACCCGGCTGACCCGGCCCGCAATCTCGCCCATTGCTGCCAGCCGCTGCCACTGCGCCGGAATGCGATCGATCTCCTCCCGCTTAAAGTGTCCGCGCAGACCCGCGATCCGCATCCGCTCTCCCTCGACAAACCGTGGCTCCAGCCCCACAACGCTCACTCCCATCGTCGACTCCATCGCCAGCTCTCCTCCATGACCACTTTATTGCGAACTCAAGCTTCCGGCCTGCCACTCCCGCTTTGCTCCAGCCGCCGAGGCCCGCCCAGCCACGGCAATATCGGAGTCGGATCCCGCTCCTCCCATCGCCGCCGCGTCTCCATCAGCACGGCCCTCCGATTTTTCGCCAACTCCGCAATCACCGCCGGCGGCGCGCCCGTCTCCTCATACTGCGCGCCCCAGATCATCAATTCCAGCATCACCGGAGCCAGATCGATTCCCTTCCCGGTCAACCTGTATATCACCCGCCGCCCATCCGTGGCATCCGTCTCCGCTGTCACGATCCCCGACTTCCGCAACCGCCGCAGCCGGTCCGCCAGAATGTTCGTCGCAATCCCTTCGCCCGACTCCACAAAATCCTGGAACGTCGTAAATCCGCGCACCATCAGATCGCGCACGATCAGCAGCGACCACCGGTCCCCAAACACCTCCAGCGAGATATTGACCGGGCAGCCCGAACGATGCTTCCGAAAGGCCTTCTTCGCCATGCCCGCTACACTAACAATATTTACTTGTGAATTGCAAGCGATTTGCGCAGAAAATTAAACTCAAACGAGAAAAGCCGCCCTGGGGGGAACGCCTTAATGGCAAATCCCAACCCAAAAGCGGCCTTTCGGTTTTGCGCCCGGAGGGCGCGTTCGCCTCGACGGCTAGTCCTTACTGGGGACGGCTAGTCCTTACTGGGGTGGTTCGTTCACCACGCCCGTTGCATTATTGTTCTGCATCGGTTGTGCCGGCTGCTGAGCAGGGGCCGGCCGCGGAGCAGCCATCGGCTCCGCACCTGAAGTCGTGGGCGCCTGCTCCTGCACCCCAATCGACTGCCCCGACACCACTAACTCCACACGCCGATTCTCCGCGCGTCCGGAATTCGTCGAGTTATCCGCCACTGGATCGGCCTTCCCATATCCCTGCGACGAGATATTTTCCGGCTGTACTCCCTGCCCAATCAGGAATGCCTGTACCGCCGTTGCCCGCTCCTGCGAAAGCTTCAGGTTGTAGTCATCCGACCCGATGTTGTCTGTGTAACCTTCAACCTGCAGTTTCAGGTTAGGATAAGTCGCCAAAATCCCCGATACCTTAGCCAGTTTCACCTGGGCGTCCGGCTTCAGTTCGTATTTGTTGAATGCGAACAGCACGTCCGACATATTCACGATCAGTCCCCGGGCCGTCTCCTGCGTCTGCAGTACTGTATTCAGCTGTTCGCGCAGGTGTTCCCGCATCTGCTGCGTCTGCGCCGCAGCCTGCGCCGCTGCCTGTTCTGCCGCCTGCTGCTCCGCGCGAGCTTTCGCTGCCTCCGCCTGAGCCTG
This sequence comes from uncultured Acidobacterium sp., assembly GCA_964610635.1. Lineage (GTDB taxonomy): Bacteria > Acidobacteriota > Terriglobia > Terriglobales > Acidobacteriaceae > Palsa-343. The sequence goes on from CAZSWI010000058.1 coordinate 12,103, forward strand.
CGCTTCCTGTTGCTGCGCCGCTGCCGCCTGCGCCTGCGCCTGTGCCTGCTGCGCCTGCGCCTGTTGTGCCTCCAGAGCCGACTGCTGCGCCTGGTCCTGCGCCGCCGCCGCCTGGTCCTGCGCTGCCTTCCGCGCCGCTTCGATCCGCGCCTTCTCGGCAGCTTCGTCATCCGCTTTGATCTTCCGGATCGTAATCAGCCGCGAATCCTCCGCCGTCTGCACCGCCTCGCGCGCGTAGGTGATTTCCTGCTTCATCTCCTTCTGGTGGATGTCCATCTCCTGAGCATTCTGGAGATCCTGTTTCGCATTCACCATGCTCTCCGGCGCATATTGATCCGCCCCCGCGGCTTCCGCGATCTGCACCGCATTGATCGCCTCATATAACTCCAGCGGTGAACGGTCGTCGCGCGTGATCGGATGCAGCACCGTGTGCCGCCCTGCTGTGTCCGTGTACGCGCCCCGTGGCAGCAGGGTGTAGTGCGCGTTGATGGTCTCCAGCACGCCCGTCGTCTTGTCGTTCAGCACCACATTCTGCATGATCACCAGATCGCTCGGCATGGTCACCGCAAAATACGGCTCCGCCGTCAGAATCAGTCCGAACGACTGCAGATTCGTCGTCACCGTCGTGTCCGCGTGACCGTGCGTCCACAGCACCTCGCCCAGGTTCACCGGCCGGCCTTCCGGCGATATCGCCCACAACACGTAGGTCAGATACTCAATGCCAAAACCGTTTGCCGGCCCCAGCCCCTCGAAATGAGCCTTGATCTCGGTCCGCCCGTTCAGGCTGTTGACTTCCGCGCTGCCCTTCGCCATGGGCAGCAGCGGCGTCCCCTCAAATCCAATCTTCGTCGCACCGCTCCGGTGAAAGTAGTTGACCGCCGGGATATCGCGCGCCACTACCTCAATCTTGTAAATAGGAATGCCAGCATCCGTCTGCCCCTCTGGCTGCTGGTTCTGCGGCCAGTGATCCGTTGCCGTAGGATTCATCTCCTGCGCGGAGAGCCAGCCACAGCCTGCCAGGGCGATCGTTACAACCCAAAGTTTCCTCATATCAACAGTCTCCTCTTACTCGCCGGAAAAAGTTGAGCTACTTTGCTCAACTCTCCTGGTTTCCTTAACTCTCCTGGGATGCCGCCAATCGTGGCCGAAGATGGCCACTCAGCGGAATTAACACCCGCGTCTCTGCACATCCTGCGGTAATCCCCTGGCATCGCAGGCTCTCCACACATGATCCAGATCGCGCAACCCCGGCAGTAAGATGAATCTCTCCATGCCTGTCGCCACTATGCTCCTCGAACTGCGCATCCAGCACGCCCAGTCCCTCAAGGACCGCCGCCAGGTTGTCCGCAGTCTCAAAGCAAAGCTTTCACACGGATTTAACATCTCCATCGCTGAAATGGACGAATCCCCCACCTGGCAATCCGCCACCCTCGGCATTGCCGCCATCTCCGCCTCGCGCGACTATCTCTCGGGTCTGATGCAGCAACTCGAAAGCGCCGCCCTCCGCATCGCCGGGGGCCTCGGCGCCGAAGTCATGGTTTCCTGGGACTTTCTCGACTCCGGCATCGACTCCGACCCCGCATCCTGAATCCCTGTACCCTGTACCCTGATCCCTGTACTCTGTTCTTCCGGAGGATTCCTATGAAAAACCTCATCGGCCCTTTGGCAGCTCTCCCGATCTTCGCGTTACTGATCTTCGCGCTTCCCGCTTTCGCCCAACGCCCCGCCGGACATCCCGGCCCGGGCACGGCGCCCCATCCCGTAGGGCCTGCCCGTCCAACTGTCGGCGGCGGACATATTCCCGCACATGGTCCCACTTCGCGCACTCCACTCCCCACGAACGGCCAACCCGACATGCCCGGGCACCCCACCGTGCCGCACGTTGACGCAGGCACCGACCGCTGGGTCGGCCACACTCCCAACCCTGCCGGCTACCATCTCGACCATCCCTGGGAGCACGGGCACTTCCCCGGTCCCATCAGCGTCCACCAGGTCTGGCGTCTCGCCGGCGGCGGTCCCTCGCGCTTCTGGTTCGGCGGATTCTACTTCAGCGTCGCGCCGGCTGACCTTGCCTTCTGCGACGGCTGGCTCTGGGACTCCGACGACATCATCCTCTACGACGATCCCGACGATCCAGGCTGGTACCTCGCCTATAACGTCCGCCTCGGCACCTACGTCCACGTTGAGTACCTTGGCACTTAGGGATCAAACGACCAGCCTTTCCAGTACGCTTCGACCAGAGCATCATCGTTCGGATCGTACGGTCCATGCCGGGATCGTAAACAATCGGAGCGTTCGCCTCAAACTGGCGCTTCACGCGATCCCAGTCAGTTCGACTCTCTGCTGTCACCGCTCGCATACGGTTTGCTCCTCCCTATGATGGACGAGCGTAGACGCCCAGCTCCCTGTGCCCGCAATCCGCCGCATTCCCCTAAGGTGAGCCATCCTTGAAACCAGTCAAGCGAAACCGCGAAGGCGCAAAAAAGACAAAGCGCAAGGTCGAAGCAAAGTGGAAAGCCATCCGCCGCGGACACGCTCCTTCGCCAGACAAATCCGCCTCGCCCCGCGCCGAAGACCGCGGCCGTCCCCGAGCCGCCCGCAAATCCAACAAAGCCTCCCGCCCGTCACCCTACGCAGGCAACGACCGTCGCCCCACCCGGCGCGAAACTCCACCCTCGCATGCGAACGAAGATTTCCGGCCAGAACCTTTGGCGGAGAAGCCACCTCTCGCTCCGCGCGAAGCAGCTCCGCCGAAGGCGGGTCCGCCTGGACGGCTAGTCCCGGGTCCGCCTCAATGGCCAATTGTCGCAATAGTCGGCCGCCCCAACGTCGGCAAATCCACCCTCTTCAACCGCCTCACCGGCTCCCGCCGCTCCATCGTCGGCGACGAGCCCGGCATCACCCGCGACCGCATCTACGGCCTCATCGACTGGCAATCCCACCAGGCCCGCCTGGTCGACACCGGCGGCATCGTCCCCGACGACCAAGCTCTCATCCCCGCCGAAATCTTCCGCCAGGCCCGCTTCGCTCTCGACGAAGCCGACGCCATCATCATGGTCGTCGACGGCCGCACCGAGCTCACGGCCCCCGACCTCGACCTCGCCCGTCTCCTCCAGCGTACCGGCAAACCGCTCTTCCTCGCCGTCAACAAAATCGATACAGAAAGCATGGAAGCGGCCGCCGAAAATTTCCGCAGGCTCGGCATCCGCAACGTCATCCCCATCTCCTCCGAACACGGCAACAACATCGGCGACCTCCTCGACGAAGTCTTCTCCGTCCTGCCGGAAACAGAACCAGCGCGCGCCGATTCCGAACCTGATGCTTACCGCGAAGTTAACGACAGGTCCGCCACGATCGAGGCGCAGCCTCATCTGCCCGAGGCGGCCAGCCTCCATAGAACCCATGGCGAATTCGAGCAGCACGAAACTCGCGTGGCCATCATCGGCCGCCCCAACGTCGGCAAATCCACGCTCCTCAACGCGCTCACTGGCTCGGCCCGCGCCATCGTCTCGCCCGTCGCCGGAACTACCCGTGACGCCGTCGACGAGCTAATCGACTACAAAGGCCACGACCTCCGCATCGTCGATACCGCCGGCATCCGCCGCAAAGGCAAAACGCACCTCATGGCCGAGAAGCTCTCCGTCATCATGGCGCGCCGCCACCTTGAAGCCGCTGACGTCGCCCTCCTCATCATCGACGCCACCGAAGGCGTCACCGCCTCCGACGCCACCATCGGCGGCTACGCGCACGAGAGCGGCCGCAGCGTCATCATCGTCGTCAACAAGTGGGACCTCGTGACCGCCGGCCGAGCCGACGGCAAACCGCCCGCAGACCGCGCCATCTTCGAGCGCCAGCTCCGCTCTGTCCTCAAATACCTCAGCTACGCTCCAGTCCTCTTCATCTCCGCCACCGAAGGCCGCAATGTCCCCCGCGTTCTCGACATGATCCTCCGCGTCGCCACCGAGCGCCGCAAGCGCGTCTCCACCGGCCAGATGAATCGCTTCCTCGACAAAATCGATTTCCAGCGCGCCAGCGTTCCCATGTCCAAACGCGTCCGCATTTACTACATGACTCAGGCTGCCGTCGCGCCTCCAACCTTCATCCTCTTCACCGACCGCGCCGTCAAACTGCACTTTTCTTTCGAGCGTTTTCTCGAGAATCAAATCCGCGCCGCCTTCGGCTTTGAAGGCTCTCCCATCTGGTTCAAAGTCCGTGCCCGCAACGAAGCTCCCTCTCGAAAATAAATCCCCACCCGTACCGTCCGACCCCTGAAAAACTGGCAACGCCAGACCCGCTCCCGCAATCGAACTACGTATAAGGCGGAAACGCTTGCAATCCGAAGAAGGAGGATGGATGTCCAGAGTAGTACGGACAAAACCAACTGAATCGGCACGAAAGCGAAATGTCTTCGCCGATGTCGCCACGAATCGGCAAATCCGCAGGAGAGCAACTCGAGCCGAGTCCCCACTCTCGGAGCCTCTGCTCGAATACATCAGCCCCTCTGGAGGAAACCTCAAATGGTGCATGCTCTATTTTGGAGGCGAATCCAGGGCGGGCGCATAGGCTTCCTCGGTTCATGAGTTAGCACCGCGAAAGTGTTCACGCCAATCTCACCTTGGGATTGGTAATGTTGAAACCGCGCGCGATGCCCGACCGTGGAAGCAGTAGAAAGGCCGGAAATCTCCCGGCTGACGCGAACCCTGACCCGGGCGGCTAAGCCCGAGCCAAATCGAGCGGGCTGTTCGGATACGGACAGCCCGCTTTCATTTCGCGGCGACCCTGGGCCCCTTCTCCTGCGTTGGGGTACCATTGCTTTTCCTGCATTTTCTGAAGCGCACAATCCCTCTGCCGAATCCAATCAACCGAACATCCAGGAAAGAAACGCATCGGCAAATTACTCGAGTCCTTCCAATATGCTGAGTTGTTTCTCGTTCGTCCTCCCTTCGTTTCCGCTGATACTTGCCCGAGGTCCCGCTGTGAAAATGGCTCCGAAAGTCCCCGTTGTGAACAGGAAGATTCAGCAGATCGCAAAGAGCCCGGGCAAACCCGGCTCCCTTCTTCCCCTCCTCGCGCTTCCGCTTCTCCTCGCCGCAGCCGCAGGCTGCAACAAAGCCCAGCCGCAGCAGCCGGCCGGCGCAGGCATGCAGGCCATGCCCGTTCAGACCCTCACCGTCGCCGCAACTCCCGTCCCGCAATCCGACGAGTACGTAGCAACCATCAAGTCGCGCCGCTCCGCCACTATCAATCCGCAGGTCGACGGCAACATCACCAGCATCCTCGTCCATTCCGGCGACCACGTCACCCCGGGCCAGCTCCTCATGCAGATCGATCC
>CAZSWI010000059.1:0-219 GCA_964610635.1 uncultured Acidobacterium sp.
TGCAAACGGTGGACAACGCCATCAACGCCGTCGCTTACCAGCGCGGCCAGGTGGGGGCGAACATCAACACGCTGACCGCGGCATCGAACATCGCCAGTTCACAGATGACGAACATCACTTCTGCGCAGAACACGATTACGGCGACCGACTATGCGGCGGCTACTTCGAACATGTCGAAGTACGAAATCCTGACTCAGACCGGCATCAGCGCTCTGGCCC
>CAZSWI010000059.1:319-17250 GCA_964610635.1 uncultured Acidobacterium sp.
AGGCGAACAGCACGCAGCAGATGGTGACCAGGCTGCTTCAGTAAGTTAAGAAAGTACGAAATCCTGACTCAGACCGGCATCAGCGCTCTGGCCCAGGCGAACAGCACGCAGCAGATGGTGACCAGGCTGCTTCAGTAAGTTAAGAAAGTTTCACAGGCGGGGGGCTTCCCTTCTCCGGCGAGATAACCGCTCGCGGAGATGGGCAAAGCCCCCCGATTTTTTCCTGGGCTTTTTTTAGAGCGCGGGGCGGTGTACGGCCGGTGGATTGCATGCAGCGTATGTCGGGTAATGGAATGCCCGGAAAGCGACGATAACACCACTATGGGAAGCGTCGGCATCTCGTTCGGATCACCCACCAGCGGGCAGGGGTTCGACGTATCGACCACAGTGAGCGCGATTGTGGCGAATCTGCAGGCGGTGGAGACGCCGTGGAAGAACCAGCTGACCACGCTCCAGTCCGAGGATACGGCGCTGACGAGTATCGGGACGGATCTCGGCTCGCTCTCGACGGCGCTGAATGCGCTGACCGATTTCAACGGGGTATTTTCCGAGAAGGAAGGATCGAGTTCGGACACCTCGGTGGTTTCGCTGACGAGCGCGACGCCGGCGGCGGTGGCCGGCAGCCACACCATCGAGGTGGGGCAGCTGGCGCAGTCGTTTTCCTATGCCAGCGGAGATCTGGGCGCGAACGACATACTGAGCGGGAGCCTGACGATCGGCGGGCAGACGATCGCCATTTCGGACGGGACGGCGACGGATGGGAGCGGCAACAGGATTCCGGCCAACAACACGCCGGGGACGCTGGCCTCGTATATCAACGACGGCGATTATGGGGTCGAGGCCAATGTGGTCACCGACTCTTCCGGATCGCGGCTCTCGCTGGTGAGCGATACCAGCGGCGCGGACGGCGCCGTGACCATCGATTCGAGCGGACTGGGCGATGCGACGGCGAAGGCGGCGGTGGGCATCACCCAGGCGCAGCAGGGGCAGGATGCGCAGTTTTCGGTCGATAACATATCGATGACCAGCTCCTCGAACACGGTGACGGCGGCGATTCCGGGGGTGACGATGCAGCTGCTGGACGTGGCGCCGGATACGCCGGTGCAGGTGGAGATCACGAACAACAACAGCGACGTGGAATCGGCAGTGACCACGTTCGTGAACGCCTACAACGCCGTCATCAAAGACCTGAACACGCAGGAAGGGGATACGCCGTCGGGAACGGCGGAGCCGCTATACGGCAATTCCGCGGTCGCCCTCCTGCAGCAGCAGCTGCAGGGGCTGGCCACTTTCACGCAGTCGTCGGGAGCCATCAGGTCGCTGTCCGATCTGGGAATCACGGAGAGCACGAATCACGACGGAACGCTCACGCTCGATACGACCGCGCTGGACAGCGCACTGAACAGCAATTATCAGGATGCGACGAACTTCTTCCAGGCGAGCAGCAGCTATACGTCGTTTGGGGCAAACATGACGACGACATTGAATGGTCTCGGCAACAGCGCGCCGAATGGAGCGATTTATCTGGCGCTCCAGCAGGATTCTTCGCAGGAGTCCGATCTGAATAACAACATCACCAGCGAGAACAGCGCTATCGGCACGCAGCAGTCGCAACTGACCACGGAACTGAACGAGGCAAACTACACGCTCCAGGAGATACCGGAGGAGCTGCAATCGGTGAACGAGCTGTACAGCGCGATCACCGGATACAACGAGAACCCGGGCGGGTAACGGGGAAATTGGGGAGGAGCATGAATTACCAGCAGCAGGCAGTCGCCGGCATGAATCCGGTGGAACTGATTGTCGCTCTCTACGACGGGATGGTGCGCTTTCTGTATCGGGCGATCGCGGCGACGGAGCAGCGCAATATGCGCGATCGCCGGATCGCGGTAGGGCGTGTGCTGGACATCCTGATGCACCTGCAGTCGCGGCTGCGCATGGATGTGGGAGGAAATTCGGCAAAAGCGCTGGCGGAGTTTTACGCGGCGATTTTTGCTTTGTGCCTGGAAGGGTCGAGGCTGGAGTCCGCGGACCGGTTCAGGGAAGCGATCGGGTGCGTTCGCGATGTGCGGGAGGCCTGGAGTGTCGCGGCGCACGATCCCGAGGTTCTGCGCACGCTGGGCGATGCCGATGGGCCGCCGGCCCAGATGATGATGCCGTCGGGGGCCCGGGGGGCGGAGCCGGAGATGGAGGCGGTTCATTCCAGCTGGAGCGCGTAGGAAAGAGAGGTTCAACCGGTGACGGCCAGCTCTTCCTCGAGCAGCTGTTTATGGAAGAGACCGGCGTAATAGCCGTCGCGGTCCAGTAGTTCTTCGTGGGTGCCAAGCTCGACGATGCGGCCTCGCACCAGGACGGCGATGCGGTCGGCATGGCGGACGGTCGAAATGCGGTGGGAGATGAGGATTGTGGTGCGGCCGGTCATGACGGCGCGGAGACCCTCGAGGATGCGTTCTTCGGTGTAGGTGTCGACGCTGGCCAGGGCGTCGTCGAGGATAAGGATGCGCGGATTGCGCAAAATGGCGCGAGCCAATGCGGTGCGCTGCTTTTGGCCGCCGGAAAGAGTGAGACCGCGTTCGCCGATCGTGGTCTCGAGGCCGTTGGGGAACAGATCGAACTCTTCGCGGATGTGCGCGACCTCCGCGGCGCGGGCGACATCGGATGGAGCAGCACCCTGGACTCCGAAGGCTATATTTTCGCGGAGGGTGGTGCTGAAGAGGAACGTCTCCTGGGGCACGACACCGACCGCGGCTCTGAGAGTGTCGAGCGAATAATCGCGCACGGAGTGTCCATCGATCAGCACGCTGCCCGGAGGAGCATCATAAAGACGTGGAACGAGGCTGACCAGCGTGGATTTGCCGGAGCCTGTGGGCCCGACGAGGGCAAGACTGCTGCCGGCTGGGATCCGAAGCGAGATACCGTGGAGAACTTCGAGCGGGTTGCCGTTTCCCCCCGGATAGGCAAAATGCAGGTTCCGGAATTCGACCTCGCCGCGAATGTCTGCTGCCGGCGCGGTAACGATCGCATCGCGATCGTCGATGCTGGGCCTGGCGATGAGCAGCTCATGGATACGGACGACAGAGGCGGTGCCGCGCTCGAAGAGATTGACAACGTAGCCGAGCGCGATGATGGGCCACATGAGCATGTACATGTAGGTGGTGAAGGTGACGAACTTGTCGATGTCGATACGATGGGAGAGCACTTCATGGCCGCCCACCAGCAGGGAGATGACCATGGCGAGGCCGAGCATGAATTCGAGGGTGGGCCAGAGCATGCCCATCAGCCGGACGAGGCCTAAGGCGCGCCGGATGTACTCGCGGTTGGAACGCTCGAAAGCTCTGACCTGTGCTTCTTCCTGGGCAAAAGCGCGCACCAGGCGTGCGCCGGAGAAGTTTTCCTGGGCCTGCGCGGAAATGTCGGAGAACATGGCCTGAATGCGCTCGAAACGCTCGTGAATCCTGCGGCCCATGAACTGGATGAAGATGCTGGCCAGGGGCATGGGGGCGAGCGCCATGAGGGTAAGTAAAGGGCTGATGCGCAGGAGGAAGTAGAGGGCGCCGGCAAAGAACAGCACGGTATTGGCGGTGTACATGATGGCGGGGCCAAGCAGCATGCGCACCGCATTCAGATCGTTGGTCATGCGGGCCATGATGTCGCCGGTGCGATGTTCCTGGTAATACGAGGCCGATTGTTTTTCGAGTTGGCGGAAGAGATCGTTGCGCAGGTCGAATTCGATGTCGCGGGAGATGCCGATGATGATCCAGCGCATGTAGAAGAGCAGGACGCCGTGGGCGATCGTGACTCCCATGATCAGGCCGGCATAGCCAAAGATCTTATGCCACGTGACCCCCTGGCTGAGATCGCCGGCAGCCGCGCCGATCACGCGCGGGAACTGCACCCAGATGGCGTTGGCGAGGACGGTCCAGACGCAGCCCCAGAGGTAGCCGCGCCAGTAGCGGCGCATGTAAGGGAGCAACGGTTTGAGCCTGGCAAACATTTGGGTTTATGTAGGCGTGCGCAGCAGGAGGTACGCTCCGGCTAGTCCGAAGAGGAAGTCGGGTGACCAGGCGGCGAGAAAGGCGGGAAGCCAGCTGACGTCGCCCATGGCCTCGAAGAATCCGGAGACGACGAAGTAAGTAATGGCGACGCCGATGGCAACCCCAATGCTGGACAGCGAGCCGCGTTTGCCCATGGAGAGCGCAAAGGGAATGGCCAGCACCGCCATCACCAGGGTGATGAGGGGATAGGCGATTTTGTGATTGAGCTGCACGCGCAGGGGAACAGTGTTGAATCCGCTTTGGCGCAGGTCGTGGATATAGCCGGCGAGTTCGCCGAAGTTCATCTCCGAAGACTGTCGTACTTCCTTTTTGAAATACGGTGGCTGCTCGGAGATCTCGGGGAAGGTACTCACAGGAAAAGCCGCATAGGTACTGGCGCCGGGGCCGTCGAAGGTTCGCACCCAGCCGTCTTCGAAGACCCATGTGCCGAGGTTGGGTTCCCAGTGAGCCGTGGAGGCGAAGATTCTTTTGGCGATGGTGAAGGAACTGGTATCGAACTCGAAGATGGAGACATTGCCGAAAGTATCGATGTCGGGATCGAAGTACTCGTAATAAAAAATGCGGTTGGGCTGGCCGGGCCGTTGCTGGCCGAAGATCCATTTGCGGCCGGGATGCTCGAAGGTCTCCGCGGGCTTGCCCTTGATGACGTTGCGCAACGCTTCCTGCCTGCGATTGGCGTGCGGAAGATAGAGCTCGTCGAACATGAAAAGCGAGACGGAAAGCACGGCGGCGATGGCGACCACAGGCACGGTAATGCGGTAGAGGCTGATGCCCGTTGCCTTCATAGCGGTGAGCTCGCTGTTACGGTTCATGATGCCGAAGACCACCAGCACGCCGATGAGGACGCTGAGGGGGGTGATGAGGTAGATCATGCTGGGGGTGAGATTGACGAGGTATTCGCCGACCGTGACCAGCGGGGTCCTGTTCCTGATGATGTCGCTGAGCAGCTCGAAAAAGGTGAAGATCAGCATGAGCATGACAAAAGTAACGAGCACCATTACAAATGTCTGGAGAAACTCACGCAGCACGTACTCATCGAGGATGAGGGGGAATCGGCCGCGGGTGGCGCGCTTGCGTGCGGGAAGGCGGATCGCCCCGGCCGATGCGCCGGATTCTTCCGCGCGGAGCCGAAACCAGTTGCCGAGGGAAGTCAGCGCGGAAAGGGCCGCGCCCCCGGTGGCCATCTGCCGCAGCAGCACAAGGCCGCAGAGGGCGAAGAGGAGGTTAGCCTGCCAGACCCCGAGAAATGCGGGAATCTTGTGTTGCCGCGCGAGGGCAGTGCCGGTGGACGAGAGGAAATAGTAGATGAAGACGAGGGCTATGGTCAGCACGAAGCCGGCGCCCTTGCCGCCGCGGCGCGATGAAATGCCGAGTGGAACACCGACCAGCATGAGCACCAGACAGGCGGCGGGGTAGGCGAGCCGCTTCTCGAACTCGATTTCGCAGGCCTGGCCATTGCGGCCGCGGGCGCGAGCGAGCAGCTCGCGGTTGCCCATAGCGAGGATGGGCGTATCGCTTCGGCCCAGGCGCAGGTCTTCCTGGGAGCCGGCCTCGAGCGGCAGGTCTGTCTGTGAAAACGTGGTAACGGTGTCCTGGTCGGGTTTGTCGGGGACGGTTCCGATTTCCGTGCCGTCGCGCAGCCGCATGGTGATGGTTTGATTGGCACCGTTGACGACGGTGGCGCGATCGGCGGTCGTGATCTTCGGCGCGTTGGGATCGGTCACGTCGGCGAGGAAGATGCCGCGCCAGTTGGCCGCGCCGGAGCCGGCGCGCACATCCTGGACGTAGAGCACGTAATCCCTGAAATCCTCATAGAAGACGCGCGGCTGGACTTCATAGGAAGCCTGGGCATTGGCGAGAGAATCTTCAAGGTGACGCATGGAGGCAGCCGACCAGGGAGCCAGGATCATGGTGTTGAACATGCCGATGACCCATCCGGCGACGGCAACCCCGCTGACGACGCGGACGAAGCTCCACACGCCGATGCCGGCGGCGCGCATGGCAGTGATTTCGCTGTCGGAGGCGAGGCGGCTGAGTCCCAGCAAAATGCCGACCAATACGGCCATCGGGATCGTGACCGTGAACATATCGGGGAGGGTGAAGAGGACGATCTCGAGGATGGAACCCAGCGAGGCGCTGTTGCGGACGATCATCTCCAGCAGATGGGGCAGGTAGCGGATGAAGAGAACGAAGGTGAAGATCGCGCCCCCGATGGCCGCGTGGGACAGGACTTCCTTCAGGATGTATCGGTTGAGGATCCGCACAGTTAAGCTTCCGCTTTCAGTTTACCGTGGAGTAAAGCGGCGCAGGCGGAGACTGTTGGAGAGCACGCTGACAGAGCTGAGCGCCATGGCGGCGCTGGCGATGGCCGGGCTGAGCAGAATGCCGAAGCGCGGATAGAGAACGCCGGCGGCGATGGGGATGCCGAGCAGGTTGTAGCCGAAGGCCCAAACGAGGTTCTGCCGCATCACGCGGAGCGCACGGCGGGCGAGCAGAATGGCATCGAGAATCTGGCGGGGCTCGCCGTGCAGCAGAATGGCGTCGCCTGCTTCGCGGGCCAGATCTGAGCCGGTGCCCATGGCAAGGCCTGCATCGGCCCGGGAGATGGCGGCCGCGTCGTTGATGCCATCGCCTGCCATGCCTACGCGGTGACCCTGTTGCTGCAGCTCGCGAATTTTGTCGAGCTTCTGATTGGGGAGCAGGCCGGCCCAGACCCGGTCAATGCCGGCGGCCTGCGCGATGGCCTCGGCCGTGGCTGGGGTGTCGCCGGTGAGCATGGCGGTTCTAATGCCGAGGCGCCGGAGCCCTGCGATGGTCTGCGCCGCAGATTTGCGCAGGGTGTCGCGGGCTTCGATCACTCCGAGGAGAGCACCATTCTGCGCGAGGTACATGCGGGTGGTTCCGGATTCGGCTGTGGGGTCTTCGGGAATCGCCACGCCGATTTCGTGCATGAGCGCCGCGTTGCCGGCTGCAACGCTCCTGCCGTTCACAAGGCCGCGAATGCCCTTACCGGGGACGGCTTGAACCTCTTCGGCGGAGGCCGCGCCGATGCCGCGGTTGTCCGCGGCGCTGAGAATCGCGCGGGCGAGCGGATGCTCGGATCGCCGCTCCAGCGCTGCGGCCAGGGACAGAACTTCGCTTTCAGTGGATCCCGAGGCGGCGTGGATGGCGGTCACTTCGGGCTGGCCTTCGGTCAGCGTGCCGGTTTTGTCGAGCACGAGCATGTCGATACGCGCGAGGCGCTCGAGGCTTTCGCCGCCTTTGAAGAGGATGCCGAGCTGTGCGCCGCGTCCGACAGCGACGGTGAGCGCGGCGGGGACGGCAAGGCCCATGGCGCAGGGACAGGCGATGACCAAAACCGCGACAGCTACGGCAAAGGCGCGTCCCGAGCCACCGCCCGCGAATATCCAGACGAGAAACGTGATGAGCGCCAGTGCCAGAACCACAGGAACGAAGACCGCGCTGACGCGGTCGGCCAGCTGCTGCATGGGAGCGCGCGAGGATTGCGCTTCTTCGACCAGGCGCATCATCTGTCCCAGCACAGAGTCCGTGCCGATGGAGGTCGCGCGGTATTCGAGTGCCCCATCGAAATTCAGCGAGCCTCCTATGACGCGGTCGCCGGGCTTTCTTGCCACGGGGAGCGATTCACCGGTGATCAATGACTCGTCGATGGATGTAATACCGGCAAGGACGACGCCATCAACCGGAACGCGCTCGCCGGGGCGGAGCACAACGATGTCTCCGGCGACGACCTGGGCGAGGGGGACATCGATTTCGCGCCCGTCACGTAATAATCGCGCCGATTGCGGCTGGAGCTTCATGAATTCGTGCAGGGCGTCGAGGGTGCGGCGTTTGGCACGCGCATCGAGCCAGCGGCCGATCAGAAGAAAGCCGAGGATCAGCAGGACGGCGTCGTAATAGACGTCGGGGTGCAGTCCGTGGCGGCGGAAGACGCCCGGCATGGTTGTGGCCGCAATTGAATAAGCGAGCGCCGCGCCCGTCCCCAGCGCGACCAGGGTGTTCATGTTGGTGCTGCGGTGAATTGCGGCGGACCATGCCTGGCGATAGATGATGCCGCCGCCCCAGTACATGCCCGCCACAGTGATGGCGAGCATCGCATACTGCAGCGTGCGCGGCGAAACTCCAAAGAGCACAGGAGCGGCAGGGGCAAGCCAATGCTGCGCGTTCATGAGCAAAAGGACGAGACCGCCTCCAGCCAGGGTGAACAGGGCCCTGGCGCGCAGCCGTCCTTCGTCGCCGGCGGTCTGATCGGCTGCCGTGTCACCGGGTGGGGTTGAATCCAACGGGAGCGCGGCATCGTAGCCGGCTTCGCGCACGGAAGCGATCAGGTCTGCCGGCGTCGAGAAGGCTGGATCAAAGCTAACGCGGGCCGAATTAGTGAGGAGATTGACCGAGGCTTCGCGGACTCCGGCAGTGGATCGCAGTGCTTGTTCGACGTGAATCTGGCAAGCCGCGCAGGTCATGCCGGTCACGGGGAGAGTGACAGTGCGGAGTTCATTCTTCGAAGAGTCTGCCGGTTTCCCGGTCTTCTCTATCTCAATCGCAGGCATCCTGCTCCACTTTCAACCGACCTTCGTTAATAATCGACCTTCCTTCGACAAGGGCCGGATACCCGGCCTTTTCGACGGCGTTCACGAGCGCGCTTTCGCGCACCATGCCGGCCGCCTGCACGCGGGCAGCGCCAATGCGGACTTCCCCGACCTCGACTCCGTCCAGCTTCTGAAGCGCCTGGGTTACACGGCGCACACACGCCCCGCAGTGCATGTTTTCGATGCGAAGCGTCACTTCCCGCATAATTGTTCCCCCCTCTTACCAGATGCCGCAACCACGCCGGGGACTCAATGGCCCGCTACTCGGGGTTCGGCATAAAGCGATAGCCGACGCCGCGCACGGTCTGCAGATACTTTGGGGATGCGGGGTCCTCCTCGAGGTAGCGCCGCAGCCGAACGATGAAATTGTCGATGGCGCGCGTGTCGGTGTCTTCACGGACGTGCCACACCTGCTCGAGGAGCTCTTTGCGGGAGACGATCCGCTCCCGGTTGCGCGTAAGGAAACGGAGGAGATCGGCTTCCATGAGGGTAAGGCGAATGGTGCGTTCGGGAGTGTGCAGTTCCAGCGCGTCGAAGTCGATACGGTGCCCGGCAAATGAATAAGCGGGGAGATCCCCGGTTGCGGCTTCAGTTTTACTCGTCTCGCGGGGCCAACTCATGCGCCGCAGGAGCGCGTTGAGGCGAGCCAGAAGGACGGAAAGGTCGAAAGGTTTGGGCAGATAATCGTCGGCGCCGGCAGCGAAACCCCCGACGACATCATCCGGCCGGGCGCGCGCGGTCAGCATCAGCACGGGGACGTAATTCCCGGCGGCGCGGAGAGCAGCGGCGACTTCAAAACCGTTTTTGCCCGGGAGCATCACATCCAGAACCACCGCGTCGAAAGGCTCGCGCCGCAAAGTCTCAAGGGCGGTCTCGCCATCGCCTGCCACACTGACCAGATGGCCCTCGGCTTTGAGGTTAAAGAGCAGTCCCTGCGCGAGGTTGCTTTCATCTTCGACGATTAAAATGCGCGCCACGTTTCACTCCTTTTCGGCGACGGGGGTCAAAATGCGGGGAAGCTGCAGACTGACGGTTGCTCCATGGCCTTCGCCGGCGCTCTGGGCGGTGGCGTCGCCACCATGCTGCCGCGCGATCGTACGCACCAGGTAGAGTCCAAGGCCAGTGCCTTTGGTGCGGAGAACGTTGCGATTAGGAACGCGATAGAAGCGGCGAAAGATTCTCTTGAGATGCGGGGCGGGGATGCCGATGCCCTGATCGGTGACGCTGACGCGCACCCATGCGTCGTGTTCCACGCTGAGAGCCACGCCGACCTGAACGCCGTTCAGCGAATACTTGACCGCGTTGCCGAGTACGTTCAGCAGCGCGGTCTGCAATTCTTCGGGGTCGCCGCGCACCAGCATGGGAAGAGAGCTTGGCTTGACGGTCAGGGCGATCGCTTTTTCCTCGAGGCCATGGCCCGCCAACGTATCGCGGATGCAATCGGCCACCAGTTCGCGCATGTCGACGGCAACACGCACGCTGGAACGCGCGCGCTGGCCGACTTCACCGGCCTTGAGAACCTGCTCGACGGTAGCGAGGAGACGATCGCTGTCGGCAAGCATGCGCGTGTAGAACTCGTTGCGTTGCGCGTCGTCGAGCTGCCGAAACTGCAGCGTCTCAAGGTAGAGGTGGATCGAAGCGATGGGCGTCTTCAGCTCGTGGGTTACGGCGCTGAGGAAGGCGTCGTGACGCTCGTTGCGGCGCACCTCGCGCACCAGGAAGATGGTATTGAGGGCGACGCCGACGATGAGCAGCGCGAAGAAGGGGATGCCCAGCGCCATGGGGACGATGCGGCGCCAGTTGAGCACAATCCAGCCGACGTTGAGGGTGACGGCCACGCCGATGAGGCAGACGCCGAGCAAGGTGAAGAGCACCACGTTCCGTCTTCGTCCGCTCAGGCGCATCATGGCTGAGTTGCGCTCCAATCGAAAGCGCCCGTCACGGGTTGACCGCGCGGGCGCTTCTATTTTCGCAGGTTCGGGGAGCGCAGGTTCGGGGAGCGCCTGCGGTGAGGGCCGGGGCTAGGCTGCTCCGGCGGGGCGTGGATTGTGGATGTCGTACTGGGCAACTTTGATCTCGCGGGCGAGTCCGACTTTTTTCAGCAGCCAGATGCCCCAGTAGTTGACATCGACTTCATACCACCTGAGGCCGTGCCGCGCGGAAACCGGATGAGCATGATGGTTGTTGTGCCAGCCTTCTCCGCCGGTGATGAGGGCGACCCACCAGTTGTTGCGGGAGTCGTCGCGCGTCTGGAAGCGGCGCGATCCCCACATGTGGGTTGCGGAGTTGACCAGCCAGGTAGCGTGCAGTCCGAGAGTGGTGCGCAGGAAGATGCCCCACATCACGCAGGGCCATCCGCCGATGAAGTAGAGGGCGACAGCGGCTATCGCGAGCGGAACCCAGTGGTATTTGCTGAGCCAGCTATAGAATCTGTCGCGGGTGAGGTCGGGAACGTAGCGCGCGAGCTTGTCTGTTTCCGAGTTCAGCGAATCTCCGATAATGATCCAGCCCACATGCGCCCACCATCCGCCTTCGTGGGGCGTGTGGGGGTCGCCCTCATGGTCGGAAAGCTGGTGATGGACGCGATGGAGCGACACCCAGAAGATAGGACCGCCCTCGAGCGCCATGGTTCCGCAAACCGCCATTACGTATTCCACCCACCTGGGGACGTGATAGCCGCGATGAGTGAGCAGGCGGTGGTAACACATGCCGATACCGACGTTCGTCGCCAGGACCCAGAGCACCAGGAAGCAGATGAGCGCTTTCCATGTGAACATGAAGAGCGCGGCGATGGCCCCCGCATGGAAAAGGATCATGAAACTGGTGGTGAACCAGTTGGGTCCCTTCTCGGCCTGGGCTTTATAGCCCAGCTTTGGCATTCCCACCGGGTTTTCGCGAGGGAGGGATTTGACAGCGGGGCGTGCGGTGTGGCGCGCAGCGGCGAGAGGATCCTGCTCGACTTCAGCCTGCTCTTCTGTAAGTATTTCCGTGGCCATGAGAGGTACGTCGTTTCTTTGGAATCGAGATTTGCAAGCGCCGAATCGCGCCGCCTTGATCAACCGTAGCAGCGGGAAGCACCGGGGTGATGTAACACTTTTGTAAGGCGAATTGGGTTGTGGCCAGGCGGCGGATCGGAGGCGAGCAATATTGCACACGGTGCCGCAACGCTTTCTCATCCTGGGTGCTATTCACAGCGCATTCAACCATCGTGGAGACGATAGAAAATGATGAGTTCCCGGAACCGGTGTGCTGCCCGCATATTGTCCCTTTGCGTCATGGCGAGTTACTGCAGTGCGCAGACCGTGTATCTGCCCAGCAGCAAGGAAATCATCGGGCCTGTGCCTGGATCGCCGCAGCCCCTGAACAGCCTGCCCATGGCAGCAGCCTGGTCGCCGGATCACCGGTATCTGGCACTCGTGAACGCCGGATACGGCACCGTTGAGTCGAATTACGAGCAGTCGATTGCCATCCTTGATACCGGGACCGACAAGCTGACGGATTATCCCGAGCCACGCACCGACAGTCTTTCTCCGCAGACCTTCTATTCCGGTGTTGCATTCTCGGCGGACGGATCGCATCTCTACGTCAGCTTCGACTCGATCAGCGCGCCTGAGGGCGGGAAAGAAGGCCAGACCGGTAATGCCATCGGCGTTTACAAATTCACGCCTGGCGGCGCGGTTGCGGACACACTTACGCCGGAGCGGTTAATCGCTGTTCCCTTGCGCGATTTGCCCGCCGGCAAAACGCAGCATCATGGGGAGATGGATCCTGGGGAAAACAAGGCGATCCCTGCGCCGACGGGCCTGGCCGTGGTGAAGGGTGCGGAGGGGGCGGAGAAGCTCCTGGCTGCCGAGGAGTATTCCGACGATGTGCTTCTGCTCGACGCGGCGACGGGCAAGGTCGAGACTCGTTTTGATTTTTCCGCGGGACCGATCATTCCGACAAACTATCCGATTGCTGTGATTGCCAGCCGCGACGGCCATCGTGCGTGGGTCGCGCTATGGAATGGCTCGGCGGTCGCGGAGATGGACGTGCAGAGCGGGAAGATCCTCCAGCAATTGCCGCTGCTGCCACCTTTGCACAACACCTCGCCGAGTTCGCACCCGATCGCCATGGCCCTGAGCCCGGACGGGAAGACGCTCTACGTGGCGCTGGCGAATCGCGACGGTGTGGCGGCGGTGCGTGTCTCCGGCCCGACGATGCGCAGCGCGGCGTTTTACGATACGCGGCTTCCAGGGCAGGCGTTCTTTGGGTCGATGCCGGACGCTGTGGCAGTCTCCGATGATGGCGGGACGCTCTTCGCGGCCAACTCGGGCTCGGATGCCGTCGCGGTTTTCGATCTGCACGCGACGCCGAGAGCAAATGCGCCCGTGATCCCCGTAGGCTTTATCCCGACGGAGTGGTATCCGACAGCGATTGGGGTCGAGGGCAATCATCTGTACGTGGCAAGCGGGAAGGGCGAAGGCACGGGACCGAATGTTGCGCCGCAGCCGAAGCCTGCGAAACCGCCGGCCAACGAGACGAAGCGGCTGGATCGTCCCCACACCTACATCGCCTCCATGCTGCACGGTTCGCTCGCGACCATCGAGCTGGACGCAGCGAGAAGCAATCTGCGCGAGCTGACGCGGCAGACGCTGGAGAGCAACCTGATGTATGCGGCGCAAAAGCGGATTGAGTTCAAGGGCGGCGGCGACAAGATTCACCACGTGATCTACATCATTCGCGAGAATCGCACCTACGATCAGTTGCTGGGCGATCTGGGCGTGGGTGACGGCGACCCTTCGCTTACCATGTATGGCAAAGAGGTCACGCCGAACCTGCATGCCCTCGCATTGCAGTTCGGGGTGCTCGACAATTTCTACGATTCGGGTGAGGTCTCAGGGGACGGGCACGTGTGGTCGAATGCGGCCATCGACAGCGACTACAACGAGCGCAGCTGGCAAGTTGCGTATCGAGGGCACGAGCGGCCGTACGATTTCGAGGGCGTCACGGAAGGCGGCTACCCGCTGCTGGAACACATTCCCGATATCAACGAGCCGGGCAGCGGATATTTGTGGACCGATCTGACGCGGAGTCACAAGTCCCTTTATCACTTCGGCGAGTTTATTTCGACGGAGTTCTGCGACGACTCAGGCGAAGCGCCGCCATCGAAATTGCCGCAGCAGAGCGGCACGCCCGAACCGACGCACCTGTGCGAGCACCCGTTTATAAACAAGGGCGATACGATCCCGGAGAATTATGGTGGCGGCACGAGCCCCTGGCCGTGGCCGATCCCGCTGATCTACAAGAACACCGCCACCAAGCCGGAGCTGACGGGTCATTTCGACCCCGCGTATCCCGACTTTAACCTGAGTTTTCCGGATCAGCTGCGGGTGAACGAATTTCTGGTTCACTTCAATCGCTGGGTCGATGAGCTGAAGCAGGGCAATGACACGATGCCGGCGTTTGTGATGCTGCGGCTGCCGAACGACCACACAGCGGGAACGCGGCCCGGTTCACCGACTCCGAAGGCTTCGGTCGCCGATAACGATCTGGCGGTGGGGCGGGCTGTCGATGCGGTCTCGCACAGTCCTTACTGGGACTCGACGGCGTTCTTCATTCTCGAGGATGACGCGCAGGACGGGGCGGACCATGTTGACGCGCACCGGTCGATTTCGCTGGTGGTCAGCAAGTATGCGCCGCACAACGCGACGCCTTTTGTGGACCACACCTTTTATACGACGGTCAGCACCGTGCACACCATGCTGACGCTGCTGGGCGCGCCGCCGATGAACAACAACGATGCATTCGCCCCGCTGATGGCGCCGGAGTTTAGCGGGGCGGGAGATCAGCCTCCGTTCAGCGCAGATTATCGCAACCGCGATAACGGGCTGATCTACACCGCCAACGCGCCCAAGGCGGAGGGCGCGAAGCAATCGAGCAGGATGGACTTCCGGCATGAGGATCGGGCCGATCCGGTGAAGCTCAACGCCATCCTGTGGAAGGATGCAATGGGCGACAAGCCGGTACCGTGGATGCTGACGCATCCGCATGGGCTGAAGAAGGACGATGACGATTAAGCCTCGTGGCTTGTAGGCCGAGACTTTTGTTGGCTCCTGCCCCTTCTCTCGAAAATCTCCCTCCTGAGCTCAGTTCGCCGGACGAGTTCAGTCGGCGGATATATTCATCACCGGAGACGCTGACTGGATTCTGGCCTGTAATGCAAACCTGCATTACACTCAATATGAGGGGATGTCCATGGCCACACTGAAAGTGACGGAACGGGGTCAGGTGACCTTTCGGAAGGAAGTGCTGCAGCATCTGGGCATTCGCCCCGGAGAAAAGATTGAGCTGAGCCTGCTGCCGAACGGGCGGGGAGTGCTGGAAGCAGCGCGGCCGAAGGGCAGCATGAAGGACTTCATCGGCCGTCTAAAGGGGCGCAGCAGGAAGGCCGCAACAATCGAAGAGATCAATGAGGCTGCTGCGCGAGGCTGGGCGGGCCTTCGATGAAGGCCACGGTGGACACAAATATCCTGGTGCGCGCGGTCGTGGCAGACGACCGAAGTCAAGCCGCCGCCGCATCAAGGCTGCTGCTTAGCGCAGAGCTGATTGCCCTTCCGCTGGTCACCTTGTGCGAATTGGTATGGGTGCTGCGCACGGTGTATGACCTCCGGCGGCAGGAGATTGCCTCGGCGGTCGAATCGCTGATGAACGCTGAGAATGTTGTTGTCAATCGACTCGCCGCCGAGGCGGGGCTGGCGGTCCTGAAGGCCGGCGGCGATTTCGCGGATGGCGTGATCGCGTGGGAGGGGCGCTGGCTGGGTGGCGAGACGTTTGTCTCGTTCGATAAGAAAGCAGTGGCGCGGATTCGAGAGCAAGGAGAGGCGACGCGGCTGCTGTGACAAAGCCGAGCCCGGTTTACAGTGCGGGTAGTGTCAAGTTGCGCTGCCACGGTTGGAGGACGCGGACCGAAGCCATACCTGCGGCGGTTGCGGCCTGGATGCCCATCTCGGTGTCTTCGAAGACGAGGCAGGATTCCGGCGGGACGTTGAGTTTTTGGGCGGCGAGGAGGAAAGGCTCGGGGGCGGGCTTGGCGTTTTTGTAGTCGCCTGCGCAGACGAGGACGTCGAATTTATGGAGCAGGCCGAGGATCTCAAGGGATTTCGTGACGGATTCGCGGGTGCTTCCGGAGACGACGGCGAAGGGGATGCGCTGGTGGGCGGCTTCGATCTGCTCGAGGACTTCGGGGACGGCGGTGAGTTTCGGCAGCAGCTCGTAGTAGAGGCCTTCTTTGCGGTGGGCGACTTCTTCGATCGGCATATTGAGCGAATGGCGCTGGTTGAGGGTGGCGACGATTTCGCGGACGGGCATACCTCCCCAGGAGTAGAAGAGCGGCTCGGGGAAGAGGGGGCAGCCGTATTCGGCGAGGGCCTGCTTCCAGGCGATGTAGTGGAGGGGCATGGAGTCGGCGATGGTGCCGTCCATGTCGAAGAGGTAGGCGCGGAAGGGGCCGGGTGGGAGGGTGAGGGACATAGGGACAGAGTAACGGAGAGAGTTGAGGGATTAGAGTTTGGAGTTTAGACTCGCTGAATCGAGCGCTGCAGCGGAGGAAGTCCTATTTGGTCGTCCAGTCTTATTCCGGCCGTGGATCACTAAACTTCCGCCTCAAATGCTGCCAATCCATCTGGCCAAAAACGATCCCTGTGGCCGTCCAAATAAGCACATCCTCCCAGGAAGTCTTACCTGGAGAGTGGATCCAGCCAAGTCTAAAAACAAGCACATGGGCCAGCCTTACAAAGCAGTAGCTTCCGAACCAAACCAGGGCGTTCAAAGCGAGTTCCAACGGATGGCCTCGCCTCTCCATCCTCTCCCATCGACGGCGCTGCCTAAGTCCCCTCTCCAGCTGCAACATCTGAAGTGCCCGTCCTGCGCTGACACATTCTCCCACCTCATCTTCTGCACAGATTTTTACGGCTGCAGGGTCGCGGTTCGGAGGAAGTCGAAGGTGCCGGAAGGGTTGGGGTGAATGTCGCCGAGGCGGCGGTTGTGGACGATGACGGAATCGAGATACCAGAGGTTGAGGGAGGGCAGGTCGCGGGCGGCGAGTTGCTGGATGCTGGTGTAGTCGGCGATTTGCTGCTGGCGGTCAGTGGTGGTGGTCGCATCGGCGATGAGTCGGTCCATCTCCGGGTTTGAGTAATAGCCGCGATTGGCGCCGTGCGGCGGGAAGCTCGCGCTCGACAAGGCGTAGCGGAAGATGTCTGGATTCTCGTTGCCGCCAATCCAG
>CAZSWI010000060.1:0-16995 GCA_964610635.1 uncultured Acidobacterium sp.
GCCGCGCAATCTCCTCGATGATCGAGATCTTGTTGGCGATCTCCTTCATCGCGGCGACTGCCTCGATGACGCTCTTGCCGCTCTCCTGAGCGTCGCGGGCGCTCTTGTTGGCAATTTTGTCGGTTTGCTGTGCATTGTCGGCGTTTTGTTTGATGTTGGAGACCATCTCTTCCATGGAGGAGGAGGCTTCTTCGGCGGCGGCAGCCTGAGCGCTGGCGCCCTTTGAGACCTGCACCGAGGCGGTCGAGATCGACTGGCTGGCCGAGGCCACTTCACCGGCGATGGTGCGTATTTCAGAGACGGTCTGAGTCAGCCCCAGCACCATGGCCGCCAGAGCCTGCATCAGCTTGTCCTCAGGGGAGCGCTCCTTCAGAACGACGGTCAGGTTGCCATTGGCGATTTGTTCCGCCGCCGCCGTGATCTCATTCATCGCGTCGATCAGAGTATTCAGGTTGTTTTTGATCTTGTTGAAGTCCCCGTTGTACGTATCGACGATCTCCTCAGGAATGTCCCCCTTCGAGATCTTTTCGACGTACCTGGCCGATACGTTCAGCGGGGCGATCACCGCATCGAGCATGGCGTTGACGCCGCGCACAATTTCGCCATAGGCGCCGTGGAACTGCTCCGCGCGGCCGCGTTCCGAGAGCTGGCCGGCCTTCGAAGCCTCGATCAGCCGATCCAGTTCCTTATGCAGCCCCTGCACCACGATGCCAACGTTGTTGACCGCCTGTTTCATCTTCTCGTGGTCGCCTTTGTAGGTCTGGGCGATCAGCTCGTCGATTTTGCCGGAGGAGATCTGGGCGAGGATGCGATTGCCCTCGCCGATGGGCAGCAGGATGGCATCGAGCATGGCGTTGACGCCGCGCACGATCTCGGCATAAGCGCCCTGGAACTGGTCGGGCTTGCCGCGCTCGGAGAGCTGGCCCTCCTTCGATGCTTCGATCAGCCGGGCCATTTCCTTCTGCAGGGATTGGGTTACGGTGGCGACGTTGTTGACGGCGACTTTCATCTTCTCGTGGTCGCCTTTGTAGGTCTGGGCGATCAGCTCGTCGATTTTGCCGGAGGAGATCTGGGCGAGGATGCGATTACCCTCGCCGATGGGCAGCAGGATGGCATCGAGCATCTCGTTGATGCCCTCGACCATGGTGCGATACATCCCGGTAAACTGATTCGCCTGGCCTCGTTCGGAAAGCCGGCCCTCCTTCGATGCTTCCACTAATCGCAGAATCTCCTGCGAAACGAGAAGCACCTCGTCCGTCGCCTGCTCCGTCGCGCCGTGGCGGTTCGCCGGAAATCCATGTCCATTCGCCTTGTGGCCGTTGCTTTTCCGGCCCTCGCTGATCCCTGTTATCGGCATGTCCTGTGCCCTTTCTCTCTTGCGCTGAGCGCGTTATTGAGTGGCGCTGGCCGTTGCTCCAGCGCCGACACCATTTGTCAGGAAACTTTTCCGGGCGCCATCCGGTGGATGGCCGTTCTCGATGGCCGGCCCCGGGGAACGCGGGCGGCCCGAGTGTGTCTTCGCCCGCACGGCCTCCTGCACCAGCCGCTGCGGATCGAGGATCAAAGCAACCGCGCCATTGCCGAGAATGGTTGCGCCGGAGACGACCTGCACGTGGCGGTAGAGCCGCCCGAGATTTCGGATCACCGTCTGGCAATCTCCGAGCACCTGATCCACGACCAGCCCGCAACGCCCCTCCTCGCACTCGACCACCATGATTTGTTCGCGCTCCGGCTGCGGCGTTCCGACCCTGAAGTACTGACGCAAACGGATATACGGGACGATCTCTCCGCGCAGGTATGCGACCTGCTTCCCGTTCGCCTGCTCGACTTCCTGGCGGGTCAGCTCGATGCATTCGAGGGTCGAGGCCAGGGGCAGGACGAAGAATGCCTCGCCGACCTTCACCAGCAGACCGTCGATGATGGCAAGGGTGAGCGGCAGGCGCAGAGTTACCGTGGTGCCCCGGCCCGGCTGACTGGACACGTCGATGGAGCCGCGCAGGCTCTCGACCCGCTGGCGGACGACGTCCATGCCGACCCCGCGGCCCGAGAGGTCGGTCACCTTTTGAGCGGTGGAAAAGCCTGGCTGGAAGATGAACGAAAAAACCTCCGCGTCGGTCAGCTGGGCCTCGGCGCTGGTAAGCCCTCGCTCGATGGCGCGCACGCGAACGGCCTCCGCGTCGATACCGGCGCCGTCGTCTGAAACCGCGATGAGTACGCTGGCGCCTGAATGCTTCGCGGAGAGATGGATGGTGGCTGCCGTCCGCTTTCCCACGCCCCGGCGGCGCTCTGGAGATTCGATACCGTGATCCATGCTGTTCCGGATCAAATGCATCAGAGGATCGCCCAGCTGGTCGATGACCGTCTTATCGAGCTCGGTCTCCGCGCCCTCGATGGTGAGCTCGACGTTCTTGCCGAGATCGCGGGCCAGATCGTGCACCAGCCGCCGGAAGCGTTCGAATGTAGCCCGAACCGGCAGCATGCGCAGGGTCATCGAGTTCTCCCGCAGCGCCGAGGTGAGCCGCTCAATCTCTTCGGCGACGGCCTGGACCTCGTTTTCCTGGGACCGCGTCGCGAACTCGCTCAGCCGCGCCTGCACTGTCACCAGCTCTCCCACCAGATCGACCAGCTGATCGAGCCTCGCCGAGGGTACCCGCAAGCTGCTGGCGTTGTCCGGCTGGTCGGTGGAACGCCGTGCGGGGATGCGGCGCTTCTCTTCGAGT
Source organism: uncultured Acidobacterium sp. (assembly GCA_964610635.1). Classification (GTDB taxonomy): domain Bacteria; phylum Acidobacteriota; class Terriglobia; order Terriglobales; family Acidobacteriaceae; genus Palsa-343. The sequence continues at coordinate 2,721 of CAZSWI010000060.1, forward strand.
CCTCGCGCCTCCTGGTCCGCCGCGCACGCGACTTCGCATGCCGCATTCGCCGCCGTATCCTCAACCAGCGGTTTACCCTCTGCCACAGGAGCGCCGGCGACCGGTTCAGCCGGGGCGGGTTCAATAGCAAGCTCGCAACTGTCCTCGACAAAAATGAAAACGTCCCGAATCGCGTCCTCGCCCGCATTTGCGCCAGCCGGGGTCCTCAGCACCATCGTCCAGCTGATGTAGCAGCGCCCGGGCTCCAGATCCTGGAGCGGCGGAATCCCCGCCGTCGACGCATCGACCATCAGCTGACCCAACCCGCGCAGCTCGCGCAGCAGCAACAGCGGATCGGCGCCGTTGCGCATCATATCGGGGCCCGGAGCGAATTGAATTCGCCATGACCGCTCCGCCTCGCTCCCTGGGACGGCCTGGGATGACCAGAGGCCGGATTCGTTCCAGGGCTCAACGACAGGCGCGACCGCCGATGCCGCGCCGGTCCTGCTCGCTTCCGGGGTACTCCCCGCTTGTCCGTCGTTTCCGGATGCGCTGCCGGCCATTCTCCTCAGCGCGCGCAACCGGGTCAGAATTTCGCCTGAGACGGCCGGATCGGCGGCTGTCCCGCCGGGGTCCTCCTCGACCATCGTCCGGATCTGATCGAGCGCGGAGAGAGTGAGATCCACCAGCTCCGGCGTCACCGGCAGGCGGCCTTTACGCACCTCGTCGAAAGCGCTTTCGAGGTTGTGGGTGAAGCCGGCCAGGTCCTCGAAGCCGAACATGGCGCCTGAGCCCTTGATGGTGTGCAGCGCACGAAACACATGCCCCACAAGGCCGCCGTCTTCCGGGCGCTCGTTCATCTCGAGCAGATTCGATTCGAGTTCCAGAAGAAGTTCGCGAGCCTCTTCGCGGAAGGCGAGCCGGAATTGATCGCCGCCGGCGTCGCTGGTCATTCCCGCACCTCGCTGGCGTGTTCCGCATCGCGGGCGAGAGGAAATCGCTCGAATCCGGCCTCCTCCAGTGTCGCCCGCAATGCCTCCGGAATCGGCCCCTCGAGAGCCAACACCATCCCGGAAACCCTGGCCTCGCATTCGGCCGCCCACAGCAGTTGCACCGCCGTGACGTCCATCCCTGTCGCGCTCTCGACGGAAATGCGCGCCGCCCCTCCCGAGGCCAGCGCCTCCAGCAGAACCGCCTTCAGGTCGGCCGCGCAGCCGATGTCGATGGCTCCCTCGAGACGGATGACCGCGGGCGTTTCGTTTCGATCAAATGTGACTGGCACGGTTGCTCTTTCCTCCACTTCCACGATTCGGGTTTTCGATCCAAAGGGGCTTATCGAACCAGCTTCTGTACCACTGCGATCAGTTGTTCGGCCTGAAACGGCTTGACGATCCAGCCGGTCGCCCCCGCCTTGCGGCCGGCGTCCTTCTTTTCCGGCTGCGATTCCGTGGTCAGCATCAGGATCGGCGTAAACGAATATCCCGGCAGCTGGCGCACCCCCGCGATCATCTGAATTCCGTCCATATTCGGCATATTCAGATCCGAAACGATGAGGTCGAACTTCCCTATGCGCGCTCTTTCAAGGCCCTGACGCCCATCGGCCGCCTCGACCACCTCATAGCCCGCCTTGCGCAGCGTGAAGCCGACCATTTGCCGCACACTCGCCGAATCGTCCACTGTCAGCACTTGCTTCATTTGCGACCCTATATTCCTTTCATCGGAGAAACCAGGCATTTCTACAGAGTCAAAAGCCAGGCGTGCGGCTTTTTCCCGAAATGACTTCCGCGTTTCGGAGTGGGCCGGTGGTCCCCTTCACCCAACGTTTCCCCCGGCGCGCGCACCCGCCTTAGCCTCCTCCGGGCGCAGGTCAGAAAAGCTCGACGCTGTTGCCGGCAAAATTCTGCTGGACGATCGGCAATGGTCCTCCTGCCAGGGCCGCCCGCAGAACCACGCGCTCCATCTCCGTGGTGTAGTTCGAACCATATCGTTCTTTCATCGCTTCGGTGTCGCACCATCCGCTGGCCGATGGGCTCTTCGGAGCCATCTGCAGCTTTGCCGATTCGATCCCAGCGACCGTCGGCGCGAGCCGCGCGAAGCAGGACTCGAGTCGTTGGGCGGCGGCACCGATCACGGCAATTTTCTGCTGTAACACCTGAGTGGATATCTGAATTGCCCGTCCCTTTCGATCCGTGCACTCGGCCGCATCGCGCAGGATACCGAGCCCGGCATGCGTCTGAGACCGCGCGTCCCGAAGAGCCTCATTACTCCCATCGGAGAAAGCTTCGAGGGACTCCCCGCTCGCCTCCACCAGCGTCCGGATCTCCTTTGCGGCTGCTTCGGATTGTGCGGTGATCTCTCCCCAGGCGGCGGAAATGCGCTTAACAGCAGTTGAAATCTCCAGAATCCCGTCGGCCTGCGTACCCAGGTGGCTGGCTTCGATGGTGGAGTTGAACATCAGAAGCTGCAGACGGTCCCGCACTGACTTCGATCGTGCCAGATGCTCGCCCACCAGCTCCATCAGGCCGGCGATTCCGGCGAACGACGCCTGCACTCTGGCATTGCCGGCTTCGCATTCCCGCTCGAGCGTTTCAATGCGCGCAACCTGCACGGAAAGTGCTTTCTCCTGTCCGAGCACCAACGGCGCCAGTTCCAGAATCTCCGACGAGGCGATGCGCGCAATGCCCGCAAGGCATGTTCCGATCTGAGTCACCCATCCCCGCACCGTCTCCTGCGCATTCCTCAACTGGTAACTCTGAATGGTCAGCCCGGCCTGCATTTCCGCCACCCGGTCGAGGCTCGTCCCGGCCTCCTGACCCGTGGGCTGGACGGCCATCGCGGCCAGCGCCTCGCAGACGTGCTCGATCTGCTGGCGGGTGATGTCATGCGCCTGGACCGCGGCGACCACTCCGGCAACTTCGCTGGCGATCTGCTCGGCGCAGGCCCTGAAGCGGAGGGGCGTCTGACGCAGCTGTCCGATCATCCCCTCCACCATGCCCATATCGGTATCGAGGCTCTCTCGAATCCGCGCCAGATCCACCCGCATCTGCGGCAGCTCGACCTTGAGGGTGTGCTTCGTCGCCTCGACCGCCTTCCTGCGCTCCTCCGTCTTCGTTGTCAGTTCGTTGGTGCTGAGCGCCACGGCACGCGAAAAGTCGTCCAGCTCGTGCGCGAGGTACTGGAAGCCGGTACCCACATCGCCCAGCCGCGCCACCTCGATATTGGTGAGCACGCGCAGCATGTCGGTCTCGCGTACGATGGCGCGCTGACCGCGCGTCAGTTGCGCCAGCTTTTCGAGCAGCGCCGCCTCGGCGGTCACCGTCTCCAGAATCCCGGCCGTGGCCGCAAGGCGGTCCCGAATGAAATTCTTTGCCGCTGAACCCAGCAATTGCAATCTCGGCAGGACCGACGATATGCGCTCACTCTCCGCGAAGCCGACGATGATCCCCGCGGCGTCGACTATGAGGCTGGTTTCGGCCGCCAGACCTTCAAAGTCCCGAACCAGCGCCCCAATCTCCTGTTCGGAATCGGCCAGAACCGCTCGCAGCTCACCTTCGAACTCATTCAGGGGGGATGACACGGCCGGCGGTTCTGCGATTGTCATGCTGCGTCTCCCGCCCCGCCACGCAAGTCAGCCATTCTTCGGCACACTCCCCTCTTTGAGCGCTTCAGCACCTGGCGCTCCCCAATCCGGAGTCAACGGCTCCGGACGATTTCCTTATCGGCAGGGATTCGCGTCAGCATAGTTCGGCTAAGAATGAGCGCTGTGCGGTATTAAGCCCCTGGCTCAACGAGCCACAGCCCGCGCTCCTCCGTCAGGATGTCGGCATATAAAAGCGATACTGTACGTGACACACAGGACCGCCGGGGCGGACAATGAGCCATGGCTGAAGAAAGCCCTTCCGGCGATAGAAGCCGCCTACGGCCTCCACGAAGCGTTGGCTATCGAAAAGCGGGCGCTGTTTGACCCCCTCGACGACGCGGTTCTGTTGCTCACGCGGGGAGTTTTTCTGTGCGCGGACGATCGACGCGCTTGTTGCGGGACTCTCTACTCCCGCCGTATCGAATGCCCTCAGGGATATTAAGGGCTGAAATCGACTGTGGGATTTATGCTTGCAGAGGGGGGCTGCTGCATGCGTCGCGCCTGGCAGGTTGGACTGAGTTGGCTCGGCATTCTGGCATTCGCGCAATGGACCACCGCTTGCGGCACAAACAGCAAAGCGGGATCAAAGCCGGATTTTTCGCTGGCGGCCAGTGCAACGACCCTGACCCTTACCGCGGGCGGCAGCGCTCAGCCCGTCTCAGTCACGGCCACGGCACTCAACGGATTCACCGGAACGGTTCAGGTCGCGGTGAATGGACTGCCGTCGGGTGTGACCGCGACGCCGGCCACGTTGACCCTGACCCCGGGAACCCCACAATCGGTGAGCTTTGCGGCGACAGCGACGGCAGCTGCCGGCACGGTCACGGTGCAATTGGCGGCAACCGCGGCTGGTCTCAATCATTCGGCATCGCTTGCGCTGACGGTGAACGCTGTGGTGGCTACGGGGCCAGCGATGGATGTGACGACCTATCACTATGACGTGGGGCGGACGGGGCTGAACCCGAACGAAACCTTTCTCACGACAACCAACGTCACCTCATCGAAGTTCGGCCTGCTACAGACCTTGCCGGTCGACGGGAGAGTCGATGGGCAGCCATTGTATCTCTCCAATCTCATGGCTGGCGGCCAGCAGCGAAACGTCGTCTATGCGGTCACCGAGCACGACAGCGTGTACGCATTTGACGCCGACTCCGGCACGCAGATCTGGAAGACATCCGTCCTCGGAGCAAATGAGACGACGAGCGGGGACCACGGATGCTCGCAAATCACGCCTGAGATCGGCGTTACATCCACGCCGGCGATCGATCGAAAAGCCGGACCCAATGGCACGATCTTCGTGGTCGGCATGTCGCTCGATGCAGCGGGAGCGTATCACCAGCGCCTGCATGCGCTCGATGTAACGACCGGCGCGGAGCTCGCGGGCAGTCCGGCCGAGATCAAAGCAACGTATCCGGGCACGGGCGCAAACAGCTCCGGCGGCAATGTGGTCTTCGATCCCAGCCAGTACGCGGAGCGGGCCGGTTTGTTGCTGATGAACGGGACGATCTATCTTGGATGGACCTCGCACTGCGATCAAGGCCCCTACACCGGCTGGCTCATGGCTTACAGCGAATCAACCCTGGCGCAAACCAGCGTGCTCAACCTCACGCCGAACGGGAGCGAGGGGTCGATCTGGATGTCCGGGGCGGGGCTGGCCGCAGATGCGAGCGGAAACATTTATTTTCTGGATGCGAACGGGACCTTCGATACCACCCTCGACGCGAACAGCATGCCGGTGAATCACGATTTCGGCAACGGCTTCCTGAAGGTTTCGGTGACCGGGGGCGCTCTGGCGGTCGCGGATTACTTCGAGACCGACAACACGGTGGCCGAGTCGGATGCGGATCAGGACCTCGGTTCCGGAGGAGCGCTGGTGCTGCCGGATCTGACGGATTCCTCCGGGACTGTTCATCACCTTGCGGTGGGCGCAGGAAAAGATTCGAATATCTATGTGGTGAATCGCGACTCAATGGGCAAGTTCAACGCGCAGACCAACGCCGCGCTCTATCAGGAAATCGACGGCGCGATCGGTGGCGTGTGGTCGATGCCGGCATACTTCAACAACACGGTGTACTACGGAGCGGTGAGCGACGCGCTGAAGGCTTTCCCCATTGCGAATGCAAAGTTGGCAACAACATCGAGTGTGCAGAGTGCGAACACTTTTACTTATCCCGGAACCACGCCCGCGGTCAGCGCCAGCGGGACGGCGAATGGGATCGTGTGGGCGGTGGAGAACTCGTCCCCCGCAGTACTGCATGCCTTCGACGCAACGAGCCTGCAGGAACTTTACAACAGCAACCAGGCAGCCAACGGTCGCGACCAGTTTGGCAGCGGCAACAAGTTCATCACGCCGATGATCGTGAACGGCAAGGTGTATGTAGGAACGCCAAACGCCGTTGCGGTGTTTGGTCTGCTGCCTTAAGCTCCTCAGCTGGCTGGGCGCAATCTTCGCCTTTTATTCGCCTTTTCGGTTGCTTAAGTCGTCCACAGTCAATCAACCCCATTAGGATTCTGGCTGACATTTCGAGCGTTGGTGACGTTATCGGGTTGATCGGCAAACGTCTTGCCCTGGCTATAGGCGTACTTCTTGTACCAGGATCCCACCTTGCGGATGCAATCCTGCCAACCATCATCCCACGTGACCTGCGCCTCTCCGTTCGCATAGACCCATGTGCCGTGCTCCCCTCCGATGGACCGTCGCGCGGTGCCATCGTCAAGAAGTGTGATGTAAAAGTTGTCCCCATTCCCCTCGCCGACTTCCCATTTGCCCAATAGGCGTGCGCGCGAGGGACCAGGAGTACTGATGAGTCCGGGGGGAACGGCAGCTGGGAACTCAAGCCGCTCGATGTCGGCCAAGGGAATGCTCTGGCGGTGTCCGTCCCTGAAGACGATGACGACCGACGGCTTGACGGGCGGAGCGGCGTGGGCGGCGGGAATCGGGGCCAAAAGAAAGGTAGCGACGAGGGCGGTACAGCTGACGGTTCTACCCATGGGTTCTTCTCCTGTTCATCAGCGGCGCGGTGGGGCAGGCAACGTAGCGCGCGTTGAGTAATACGAGATGAAATGGCGAATGGTTCCCCGCAAGGTTCCGACTTAACCAGCGCCAATTCGCGAAGATGGGATTCTGGTTGCGGAGGGGGGGACACCCTTTCCCCGCCGGGACTCACGTCTTGCCAATGAAAGCCGATAACGTCAGGAGATGCACCTGAGCCCTTACATTCCGCACGCCAGGCGCACAGGAGGCTGGGCGTATGCCGTTCATCGTTTGGAATGACAGACTCAGTGTGGGAGTGGCGGAGATTGACGGCGACCACAAATGTCTGTTGGATATGCTGAACGACCTTTACGAGGCGATCCGCGAGGGTCGCAGCAAGCAGAGGCTGGGTAAGCTGCTCGATGGCCTGGTTGACTACACGCGCTACCACTTCGGCCGCGAAGAAGGAATGTTTGGGGCCGGCTATGCCGAATCGATCCAGCATAAGTCCGAGCACGACGATTTTGTAGCGTGGATCACGGAGATGCGGGCACGTTTCGTGGGGGGGTCGGCAACTGCGCCTTCGCTGGAAGTCATAAATTACCTAAAGGACTGGCTGTTCGACCACATCCTGGGATGTGATCAAAGTCTCGGGGTCCACTTGAACGAGGTTGCGGTCCGCCGCGACGCTAACCGCTGAACAGGAAGACATCCTTTAGCCGGAAAACGATCACGCCAGAATGTTCCACGTGGAACAGCCAACTCATTGCTGCCAGCGGTGAGACCCCGAATTATGAGACTAGATTGGTCGGGTTTTCCACGTGGGCCTCTACTTCGCCAACACTTCGGTAGCACTTCGCGCAACTCCGCATCCATAAGGAAAAAATAGCTTTACAGTCGACGCACGACGCTTGCCTCGAAATCCTTCCACAATTCGCGCCCTATTGTGCACAGGCGTTTTGCGTTGCGGCGCGGGCTCGCTCCCGATACCCTTCCATCATGGGTAAGGTGCTCGCCGTCGTGAACCAAAAAGGCGGGGTAGGCAAGACAACTACCGCTATCAATCTTTCGGCGGCACTGGCTCTGGAGGGGCTGCACGTCCTTTTGGTGGATTGTGATCCCCAGGCAAATTCGAGTGGCGGTTTTGGGATTGTGCGCGATGCCGATCGTCGTTCCTCTTACGACGTGCTGATGGGCGAATCCACGATTGATGAGGTCACCCTCCGCACCGAAATTGACACTTTGAAGATCGTACCTTCGAATAAAAACCTGAGCGGCGCAAACGTGGAGCTGATCCAGATGGACCGGCGGGCCTACCGGCTGCGCGAGGCCCTGAATAAGGTCCGGGAACGGTATGATTTCATCGTCCTCGATTGCCCGCCCGCCTTGGATTTGCTGACACTTAATGCATTGGTGGCCGCGGATCGGCTTCTCGTTCCGATGCAGGCGGAGTATTTCGCCCTGGAGGGCCTGAGCGAGCTGATGCACACACTGGAACGGGTGAGGGGAGCATTCAACCCCGGCCTTGAGATCGAGGGGGTGCTGCTCACGATGTATGACGACCGCACCAATCTGGCCCAGCAGGTGGCAGAGAATCTGCGGCAGTTCTTTAAGGACAAACTTTTGAAGACGTTCATCCCGAGGAACGTGCGGCTAGCCGAGGCGCCGAGCTACGGGAAGCCAGTTCTGCTGTACGATCCCCGTTCGCGCGGGTCGGAGAGCTACCGGGAGCTGGCAGATGAGCTATTGTCCAGAAACGGCATTGAAAGTCCTGCCGCCAGGGAGCGGAATACTGCAACAGCCAGCGCACAACCGGAAGTCAGGGTACGGTTCTGGCCATATGGATGAAACTCGCCGAGTCAGGGCGGGCCACGAAGCTCCGGGTCGGGTCGATGTGGCGGTCGGTGGGATCCCACGCAGGCCAGAATGCGCGAACCAGCCAATGTTCCACGTGGAACGTTTTGAGGCTGATTCTTAGAACCAGGATTGAGGATGGAAATGCAGACAGTTACTGAAGCTCCAAAAAGGCGGGCATTGGGTAAGGGACTCGAATCGCTATTGCCAACAGTTCATGTGGCTGCGGAGACTGGATCAGCCGAGACCAGCGAATCGGGCAGGCCGCGTGAGATTCCCTTGGGTGAAATAGAGCGGAGTCCTTTCCAGACGCGCACTCGCTTCGATGAAGTACAACTGGCAGAACTGGCAGCTTCGATCGCCACCACCGGCGTCGTACAGCCGATTGTCGTCCGACCCCTGCCGCATGGCGGCTTTCAGCTAATCGCCGGCGAACGGCGCTGGCTTGCGTCGAAACGGGCGGGTAAGGAGACGGTTCCGGCAATCGTCCGCCAGGTCTCCGACGAGCAGGCGATGGAGATGACCATCGTCGAGAACCTGCAGCGGACCGATCTGAACCCAATGGAGCAAGCGCGCGCTTACCAGCGGCTCGCCCAGGATTTTCAGCTCACTCAGGAACAGATGGCGAAACGAACTGGCAAGGATCGGGCCTCTGTCGGGAATTTTCTCCGTCTTCTGAAGTTGCCTGTGGAAGTGCAAGCCAAGGTTGAGGAGGGAATTCTGAGCTTTGGCCATGCTCGCGCGCTGTTACCGCTTGAGGATCCGCAAACAATTTTGAAGGCCGCCCAAAAGGTAACAGCATTGGCGATGTCCGTCCGGCAGACAGAGAGTTACGTTCAGAAGGCGCTCGATCCCGGCGCCCGGAAATCGAATAGCGAAGAAAAGGAGAATTCAGTCGACCCCAACGTCAGGGAAGTGCAGGAGTCGCTACAGCGGGCGCTCGGGCTGAAGGTCCGAATCGAGGATCGGAAAGGGCGCGGCAGGGTCATCATCGAGTACGCGCAGCTCGATGAATTCGATCGGCTTCTCGACCGTCTAAGGCGCTGATTTAATTATGTTTAAAATCATCAGACCCTCAAAACGCCATCTCCGGAGGCGCTGGGTGCTTCGGCTCTCTGAAGTATATCTTTGATCCCACAGGCCAGGTTGCTGATCGAGTACCTACGGGCGAACGAAGCATAGGTGCGCGCGGCCATCGCCTCACGCTCTTTTGGCGAAAGCTCCAGCCATCTGCGCAGGAGCCGTTCGGTACCCTCCAGGGTATCCTCCTCGACCAGACCCGTACCATCGGCCACGATATCCGGGTAGATGTTGACCTGGTTGCTGATCAAAACCGGTCGGCCGGCAACGAGCGATTCAACCACGACGATGCCGAAGTTCTCCTGATGGGAAGGAAGAACGAACACTTCAGCGGCTCGAAGGGCCCCCCACTTAATATCCCCAGTGAGCATGCCCGGCCAGTGAATCCGGCTGGCGACTCCTTGCTGCGCGGCGATCTGCCGAAGACTCTCCTGAAGGCCGGACTGATCGGGCCCGGCGATGACAAGGTCGACGTCGGGATATTGCGAAGCAACGTGCGCGAAGGCATGTAGAAGAAGGTCGCAGCCTTTCTTTTCGTGAATACGGGACAGGAAGAGCAGGTAACGGCGGCCGCGAAGCTGGGGCCAACTTCTAAAAAAGGCCTCTGTCTGGCTTGCTGGATCACCTCCCGGTTCGCTGATTCCGTAGGAAATAGCGTGGCCATTCCAGCGGTTGGGGTGAAAGCTGGTGGCGGCAAGTTCCTGTTCGGTCTGAGTCGTAAACAGGACCGCCCGCGCATCGCGGAGAACCCGGTACTGAATCGGCCAGTAAAGTATCTTTTTGAGGTGCTTGAACGGATATGTCTTGTTGAACCAGGGATCCAGCGAACCGTGCGGAAAGACGACATAGGGGACACCCGCGCGCCGGGCTGCGAAACGGACCGCAACATTCGGGAAAACCCAGAGCCCGTTCATCACTATGCCATCGAAGCGGCCGGCATTCTCGTGCAACCAACGCCAAAGACGGGGGGAGAGGCCGTAGCGGCCGAGCCAACGCTGACCGAGAGCATGGACCTGGAAAGGGAGCCCGGAGAGAAAGGCCGACGCCGGAGGATCCTGGCAAACAATTTCGACGTCAACGTCGATCGATGGGCAGAACTTCGCCATCTGGCGGACGGATTCGGGTGGACCGCCGTCCGCAGGAGACAAGCTTCCGATGACGTGCAGAAGTTTCACCGAGGGTCCAAAAGCCTCCCCAGTCTAACTGACACGGAAAGAGGCGAATAGGGTTGGCCGGTTATTTATTGGGCGTGCGCGGCAGGAACATTTTGACCGGCACCCGAAGAAGCCGCACGGTCGAAAGCCGGGCTCTGCTTGCCGGCGGCTGCATTCAGGCTCGCAGCGACGAACGCGTCGTGGATCGCACGAGCCCCGTTTTTCAACGAGTAGCGACGCCTGAAACAGGAGCGGGTGAGCCTTGCAATTGCGCGGCGCTCCTCATGCGACAGGCTGAACCAGCGGCGCAGGAGCCGCGCAGTGCCGTCAACAGTGTCATCCTCGACCAGGCCGACGCGCTCGGACTCGATCTCGGGCCAGATGTTCACCTGATTGCTGATCAGGACAGGGCGGCCAGCGGCCAGTGATTCGACCACGGCAATGCCGAAATTTTCCTGATGCGAAGGAAGAACGAAGGCCTCGGCGGCGCGGAGGGCGCCCCACTTCAAATCGCCGCTGAGCATACCCGGCCAATGGACACGGTGGGCGACGCCCAGATTGGAGGCCATGCGCTTTAGCTTTGTCTGCCACCCAGCCTGGTCGGGACCCGCCATGACCAGATCGACATCCGGAACCGAGGGAGCGACGCTGGCAAATGCCTCAATCAGCATGTCGCAACCCTTCTTCTCCTGGATGCGCGCAAGGAAAAGCAGGAAGGGGCGCTGACGCAATGCCGGCAGAAGCCGATAGAAGGCCTCGATTTCTGCTTCGGGATCGCCATCCGGCTCGTAAACACCGTTCGGAAAGAGAACTGCGTTCCAGCGGCTCGGCCGAAAACTGGTCTTCGCCAGGTCCGGCTCCCTGGTGCTGGTAAAGAAGACTGCCTGAGCGTCGCGCAGCACCGGATATTGCACGGGCCAATAGATAAGTTTCTTCAGGTGCTTCCTGGGATAGGCCTTGTTGAACCATGGATCGAGAGCGCCGTGAGGAAAGACGCAATAAGGCTTTTCAGCGCGCCGGGCAGCGCGCCGGACCGCGACTCCTGGGAAGGTCCAGATTCCCTGCACCACCACACCGTCAAACCGGCCAAGGTTCGCGTTGAGCCATTTCCACAACCGAGGCGAAAGGCCATAGCGGCCGAGCCACCGCTGGCCGAGTGCGTGAACAGGACAAGGGAAGTCTCTGAGGAAGGGAGAATCGCGGGCGTCCTGGGAAACGATCTCCACCGTATCCCCTACCTGCGCATATGCACGCACGATCTGCCGGCTGACTTCCGGAGGGCCCCCGTCCGCAGGACAAAGACTGCCAATGACGTGTAACAGGTGCAAAGGGGAATCGCCTCCCTGTCAACTGCGATTGAAATATAGCACTGAATGATGCCAGGCCGCATGCACCGCCTGTGCTATCCAGCTCTGCAATTCGACGGAATTGAGTCTGCGGAAGACGCAATCGTTCCACGAAATCCCGGAAGGAATCAAAGCAGCCAGGACCTTCAGTGCCTGGCATACGGCAGCCAGGCCAGGAATCGGCGCCTCGGCTCACTTCCAGGTGACTGTGGGCATGATCTGCGACTTGTCAACTCGATCCTTGTACCGAATCGCGAAGTGCATGAGCGAGCTCAGCAGCGATTCGGAAAGACAATGCGGCTCGAGGCCCAGATCGCGAAGCAGAGTGTTTTTCGCGTTGTAGTAGTGCTCTTCTTTTTCCACGCGCGGATTCGGAAGATGCACGACCTCGATTTTCATCCCTGCCGCGCAACCCACTTTTTGCACCATCATCGCCAGATCGCGGACGTTGAACTGTTCGGTGAACTGGTTGAAGACGCGAAACTCCCCGGCGGCGGCGGGATTCAAAATTGCGATCTCAACGCACCGAACCGTATCCCGAATATCAAGAAAGCCTCGCGTCTGGCCGCCCTTCCCGTAAACAGTCAGAGGATGGCCTATTGCGGCCTGAATGCAGAAGCGATTGAGCGCGGTCCCGAATACCTCGTCATAATCCAGCCGATTCACGAGGACCTCGTCATGCGCCGACTGTTCGGTCAACACGCCGTAGACCACACCCTGGTTCAGATCGGTGGCGCGCAGCCCCCAGATGCGGCACGCGAACTGGATGTTATGGCTGTCGTGCACTTTGCTCAGGTGATAAAACGAACCCGGCTGCTTCGGGTAGGGCAGACGGTCCTCGCGGCCGTTGTGCTTGATGGTAATGAAGCCCTCTTCAATGTCGATGTTGGGCGTGCCATACTCACCCATGGTGCCAAGTTTGACCAGGTGAATGTCTTTGTTGAACTCCTTCATCGCAAACAGCAGGTTCAGATTCCCGGTCACGTTCATCACCTGGGTCATGACCGCATGCTCGCGATCGATCATCGAAAAGGGCGCCGAGCGCTGTTCGCCAAAGTGCACGATCGATTCCGGCTCGAACTTGCGCATGAAGCTCTGCACGAACGGGTAATCGCAAATGTCGCCGATGAAGAGGTCGATTTTCCGCCCGGTTAATTCGTGCCAGCGGTCGACACGGTGTCGTATCGGCGCGATCGGGGTGAGCGTCTCCACGCCCAACGTCAGGTCCCAGTGACGGCGCACGAGACTGTCGACAATTCCAACTTCAAAGCCGTGTTCCGAAAGGTAAAGGGCGGTTGCCCATCCGCAGTATCCATCGCCACCAACTACCAGAACTTTCAATTTGCAGCTGCTCCGCACGAAGAATGGGGGAGGGCCGCAAAGGCTATTCTCGGCCCGGGACGTACAGTCTTATATCTATCATGCAATCGTGCCCGAATCGGAGCAGGACACCGCTTGCGTTGAATTGTTCGCTGTGCTGTTTCGCGCCAGGCTGCGAAACAAACGCCGCAGCAAGTGTCAGCCAAGGTAACGAACGTCGAGAACCGTGCAGTCGTCATCGGCGGCAAGCGCCCCGGCGAAGCGCTCCACTCCTGCGAAGATTTCGTCGAGTGTCGCTTTCTCGAATTCAGGCGCCGCCAGGCGGGCCTCGCCATAGAACTCGCCATCCGGCGCCGCCGCTTCTGTAACGCCGTCGGTGACAATTAGGACGCGGGCGCCCGGCTGAAGCTGCACGGTTCCCGAGGAGAACGGCGCGCCCTCAATAAGACCCACCGGCAGATTGGAGTCGGGAAGGCGGGACGCGCCTCCGGTATAAAGGAACGGCGGAACGTGCCCGCAATTAATGTATTCGAGGTGGCCGTTGGGTGAGAGGCGCAGAACCGCCATGGTGGCATATTTCTCGACGTTCTTGCTGCAGATATAGCGGTTGACAATGTCGGCGACAGTGGCCAGAGGTTGACGTGCCACCAGCAGCGAATAGATAAGTCCCTGAAGCGTGGCGCCGAGAATAGCGGCAGAAATTCCCTTGCCCGAGATGTCGGCCACGATAACCGCGAGGCACTCCCCGTCCTCGACGATGTCGAAGAAATCGCCGCCCACTTCGCGGCAGGGTACGGACCGGGCCGCGACGGCCGCCCAGGACAGCGTCGGCGGGCGCACTGTCATCAGGCCCCGTTGAATGTCCGCGGCGATATTCATTTCCTGGCGGTAGACGCGCTCACGTTCCTCTGAACCCGCCAGCTGGGCA
>CAZSWI010000061.1:0-15738 GCA_964610635.1 uncultured Acidobacterium sp.
GTAGCGAGAAGCGGTTAGCGAAGAGCGTCTAGCGAGACACGTTCAGCGAAAAGCGTCTACCGACAAGTGGTTAGCTAAAAGCGTCCATCGATCCGCGCTTCAAGGCCGTATCGCCCGGCAGCATCTGCGGGATTGTGAAATGAGAAGGTGCGGCGGGGCGCAAGTGCGGGCATAATGACACCATCATGAGAATTCCTTTGTTCCCCCTGAGCACGGTGCTTTTTCCTGGGACGGCGCTGCCGTTGCACATCTTCGAAGAGCGGTATCGGGAGATGGTGGCGGCGTGCCTGGGAGAAGACAAGCCGTTCGGCGTAGTGCAGGCCGACGGGGAGAAGATGGCGATCGTCGGTTGCACGGCCAAGATTGTGCGTGTGGTGGAGCGGTATTCCGACGGGCGGCTGGATATTCTGTGTGAGGGTGTGCGGCGGTTCGAGATCGAGGGGCTGGACGAATCGCAGAAATATCTGCAGGCGGACGTCGAGTTTTTCGAGGACGAGGGAGCGGGCTCGACGCGAACGGATCGGGAGGATTGCGCGGCACTGCACTTTGCGACGTTGCAGCTGGCGGGGATTGAACTGCCAGCGATGCACCTTGACCTGAACGCGCCGGTGGCGTTTCAGCTGGCGGACGCGTTGCCATCGGATCTGGGATTCAAGCAGCAGCTGCTGGCGACGCGCTCGGATGCGGAGCGAACCACGCGGCTGCGGGAGTTCTATAACCACGTGTTGCCGCGCCTCCAGAGCGGGAGGGAAGGTGCGGGAAGAACTGCACGAGCGGGACAGGACGGCGGCTTCCCCATAAACTGATGCAAGGCGTGAGACCGAGAGACTCCTGGGGCGTCCAATAGAGGAGCGCATTCACTCCAACAAAATTGAAGAGAAGCACGACCAGGGACAGGAGTATTCATGGCCACTCGGCAGACCACTTCCGGAGCGACGAACCACGGACACGCTGCGCATCTGCCGCAGACGCTGGGCGAGTTGCGCGGGAACCGGGAATACAACGAGACGCGGCTGCGCACGCGTTCAGTGAAAGACGAGATGCGGGAGAACCTGATCGCGCGACTGAAGGCGAAGGAGCCGGTGTTTCCGGGGATCATAGGGTACGAAGATACGGTGGTGCCGCAGATTGTGAACGCGGTGCTGTCGCGGCAGAATTTCATCCTGCTGGGTCTGCGCGGACAGGCGAAGAGCCGCATTTTGCGTGGGCTGACCGCGCTTCTCGACGAGCATTCGCCGTATGTGGCGGGCTGCGAGATTCGGGACAATCCATATGTGCCGCTGTGCCGCCGGTGCCGCGACCTGATTGTGGAATGCGGAGATGCAACGCAGCTCGGCTGGCTCTCGCGCGACGAGCGATACGTGGAGAAACTGGCAACGCCGGATGTGACGGTGGCGGATCTGATTGGCGATCTCGATCCGATCAAGGCTGCGCGGGGCGGGCATGATCTGGCGAGCGAGATGACGATGCACTATGGGCTGCTGCCGCGGGCCAATCGGGGCATCTTCGCGGTGAACGAGCTGCCGGATTTGGCGGGGAAGATTCAGGTGGCGCTGTTCAACATCATGCAGGAAGGCGATGTGCAGATTAAGGGGTACCCGGTGCGGCTGGAGCTGGACGTGGCGCTGGTGTTCAGCGCGAACCCTGAAGACTACACGGCGCGCGGGAAGATTGTGACGCCGCTCAAGGACCGGATCGGGTCGGAGATACGCACCCATTATCCGGAGACGCTGGAGGAAGGGATTGCGATCACGGCGCAGGAGGCGTGGACGGAACGCGACGCGGGAGATGCGCAGGTTCCGCAATATTTGCGGGAGGTGATTGAGCAGGTGGCGTTCACGGCGCGCGAGGACAAGAAGGTGGATAAGCGCAGCGGTGTGAGCCAGCGGCTACCGATCTCGACCCTGGAGCTGGCGGTGAGCAATGCAGAGCGGCGGGCGCTGATGCATGGAGAGACGCGGGTGGTGCCGCGGGTGGGGGATTTGTACTCGGCTCTTCCGGGGATTACGGGCAAGCTGGAGCTGGAGTACGAAGGCGAGATGAAGGGCGCGGACACGGTGGTGCGGGACATTGTGCGGGCGGCGATCGGGAAGGTTTTCGACCGGTATTTCGGCGATGTGAACACGCAGCAGATCGAGCAGTGGTTCAATCTGGGCGGCACGGTGAAGATTTCGGATGTGCAGGCAGCGAAGGCGACTTTGGAGGAGCTGAAGCAGATTCAGGGGCTGGTGGAGAAGCTGGCGCCGCTGGGCGTGAAGAGCAGCGACGGGGCGGAAATTGTAACAGCGGCTGCGGAATTTCTGCTGGAGGGGATGTGCGCACATCGGCGCATCAGCCGGAATGAGGAGCGGAGTTTTTCCGCGCAGAGAAAGACGCAGGAGAAGGTTGAGCGGCCGGAGCGGGTCGATCCGGAACGGGATTACGAGCAGTGGCAGTCGCGGAAGACGCGGCGGGGGAGTTTTAATTAAGGCAGCTGGCGACACGATGCTTGTTTGAGTTGTGTTGCAAATAACGACAATGTAGCTACAATTAAAGGGGACAGACCGGTCTTTCGAATTCCAGCTTTGGATCTAAAGTACCGCCAAACGTTAGACAGAAGAGATTCTGATGTCGCCTCGCTCGAGGATACGACACATGGCTCGACAACGAAAGAGCTCAGCGATTGGCTGAACCGTTGGAGAGATCATGAACGATGCGAGTTTTGAGTGGGACGATGCGAACATCGCTCACATTGCTGAACACGATGTGACTCCGGAGGAAGTCGAGCAGGTTCTTCTGGACGATCCGCTGGAACTGGAATTCGATGCCGGACCAGGAGGCGAGGAAAGATGGGTCTATCTCGGCGAGACCGACGAAGGCAGAATTCTCCAGGTGATTATCACGCTGCGCGGCGAGAGAATTCGCGTTGTCACCGCGTTCGAACCGGTCCGGCGGCTCAGGATGCTTTACCTGGAATCAAAGGCTGAACAACAATGAGCAATCTCAAGCTTCCCAAGTTCGCAAACGAGAAGGAAGAAGCCAGGTGGTGGTACGACAATCGGGCTTTGCTGGCTGACCAATTCGAAAAGGCCGCCAAGGCGGGCGGTCTGCGGCGCGGAGGCGTGAAGCGGTTGCTTGCCGAACGAGGGGTCGCTTTTCAGGAATCCGGCCCCACGCCGACGACCACCATACGGCTCGATCCTGAAGACATCGCCAGAGCACGAGTGCAGGCCGCCGAGCGCGGTCTGCGATATCAAACTTATTTAAAGATGATTATTCACGAAGCCCTTCGTAAAAAAGAGCAGAAACGGAAATCATCGTAAAGCGTATTTCGTTCCGGGTAGCTACTTATGAAGAGTGTTCGGTATACGAAATTCACGGGTGATCTGGCGAGCGAAGTGAGCATGGAGGATTTGCTCAAGGCGCTGTCGGAGTATCTGCTGGACTCGGGATTTCAGAATCCGTTTGCGGAGTTTCAGGACCTCGAGCAGACGATGGAGGATCTGAAGGAGGCGCTGCGGCGGGCGCTCGAGCAGGGCGACGCTTTCGAAGAGAGCCTGCAGCAGAAGATCGATCAGATGGCGGCGGAAGGGAAGCTGGACGAGCTGATCGAGAAGCTGATCGAGCGGATGGAGCGGGAGAATTACATATCGACGCAGTCTTCGCAGGAGCAGGGACAGGTTTCGCAGGCCTCGGGACAGATGGGTGGGCCGCAGACCGATGCGCGGTTTGAGGTGACGGACAAGAGCCTCGATTTTCTGGGATACAAGACACTGCGGGATCTACTGGGGTCGCTGGGGAAGGCGAATTTTGGGCGGCATGACACGCGGCACTTTGCGACGGGCGTGGAAACGAGCGGCGGGTCGCAGCCTTACGAGTTTGGTGACACGATGAATCTGGACGCCGGGGCAACGCTGAAGTCGGCGATTGCGCGGGAGGGGCTGACGCTGCCCCTGAATCTGGAGTACAGCGATTTGCAGGTGCATCAGTCGGAGTATCAGAGCTCGTGTGCGACCGTGGTTATGCTGGATTGCTCGCATTCGATGATCCTGTATGGCGAGGACCGCTTCACGCCGGCGAAAAAGGTAGCGATGGCGATGGCGCACCTGATCCGGACGCAGTATCCGGGGGACACTCTGTCTCTGGTGCTGTTTCACGATTCGGCGGAGGAGATGCCGGTGTCGCAGCTGGCGCGGGTGAAGGTGGGACCGTACTACACGAACACGCGCGAAGGGCTGCGGCTGTCGCAACGGATTTTGTCGCGGCAGCGCAAGGACATGAAGCAGATTGTGATGATCACGGATGGGAAGCCGTCTGCACTGACGCTGCCGGATGGGCGGATTTACAAGAATGCTTTTGGGCTCGATCCGCTGGTGGTGAGCGAGACGCTGGAGGAAGTATCGCGGTGCAAGCGGCAGAACATCATGATTAATACTTTTATGCTGGCGTCGGATTTTGGGTTGGTGCAGTTTGTGCAGAAGGTGTCGCAGATGTGCAAGGGGAAGGCGTATTTCACGACCCCGGAGACGCTGGGGGAGTATTTGCTGATGGATTACATGCAAAGAAGGATGAAGACGATTCACTAAGAGCAGGGAACAGGGAACAGGGAATAGGGAACAGAAAAAGCTAAGAGCCGGTCAGCTAAGAGCCGGTCAGCTAAACACCGGTCAGCTAAACACCGGTCAGCTAAGAACCGGTTAGCTAAGGAGCAGTTAGCTAAGCCCCCGTCAGATCAGAACGGATCAGCGGTGGTGTGTTCGCTGGGATGAAGCGGACGTGGAAGCCGCGCGGGGAAGGTTGGAAGCCGGCTTCGCGGAGGAGCGGGGCGAGGTAATGCTGGTGGGCGGGCTGGTTGCCGATGGAGTCTATTAAGATACCGCCGCTGTGACGTGTTTCCGGATTCTGTAACAGTTGCTGAGCATAATTAGCGAGAAACTGTGCGAGGTCGCGGGCGACTTCGGAGCGGTCCGGCTCGTTCGCGGGCAAAAAGACCTGGAGGGCCGGATTGTTGCGGCGGAGATAGGCAACCAATTCGCCGTTGCGGAGGATGACGCTCACCCCCACGCTGCGCGTTGGGGAGGCAGTATTGGCAGGAGCTTCGGGGTCAGGGCCGGCATTATCGGGATTGGGCCAGCGGAGGACGCTGCCCCAGGCATTGGCGGGATCGGTAGCGGCGAGGGCGAGCATCTCGGCTTTTTCCGGCGTTCCGGTGCGAAGGGAGCGGAGGAGTTCGACGGCGGCGGGTTGGGCGAACTGCGCGCCGCCAAGGCCGGCAACGAAATAGCCGCGGCGGACACGGCCCTGGGCTTCGAGGGCTTTGAGGACTTCATAGACGGCGCTAAATCCGCCGGGAACATTTTCCTGGGCGACGGTTTCGCGCGTGACGATGCCGTAGCGGTGCAGTAGCTGTTGGGCGATCGCGTGGGACCAGGCTGTCTGCGCCGCGGGAGTGGCGCGGTCAGGAGTGGGGACGAGGGTCCAGCGGCCCTGGGCGCTGGGCGGTGTGGTGCGGCGCGAGCGGAAAGTGGGTTGGTTGTGCTGGCGCTTGCTGGAGCGGGAGGTTTCCGGTTTAGCGATGTAGGCGCGGAGTGCGTGGAGCGTGTCGTTGGTGACGAGGCTGCGCCAGACGAGGGACCAGAGGGCCTCGACGGTTTCGCCGGGGAAGCCTGCGCCGGTGGCGGCGTGAAGCTGGGCGAAGAACGTGGCCCCGCCCGCGGTGAGGGCGGCGAGGATGGATTCTTCACGGGGGGTGAAGTCCTGCGTTCTGCGTTCTGCGTTCAGCGTTCCGGACGGTACTTGCGCCGGGGGCAGCAAGTCCGCTATGCGGTCGGAGAGGTAGAGGGCGATACGGCCGTCGCGTTCGCCGACGGAATCGACGCCGCACCAGACGACTTCGCCAGCGGCGATGAGGGTATCGAGGTCGGAAGGCGTAAAGCGGGCGAGGCGGGCGGGCAGAATCTGCGATTCGAGGAGCGAGGCGGGAAGAGGCGCGCCCTGGAGCGATTCGATAGTGTCGAGGAGGGCGTCGAGCCCGCGTCTTTTCTGGAGGACGCCCTGCCAGTGAGTTTCAAAACGGGCGAAGAGGCGGGGTTCGGCGGGCTCGATCTCTTTACGTAACCGTGCCAGTGACTTATTACGGATGAGGCGGAGGGATTCGGCATCGCAGTACTCGCGATGCGTGCCTTCGGGGCGAAATCCGCCTTCGAGGATGCGTCCGTCGTGAACGAGGGTGCGGAGGGCGGTCTCGACGGGCTCGGGGTTGAGGCCGAAGCGAGCGGCTGCTTCATGGACGGTGAAGGGGCCGTGGGTGCGGGCATAGCGTCGGGTGAGTTCGAGAACGGGCGCGGCGACCGGAGCGAGGAGTGCTTTGGGCAGGCCTGGGGGCAGCTTGAGGCGGAGAGCGTCACGATAGCGGGCGGCATCTTCGATGGCGATGAAGCGCCGCTGGCCTGCGATTTTGATTTGCAGGATGCGGCGGGCGTGGACGAGATGGTTGAGCGACTTCTGCAGAGCGGGGGTGGCGACACGGAGGGCGATTTCGTCGCGCGCGAGATCGCCGAGGCGGAGGAGGAGGTCGTGAACGCCGTCGGCAGTGCGGGCACGCTGGTTTTCGCCAAGGAGCTGGAGGTTCGCTTCGACCTCTGCGATCGCCGCTGGGTCGAGTAGTTCGCGAAGGTCGGCTTCGCCGAGGAGATCGGCGAGCTGGGACTGATCGATAGACAGAGCAGCGGCGCGGCGCTCGGCGAGGGGGGCGTCACCGTCGTAGATGAAGTTGCCCGTGTATCCGAACAACAGAGAGGCTGCGAAGGGCGAGGCTTTCTGCGTGTCGACGACGTGGACCTGGATTTGCTGGTCCTTGATAGAGCGGAGAACATCGACGAGGGCCGGCATGTCGAAGGTGTCGCGCAGGCACTCGCGATGGGCTTCGAGAAGCATGGGGAAGTCCGGATATCGTGAGGCGACGGCAAGGAGATCGGAAGCGCGCTTGCGCTGTTGCCAGAGGGGGGCGCGGGTTTGGATGCGGCGGCGTGGCAGGAGCAGGGCGCGTGCCGAGGCTTCGCGAAATTTTGCGGCGAAGAGGGCGGTGGAGCTGAGTTGACGGACGACCAGGTCCTGGGCGGTTGCAGGATCGGGCAGCAGCAGGGCGGGGTCGGGGGGTCTGTCGACGTCAGGAAAGCGGAGGACGAAGCCGTCGTCGGTGGACATGGTTTCGACGTGGGGTCCGCCTGCATTTTGAATCTGCGAAGCGGCGGCCATGGCCCAGGGGGTGTGAATGCGATTGCCAAATGGGGTGAGGACGCAGACGCGCCAGTCGCCGAGCTCGTCGCGGATACGTTCGATGACGATGTTGCGGTCGTCGGGAACCACCGTGGTGGCGGCTGCCTGATCGTTGAGGAACTGGAGGAGGCCTTCGGCGGCTTCGGTGTGGAGGTCGTGCTCGCGGACGAGGCGGCTGATGGCGGCGTTCGGGGGAAGGGCGCGGATTTCGCGGACGAGAGCGCCGATGCGACGGCCGAATTCGAGGGGGCGGCCAGCCTGATCGCCGTGCCAGAAGGGCAGCTTGCCGGGCTGGCCGGGCGCCGGAGTGACAGCGACGCGGTCGTGGGAGATTTCGTCGATGCGCCAGGTAGAGGCGCCGAGAGCGAAGACGTCGCCGACGCGGGATTCGAAGACCATCTCCTCATCGAGCTCGCCGACGCGAATCGGCTTCTTGTGGTCGCCGGATAGGAAGACGCCGTAGAGGCCACGGTCGGGGATGGTTCCGGCGTTGAGGATGGCGAGCGACTTTGCGCCTTCGCGCGGTGTGAGGGTGTTTGCGATACGGTCCCAGGTGATGCGGGGACGGAGCTCGGCGAATTCGTCTGAGGGGTATTTGCCTGCGAGCAGGTCGAGGACGTTGAAAAACGTGGGGCGGGTGAGGGTTGTGAAAGGGGCGGCTCCGCGGACGATGGCGTAGAGGTCGTCGGTTGAGATGGAAGGCTCGCGTGGGGGCTGGCCTTTAAAACGGGGCACGGAGAGCGTGGGCGGATTTGCGACGGTGGCGACGATTTGCTGTGCGAGAACGTCGAGGGGGTTGCGGAGGATGGAGGTGGATTCGACCAGGCCCTCGTGCATGGCGCGGGTGACGGCGGAACACGCGATGAGGTCGGCGCGGTATTTAGGGAAGATGATGCCTTCGCTGGTGACTCCCACTTTGTGGCCGGCGCGGCCTATGCGCTGCATGCCGGCCGCTACGGAGGGCGGCGACTCGATCTGAATGACGAGGTCGATGGCGCCCATGTCGATGCCCAGCTCGAGGGAAGACGTCGCGACGACGGCGCGGATCCGCCCGGTCTTGAGCTGGTCTTCGATCTCGGAGCGCTGGGCGGCGGCGAGGGAACCGTGGTGGGCGCGAGCGAGGGGTTCCTGTGCGAGGTCGTTGACGAGTGCGGCGAGGCGTTCGGCGGTGCGGCGGTTGTTTACGAAGATGAGGGTGGATTGGCGCTGACGGATGATGGCGAGGAGGCGGGGGGGGATTGTGGTCCAGATGGAAGCACGCTTCGCCGGGGAGTCAGGGGGTCGCGAGGGGTCCTGCTCAGGAGACTTGAGATCTTCAACCGGGACCTCAACCCTGAGGGCGAGGCGTTTGGGGGTGGTGGCGTTGATGATGGTCACAGGGCGCGAAGACAGGGGCTGCAGGTGGCCAGGAGGCATGGCCAAATGCTGGTCCCCATTCGATTCGTCGGCTTCGCCAACTCGCTCAGGGAAGGCTTTCGCCTCCGCTGCATCGTCGCCCCGCTGAGGATAACCATGCTTTCCCTCACTTTGGTTTCCGCCGAGAAAGCGGGCGACTTCTTCGAGGGGGCGCTGGGTGGCGGAGAGGCCGATGCGCTGGATGGGATGGGCAGCGATGGCGGCGAGACGTTCAAGCGAGAGGGCGAGGTGGGCGCCGCGCTTGGTGGGTACGAGGGCGTGAATCTCGTCGACGATGACGGTGGAGACGGTGCGGAGGGCGGTGGCGGATTCGGAGGTGAGCAGGAGGTAGAGGGATTCGGGTGTGGTGATGAGGATGTCGGCGGGATGGCGGCGAAAGCGGGCACGTTCGGCCTGCGGAGTGTCGCCGGTGCGGATGGCGATGTTCGGAGTGCGAAAGGGAGTGCCGGAGCTGGCGGCCATAGCGGCGATGCCCTGCAACGGAGCGCGGAGGTTGCGCTCGACGTCGACAGCGAGGGCTTTGAGGGGGCTGATGTAGACGACCTGGCAGGCCTCGCCTGCAGCGGACTCTGGATCTTGTGCGTTGGGCAGAGAGTGAAACATGAGGCGGTCGAGGCACCAGAGGAATGCGGTGAGGGTTTTTCCGGTGCCGGTGGGAGCGAGGATGAGGGTGCTTTCGCGGCGAGCGATGGCTGGCCAGCCGAGTAGCTGCGGGGTGGTGGGAGTGCCTAAGGCGGATCGGAACCACTCGCGAGTGACTGGATGAAAAAGAGCGAGTGGGCTGGGATCGGAGGCGGGTTCAGGGATGAGCATCGCCGGCGTGGAGACGGAGGAGGCCATACGGGCTCGTTTTCTGTTGGATCTTTTCTCGGCCATGCCTGGAAGCGAGGATAAATCCCGGGCCGCTCACCGCGGGGTGCACCGCTCAGCGGCCGGCAACGGGGCGATACCAGACGGTTTTTGGAGTGAGCATGGTTTGCCAGAGGGTATCCATGCGGGGCTGTTCGCTGATGCCGAGGAAGAGGACGCCATCGGGGGCGAGAGCGCGGTGCATGGTGGTCAGAACCTGGCGGCGGGTTTCCTGGGGGAAGTAAATCATGACGTTGCGGAGGAAGATGACGTCGCAGGTTTCCGGCATCATGGCAGGCTGGCAGAGATTGCGTTGTTGAAATCGGCAGAGGCGCTTGATGTCCGGGGCGATCTCCCACTGGTCGCCGGAACGGACGAGGTACTTGACGAGGAGGCGGGCGGGGAGACCACGGTTGATTTCGATGCGCTGGTAACGGCCTGCGCTGGCACGTTCGACCATTTCGGCGGAGAGGTCGGTGCCGAGTATGTCGATTTTCCAGCCGCTGAGCAGAGGGAAATGCTCGCGCAGCATCATGGCGATGGAATAGGCTTCCTGACCGCTGGAGGAGGCGGCTGACCAGAAGCGGAGGGTGCGGGCGTCGCGGCGGCTGGCGATGAGGGCGGGCAGGAGCTGCTCGCGGAGCAGGTCAAAAGTGGATGGGTCGCGAAAGAAGCTGGTCTCGTTGATGGTCATGGCTTCGGCGACGGAGCGTTGAAGGCAGGGGCCGGCTTCGGAGCGGAGGGCGGAGACGAGCTGGGCGAGAGAGTGAAGGCCCCGGTCGCGGAGAAGACGCTGGAGGCGGGACTCGAAGAGGTAATCGCGGGAAGGGTCGACGTGGTTGCCGGAATGGCGCATCACGACCGTACGCAGGTACTCGAAATCGATGGAAGATGAGCTCACAGGGCAACGGTCTCCGGACGCGGCGCAGGGGGGGCGGCGGCGGCGCAGCGCAGAATCTCCGCGGGGATGGCATCGAGGGGAAGAACTTTGCTGGCCAGGCCGGCATTGACTACAGCTCCGGGCATGCCCCAGACGATGCTGGTGGCGCTGTCCTGAGCAAGGACGGTTCCCCCCGCGGAGCGGATTGCGCGGCTACCGGCGAGACCGTCGGAACCCATGCCGGTGAGGACGACACCGAGGAGACGGCCAGAACAGGCGAAGGCAGCGGAACGAAAGAGGACATCGACGGAAGGGCGGCAGAAGTTTTCCGGTTGGTTTTGGTTGAGCCGCAGCCGCATATCGCGAGTAAGTTCGAGGTGCCAGTCTCCGCGGGCGATGTCGACAACTCCTGGTTCGGGGCGATAGCCGGAATCGGCCTCACGCACGCGCAGGGCGCAAAGCGCGTCGAGGCGTTCAGCGAGCAGGCCGGTAAACAGCCGCGGCATATGCTGCACAACGAGGATAGGCAGAGGGAAGTTGGCCGGGATTTTCGGAAGCAGGAGTTCGAGTGCGGCCGGGCCCCCGGTAGAGACCCCAATAACGACGAGCTTTGGCGGCAAAGATGGTGATTGGGGAAGGGCGGGGGCAAGTTGGGTAACCGGGGCAGCGGGTCTGGGATAATCTGCCGGAAAGAGGGAGAGGATCTTGGGCAGCAATTCGTTTGTGAGGGTTTGAACGCCCTGACGGACGCCATTTTGCGCGCTCGGCTTGCAGACGTAGTCGGTGGCGCCGCGCGCAAGGGCTTCGATGGTGATGCGGGCACCGCGGGAGGTGAGGGTGCTGCACATGATGACGGCGGTGCGGTGATCACGGCGGCGGATGCTCGACAGGACTTCGAGCCCGTTCATGCCGGGCATTTCGATGTCGAGGACGACGAGATCGGGGCGGAGGCTCTCGAAGGCGGCCAGTGCTTCCTGGCCGCTGGAGGCGGTTCCGGCAATTTCGACGGAAGGTTGTGGTTCGAGGACCATGCGGAGCAGGCTCCGCATGACGGCCGAATCATCGACCAGCAGCACGCGCACTTTGCGCGAAGAGGATGGCCGAGCTGTGCGTTTCATGGCTCCTCGACTCCGGCCATGCGGAGTTTGCCAAAGAGGCCGGCTTCATCGAAAGGCTTGACGAGGTACTCGTCGGCGCCCGCTTCAAGAGCAGCTTCTATGTGGTCATTTTCGGCTTCAGTGGTGACCATGACGACTTTGGTGGAGTCGAAGGCAGGATCGGCTCGGACAGCACGGAGCAGATCAATGCCGGACATAACCGGCATGTTCCAGTCGACGAGGGCTACGGAAAAGGGCCCGGAGCGGCGGAGACAGAGGAGGCCCTCCTGGCCGTCGGCGGCCTCGACGCACTCGACGTCGCGCTCGGCAAAAAGAGAGTGGATATAGTTCCGGATAAAGCGCGAATCGTCAACGACCAGGGCGCGCATGAAAGTCCTTTCTGCTTCCGCTGAAGACTCAGGCCGAGAAGGCGCCGGCAAGGCGCACGGGTTCCAGGCGCGCGGGTTCGAGGCTGACGAGGAGGCGGTCTTTGAGCTTCCAGGCACCGTCAAAGAGAACCTGGCGGCGAGCTTCGAGGGTAGCGGGATTGGGCTCGTGATCGGCGGCGGAGACGTGCAGGACCTCGCCAACCGAGTCGACGAAGAGTCCGAAGAGACCGTCAGGAGTTTCGAAAACAAGAACGTCTTCGGGGGCCTTCGCCGGCTCCATATTGAGAAGACGGCGCAGAGAAACAGCGGTCAGCACCTCTCCCCGGTAGTGCACCAGGCCGCCCACGTAGTATGGGGCGAGAGGAACGGGCTGGGTGGCCGGTTTGCCAAGGATTTCGAGGACATGGGCGATGGGGACGCCGAAGAGAGTGTCGCCCACCTGGACGGAGCAGACTTCCTGGGTTGGATTGGCGCGATTGTCGCTCATCGTTTTTCCTTCGGAGTTGAAGCGAATTCGATCGCCGGGGCATCGGCGATGCATTGGAGGGAGGGGATGGCGGAGAGGCTGGCGATGCCGGTGACGCGGTCGTGAAGCAAGGTGATGCCGTCCGCAATTTCGCCATTCCCGGCTTGTTCGAGCTGAGTTCCGCCTGCGACGTCGAGAACCTGAGAGACGGTCATGCCGACGTGCCGGGCGCCATCGCGGCAAACCACTACGGTGGTCTGGGCTTCCGGATCGTCCCCGCCGGCAAGGAGTTCCGAGGCTGCGTCATCGAGGGGCAGCAGCGTGCCTTCAAAGCGGAGGACTGGGCGCGCCCCGGCGAGTTCGATGCGCGAGCGTGGAATCCGTTCAATACGCACGACCGACTCAAGGGGAAGAGCCGCGCGGCGGGCTCCCGTTTCGACCAGGAGAAATTCATGATGGCCGTCGCGCGTATTGTCGCGGGAGGCCTCCGCGGTTTCGGAGGTGAGACCGACGCCGGCATTCTGGGCAATGGCGCCGGGATTCAGGATCAGGGCCATCTCACCGTTGCCAAGAATGGTCGCTCCGGCGTAGAAGCCGATCGTGCGCAGGACGGCGGCCAGGGGTTTGACGACGATTTCCTCAGGGTCGGCGAGGCCGTCGACGACCAGACCGAGGCGGCGGCCGTCGGCGTTGAGGATGGCAATGTCGCATGGCGCATTGCGCTCGCGCGGGGACTGCTGGAGGAGGCGGTCGAGGAAGACGAGGGGCAGCAGATGGCCGCGCAGACGATAAAGAGGGGCGTTTTCGAGCCACTCGATGCGGCTGTCGGTTTCGCCCGCGCTGAGGTGGACGAGCTCGGTGAGGGAAGCCTGGGGCACGGCAAAGTTCTGGCCGCGGCTGCGGACGATGAGCGCAGGAATAATGGCGAGCGTGAGGGGGATGCGGAGGCGCAGGATGGTTCCTTTGCCGGTCTGACTGTCGACTTCCACTTTGCCGCCGATTTTTTCGACGTTGGTGCGCACCACATCCATGCCGACACCGCGTCCTGAGACGCTGGTGATGGCTTCGGCAGTGGAGAAGCCGGGAAGGAAGATGAGCTGGAGGATCTCGCGCGCATTCATCAGTTCGGCGCGCTGCGGGGGAACCAGCTGGCGCTCCACGGCCTTCTGCCGGATTCTCTCGATGCTCATGCCGGCGCCGTCGTCGTGAACCTCGACGATGACATGACTGCCTTCGTGACAGGCGCGCAGGCGAATGAGGCCCTCCGGGGGTTTGCCGTTGGCTACGCGCACGCCGGGCGGCTCGATGCCGTGATCGATGGCATTGCGGATGGAGTGGGTGAGAGGGTCGCGAATGGCTTCAAGGAGGCTCTTATCGAGCTCGGTTTCCTGGCCCTCCATTTCGAGGCGCACGCGCTTGTCGAGGGTAAGGGCGAGATCGCGGACGAGGCGGGGGAAGCGGGAAAAAACGTGGCTGACGGGCTGCATGCGCGCCTTCATGACGGATTCGCGGAGATCGGCGGTGACCATATCGAGGCGGCGACCGAGGAGAGCGAAGCCGGCGTCGGCGCTGGTGGCCTGGAGTATCTGATTGCGGGTGAGCACGAGTTCGCCGACCAGATTCATCATGCGGTTGAGCAACTCGACGTCGACGCGGAGGGTGGAGTCGGCGGCGCCGGAGGTGGCAGCGGCCTGGATTTCGGGGGCCCGCGGCAGGGGGGCGGTCATGGGCCGCGCGGGAATCGAGGGAGAGGCCGGAAAGGGTCCAGGTTGAGGTTCCGCGTTCCGCAGCGCTTGTTCAACTTCCCTGGGCGGCGGCCCTGCCTCTCCGGACTCAGCCTGAAGAGGCGCACTTTGGGTGTGGCTGCGCTTGCGTGGGGCGCACTGCTTGCGTGGCTTGCTCGGCCGTGCGGGGGCGTCAACGGTGGCCAGTTCGGGTTCGGCCACGGCAATGGAAGCATCGCCACGCTGCAATTGCTCGAGGCGGTCGATCATGGCGCGGTCCTGACGGCTTTCGCCCTCGGCGCCGGTGATTTCGATGGAGCGAAGGATGCCGCGCAAAATGTCCATCAGGGACAGCAAGCCGCTGATGATTTCAGGATTGGGCGCGAGCTGCCCTTCCCGCAGGAGGCCGAGGAGATTCTCTCCGGCGTGGGAAAGTGCTTCAAGGCGGCTGAAGCCGAGGAAGCCGGTCGTGCCTTTGATGGTATGCACGGCGCGGAAAATCTCGGCCAGCAGTTCGGAATCGCCCGGGCGTGTTTCGAGTTCGGTCAGGCACCGCTCCATGCGGTCCAGACCTTCCTGGCTTTCGAGAAGAAACTCGCGAGTAAGGTCGTCCACGAAAGGTTTATCGGACAGAACAGGGCTGGACTTGAAGGGCGGCCCGATAAGGGCATGCTTCGTCCCGGGTTTTGCGGTAGCCTCAGAGACGCCATGCCACCGATCGATTCTGTGACTCTGGACCGGCTGCGGACGGCGGCGTTGGAAGCCGCGACGCGCGCGTATGCTCCTTACTCGAAGTTTTGTGTCGGGGCGGCATTGCTTTTTGACGATGGGCAGGTCGTGACGGGCTGTAACGTCGAGAACGTTTCCTACGGGCTGACCAGTTGCGCGGAGCGGAATGCGTTGTTTCGGGCCATCAGCGAGCGCGGGGCGGCCCGGAAGATTCGTGCGATTGCAGTGGCGAATCGGAACGGCGCGGCGAGTCCGCCGTGCGGAGCGTGCCGGCAGGTAATGAGCGAATTTGTGACGCCGGACGCTGTGGTTTGTTTTCCTGGTGAGAGCGGGCCGGAAACGCGGCCGTTTGCGGAGATTTTTCCGTGGAGCTTTCGATTCGAGCCCGAAGGCGGGCGGCGATGAGCAGCGCGCTGCATGCGGTCGATCTGATCCGTAAGAAGCGGGACGGCGAGGAGCTGAACGGGGACGAGATTCGCTTTCTGGTGGAAGGCGCCTCGCGGGAGACGATTCCCGAGGAGCAGCTGTCGGCATGGCTGATGGCGGTGTTTCTGCGCGGGCTGTCGCTGGGCGAGTTGGACACGCTGACCACCGCGATGCGGTATTCCGGTGAGGTGCTGGATCTCAAAGGCCTGGGAAAGAAGACGGTCGATAAGCATTCGACGGGCGGGGTGGGGGACAAGACGTCGTTCCTGGTCGCGCCCATTGCGGCGGCGGCGGGGCTGGCCGATCCGATGATCAGCGGGCGTGCCCTGGGGCATACGGGCGGGACGCTGGACAAGCTGGAGTCGATTCCTGGCTATCGGACAGGGTTGTCACTCGCTGACATGCGGAAGGTGGTCGAGCAATGCGGCGCTTCGATTGTGGGACAAACGAAGAGCCTGGTTCCGGCTGACCGAAAACTGTACAGTCTGCGCGATCGCACGGCGAC
>CAZSWI010000061.1:15838-16932 GCA_964610635.1 uncultured Acidobacterium sp.
GATGCGGGGATGGCGTTTCATCGGCCGAAGTATCGGCGGGAATTTCGGGCGACACGGAGCGGGTACTTTGTATCGGCGGATTGCACAAAGGTGGGCTGGGCGGTGCAGCGGCTGGGCGCGGGGCGGGAGCGTGCGGGAGAGCCGGTGGAGGCGCATGCGGGGCTCGAGATGCATGTGAAGCTGGGGGCAAAGATCGAAAAGGGGCAGCCGCTGGCGACTTTGTTCACCGAGGACGAGGCGCGATTTGCGGAGCCGGAGAAGTTGCTCGGGGAAGCGTTGGCAATCGGAGATGCGCCGGCAGCGGCGCCTCGGCTGATTGGGGAGATTATTTCGGCGGACAATAAGAATTCGTTTCTGAAAAAGCCGCAGCACCGTTAGGATTCAGGAAAACCCGAGGAGAACAATTTGGCTCGATTTACGGGGGTGCTGGGACTGCTGACCATGCTTGCGCTGGCATGGACTTTTTCGACGAACCGCAGGGCGATCCGCTGGCGCACGGTGGTGTGGGGGCTGGGGCTGCAGATTGCGTTCGCGTTTCTGGTGCTGAAGTCCTCGGTAGGGCAGAGGGCGATGCACGGGGCGGGCGATGCGGTGAACAAACTGCTTGGGTATGCGTTCAACGGGTCGAGTTTTGTGTTTGGCGACCTGGGGGCGCAGCACTCGAAGATTGGCGCGGCGTTTGGCACAAATTTCTTCGCGTTTCAGGTGCTGCCGACGATCATCTTCATCTCGGCATTTTTCGCGGTGCTGTACTACCTGGGCGTGATGCAACTGGTGATTCGCGGCTTCGCCAAGGCGATGCAATGGACGCTGAAGGTGTCGGGAGCGGAGAGCCTGAACGTGGCGGCGAGCATTTTTATGGGGCAAACAGAGGCCCCGCTGACGATTCGCCCGTTTCTGCCAGGGGCGACACGGTCGGAGCTGATGACCATCATGACGAGCGGGATGGCGCATGTTTCCGGGGGGATCATGGCGGCGTACATTTTGTACGGGATTTCCGCGAGCAGTTTGCTGGCGGCGGTGATTATGACGGCGCCGGGGACGATTTTGATTTCGAAGATGCTGGTGCCGGAGACGGAGAAGCCGGCGACCGA
>CAZSWI010000062.1:0-16305 GCA_964610635.1 uncultured Acidobacterium sp.
TCGACGCTTAAATCCTCAAGGTTCTCGATGACGGTCGCAACGGGCAAGCGGGTATCCCGAAACACCCATGCGCCGCTGACCTTGCCGGGGATGCTCTCCACAGCGGGGCATTGAGACCAATCGAGAGTTGGCATGATCCGTGCTCCTTCTTTCAGAATATCTCCAAGAATACCCCTGACACGCCGGGGTGGATCGCCATAATAGGCGAAGCGGGCATGGAAGATAAGTGGCCTTCAAGTTTTGGCGGCGAGCGTTGAGGCCAGTTCAGGGAAGGGAATGCGGGGCATTATGCGAAGGGCTTGAGGTCTTCGAGGGTGGTGGGGATTAGTTCGGCGACGGTGGGATGGATGTGGACGGAGTGGGTGAGGAGCGATGCGGGCTGGCGCGCGTACATCGCGGTGAGGATGCAGTGAACGGCTTCGTCGCCGCCGGCGCCGAAGACGGTTGCGCCGAGGATGTGTTTTGTTTCAGCGTCGACCAGGACTTTGATGAAGCCGAAGGTCTCGCCTTTTTCGATGGCGCGGCCGACGCGGGTCATGGGTCGAATGCCGATGAGCGCGGGTTTTTTTGTAGCGCGTACTTCGGCCTCGGACATGCCGATACTCGCCAGCGGCGGATCGATGTAGAGGGCGCTCGCTGAAATGCGATCGCTGACGCGACGGGATGCGCCGTCGAGCAGATTCTCCGCGACAATTTCGTAGTCGTTGTATGAGGTGTGGGTGAAGGCGCCGCGGCGGTTGCAGTCGCCGATGGCGAAGATGCCGGGGACGGTGGTGCGAAGCTGATCGTCGACGGGGATGTATCCGTGGTCGTCGGGCTGGATGCCGGCGGCAGCGAGGTTGAGGTCGCCGGTGTTGGGCAAGCGGCCGACGGCCAGCAACACGTGCGAGCCGAGCACGTGGGGCTCGCCCTCATTGCACTCCAGTCCGACGGCGATGTCGTGTTCGCGTTGTTCGAGATGAATGCACTCGGCGTTGATGCGGACGGCGATGCCTTCAGAGTCGAAGATATCGCGGATCACTTTGGATGCGTCTTCGTCTTCGTGGGGAGCGAGGCGGGGACCCATGTCGACGACGGTGACCTGGGAGCCGAAGCGGCGGAACATCTGCGCGAATTCGAGGCCGACGTAGCCGGCGCCGACGACGATGAGGTGAGCGGGGAGTTCTTCGAGGTCGAGGATGGTGGTGCTGGTGAGGAAAGGGACGGAATCGATGCCTTTCATTTGGGGGATGCGGGGACGCGCGCCGACGTTGAGGAAGATTTTCGGCGCTTCGAGAACATCGTTGCCGATGTGCATGGTTGTTGGCGATGCGAAGGACGCGGTTCCGGTGAAGACGGTGCAGTTTTCGGTGGTGCGGACCCATTTTTCGACGCTGTTGCGGGAGTTGAGGACGATCGCGTCTTTGCGAGCCTTGACGGCGCGTATGTCGACGCTGACAGGACCGGCGTGAACGCCGAAGTCGCCGCCACGACGCGCGAGATGAGCGGCGTGGGCGCTGGCGACCATGGCTTTGGTGGGCGTGCAGCCGACGTTGACGCAGGTGCCGCCAAAGAGATGGCGCTCGACCATGGCGACTTTCCATCCCGCTTTGGCGAGACGAACGGCGAGGGAAGGGCCGGCCTGGCCTGCGCCGACAACGAGGGCGTCAAAGGTGCGTTTCATCCGAGTCTCATGACAGCGAAGATGGCGATGGCGAGCGCGGCGATGTCTTCGAGGATGGCTGCGGGAAGGTCGCGGCCGAAGGCGGCGGCTAGTTTGGCGCGCGCCGCGGCTCCGCCCAGGGTACCGGCGACGGCGCCGATGGCTCCGAGAATGAGGCCGAGCAGAAGCTTTTGTGCGTTTGCACCGACGGTGGCGCCGGCGAGCGAGCCGGTCACGATCCGGATGATGAAGGGAACCGGTTGTTTGCGGCTGGGGGTCATGGGCAATTTATCGGCGACGAGTTCTGCGGCGGCAAGGATCGTGAAGATGACGGCTGTGATTCTGAAGCTCATGAGGGCGACGGGAGTTTGGTCGATGTTCACTTTGTTGAGGAAGGCAGCCCAGCTTACAACCGCGGGAGCGAGCATGGAGCGAAGGCCGGCCACGAAGCCGAGAAGGAATGCGCAAAGAAGCAACATAGGTGTCTCCTGACTGCGCTATTGATAATTGCCGATGAGAATGAAGGGGGCCCAGTAATACGGATGAGCATACGTGATTGGCGATGCGGTTGTTGTGGGCTGGTCGGCAAACTGAATGCCGCGGCCGGTTCCGGATTGGGGGGCGGAAGACTGGGGGGCGGAAGACGCATGGAGAAAGACGAGCTGGGCCTGGCGCAACGCTTCAGCTTTACCGAGGGCGGGATTATTGACCCAGCGGGAGTAGAAGTCCCTCATCATGCGGCTGGTACTCGAGTCGTTCACGTCCCACAGGGTAGCCAGGACGGCTTCGGCATCTTTTTGTTGGGCGACCATGCCGAGGCTGTCCATCTCAAGGCCATCGCTGGCTACATCGCCCTTCGCGGTGCTGCAGGCGGAGAGGGTGAGGAGGCGGGTTCCGTGAAAACTGACCGTGGAGTTTTCGAGCTGCGATAGGGTGAGGGGAAACCCCTGAGGATCGCTGTTGTCGTTGCCGCCGAGCATCAGGTAGGGTTCCTCGCCTTTGCCGGTTTCGAGCACGAAGTGGCTGGCGATGTGGACCACGGGGAATGCGGATCCGGGGGCGAGCTGCGATTTTAAGGCGGACCAGGTGAAGCGTTCGTTGGATAGAAGCACTCCGTCGAGTGGGCCGTGGGATTCGGGGTCGCTGGGATCGTGCACGACGGCGTCGAGTTCGGGGATCACACCGGGGAGCGCGGGCAGGCCGCCGTAGCTCTTCGATAGGCCCATGGCGAGGATGCGCAGCGCGGTTTTGTTGGCATCGGGAGTGGCCATGTGGCCGTAGCTTTCCGGCGTGAACAGGATGTTGTTAAACCGTTCGGCCATGTAGCGGTGGCCGTCGTAGAGGGCGGCCATGGGCAGGTAGCGCAGAGGTCCGTCGAGCGACCATAGCAGGGTGGGGACGTGGTTCCTTTCCTGAGGGGCTCGCTCCAGGGAGGCCAGCTCGGCTTCGAGGGGAGCGACGATGATGTCGTACATTTCGGCGAGATGCGGTTTGGGATCGGAGGAAGGCGAGCGCAGATCGTTGCGCAGCCGCTCGACCTTGTCATTGAGCTCGGCGGGCGTGGTTTTCAATTCATATCTGCGGCGCGACTGCGGAGCGATGACGATGGCGTAGGCGTGTTCGTCGCCAAGCAGTAAGCGTATGCCGATGACGTGCGGGCCCAGGTCTGCGAGGGTGTTTTGCAGGCGGCTGACTTCGGATTTTTCTTCGGCGAGTACGGCATTCGCGGCTTGCGTGCCGGCGTTCCGCGCCAGCTGGGGATAGAGCGTTTTGCGGAAGAAGTCGGAGACGCCGGTGTTGCCGGCTTCGATCCTGGCCTCGAGCGTTTTTAGTTGGGCGGATTCGGCGGGGGTACGGTTAGGCTTGGCCGTCAGCACGGCATACTGCGCGGTGAGATCGGTTAGGGCGACCGTGGCTTGCTCACGAGTGGCCAGATCGGTTTCGACCTGTTGCTCTGCACGGGTGAGATTGAGCGGAGCGGCGTGGGGATCGGGATGGTAAGCTGCGCCGAGGACCACTTCTTTGAGCTCCTGCTCTTTGAGCAGGTCGAGGACCTGTTCCGCTTCGCCGAGGCGGTTGGCTTGTACCAGAAGCTCAGCTAGTACGCGATAGGTGGCGGACCTGGTCTGGGCAAACTGTTCCTGGAGGCTTTGATCGAGGCCGCTGATATTTCTGCGCATCAATTGGTAGGCGTTGACGGCTTCTGTGCCGAAGAAGATTGCTTCTTCCAGACGATGCTGGCCGCGGAAGTCGAGCATGAGCGAAGCTTCGATGCCGCCCTCGATGTCGGGATCGCCCGCGGCTTTGGCAAGGGACAGGGCGGCGAGTTTTTGCGGAAGGGCCTGATCGAGCTTGCCCTGTTCTGACAGCACCTGGCCGATGCTGGAGAGAGCGAAGGCCTGGCCACGGCGGTCCTCGACATCACGCCACATGGCGAGGGCCTGATAGTCGAAGTCGAGGGCCTTGTCGGGCTGACCCAGGTTCGCATAAGCGCGGCCGATGTGATTGAGCGCGGCGGCCTGGCCGCGATGGTCCTGGGTTTCGCGCCAGATGGCAAGGGCCTGGTTGTAGAAATCGAGCGCCTGTTGAGGATCGCCCAACTGTATATGGATTCGGCCGATGTCGTAGAGGGCGAGGGCCACGCCGCTGCGATTGCCGACCAGGCGCCAGAGAGGCAGAGCCCGGTTGTAGTAGTCGAGACCTTGCTGCTTTTGGCCGAGGTCGTCATAGACACGGCCGATGGCGTTGAGCGTGGCGGCCTCGCCCTCGGGATGGCCGAGTTCATGCCACAGCGGCAGCGCCGCCTGGTACGATTCGAGGGCCTTCTCTTTCTCGCCGAGATTGGTATAGGTTCTGCCGAGGTTATTGAGGGTTTGCGCCTCGCCGCCGATTTCGGGGACCTGACGCCAGAGGGGCAGCGCCTGGTTGAGGTTGTCGACGGCCTCCTGGCTGCGGCCCATGTCGGAATAGCAGCGGCCGAGATTGTCGAGGGTGCTGGCTTCTCCGGCACGGTTGTTGAGCTGGCGCCACATGGGGAGCGCCTGATTGAGGACTTCGAGTGCCTTGTCGTGCTGGCCAAGGTCGTTGTAGACGCGGCCCATGTTGTTGAGGGTGGAGGCTTCGCCCGGGAGACTGTCGATCTGGCGCCAGACGGGGAGGATCTCTCTGAAGAGGTCGAGGGCTTTCTGTTCCTGGCCGAGGTCGGTGAGGATGCGGCCTTCGACGTTTTTGCTTTGCGCCTGCAGGCCCGGGCTGGTTTCGATGGACAGTGCCTGACTGCAGTAGTCGAGGCCTTTCTGCGGATCGCCGGCTTCGCGATAGAGGTTCGCGAGGGTGTTCAGCTCGGTTGCTTCGGTTCTGACGTTGTGCGAGGAGCGTGCGTCAGCGAGAGCCTGTTCGTGCCGCGCGATCAGGCCGTGCAACTCTCCGGGTTGCTGCGCGAGGGCCGATGCGGCCAACAACGCCGCGGCGAGACAAGATGCAAGGAGCGTAGTTCCGGGGTTGGCGCGGTACATAGCGGGTCGGATAAGCGGGCTACTGCGAGCCCTGCGGGGGTGCACTGTGAATTGTAGTCACGCCAATGCCCCAATTGGTGGGGACTGCGCCTGGACTGCCGCGGGTTCCGCTGCTGGTGTTGCTCAGCAGTTGTTCAAATGGGGATTGCGCACCACGTGAGGCACGAGAGACGCCCTCGAAGTTGAGCACGTAAGGATCGGAGAGAGGCTGCGCGGTGCTGAGCAAGATCATGGTGTCGATGCCAAAGGGCGGCCCGATGCGCAGCGTGCGCGCGCCTGGCAGCAGGAACTGATTGCCATTGTCGGAGTCGTTGGGGAACTGATTTTCAGAGTAGTCGAGCGGATAAAGAAGGGTACCCTGGCCGTGACAATCGATGTCGAGGATGTAGACCCAGCGTTTTTCGGCGATCTCCGCGGCGGATTTCAGGCCCATCTTTAACTGGTCGCCTCCGTGAACAAGGGTGTTTGCGCCGAGCGGAGTTTCGCCGGATGCGGGAACGAGCGACAGGGAGTAGTAGCTGGAGGGCGAAGCGTCGGCTGGGGTGTTGGCAAGCTGGAGCCAGCCGTGAACTTTGCCGAGCAGAGAGGCATAGCGGTTCAGCGTTACGGCGCCCTGTTCGACAGCGGCCGCGTTGGGTATCGCGACCCAGTCGCTGCGCACGGGATATTGCGAGGTTGCAGAGCAGCCGGGACTGTGAGGCGGCGCGTTGGGCGCGGAAGGTCCGGCGGCGAGATCGCTTTTATGGAACCACGCCCAGGCGGGGCCATCGGCGGTGAGGACTCCGGTGAGCGCGTACTCGGCGGTCGCGAGGTTCGGGGCAGATTGAACGGCACCTGAATCGGCGGGAAGAAGCTGCGCGGCCAGCTCCTTTGGCGGTGGAAGGTTGATCCAGAGTTTGGCGCCGGCGGGGATTTGATGCTGAAGTGTGGAGGCGGTCAGAGTAGCGCCAAGGGTAGCCGGGGCAGGCGCGCCGGCCGGTTGCAGGAGCCAGTTGGCGCCATCCCAGCTGA
The DNA here is from genome assembly GCA_964610635.1 of uncultured Acidobacterium sp. Lineage (GTDB taxonomy): Bacteria > Acidobacteriota > Terriglobia > Terriglobales > Acidobacteriaceae > Palsa-343. Next base: position 6,169 of record CAZSWI010000062.1, read on the forward strand.
GCATGTGGGACCAGGGTTGTTCGGCGGGGTCGGAGACGGAGGCGACGCCCGCCGATTGAATCTGCGCAGCAGCGGCGAGGATTTGCTCCTGCGAAAGGGTGGCTGGCCAGTGCCAGAGGTGGAGCGGGGCCGATTCGGCGGGCACCCATTTTGCCAGCTCGAAGATTTCGCCTGCGGCAACCTTTGCTCCGGGAGGAGCGACGACCTCGGCCCTGGAGCTTGCCAGCCCGTCGATCGCTGTGACGCGAAGCTGGAATGTTTGCCCGTCGCTGTTTGGCGCAGTCGAGGTGAATTCGCTGCCCACCCCTATGCCGGAGACGCGGCCCACGTCCAGAGAGACGGCGCCGTCGCGATTGGTGTTGATTGCGGCGGCGCGAATTTTATTGGAGGTTGCTGCGGTTCCACCAAAGAGGGGCTGGCGGCGGCGATCCTGCGTGGCGTCGAGATCGGGGTCCTCTTCGGGAATCGCTTCGCATTCGAGAACGGCCCGAACGCGCTGCAGGACGACGGAGGCGGGAGTGTCGGCAGGCAGGACCTGCAAAGCCGCGACGAGAGCGGAGGTAAAAGCGCCGTGAGGCTCGGTGGGCGGGATGGTGTCGGGAGTCTCTTTGGCGCCTTGATCCTGTTGCACTGCGGAGAAAACCAGCGCTGGAGTATCGGTGCGCTCGGTGGGCGCGGGGCGGGGCTGGCCGTTGGAGAGCAGGTCGGGGGGGTCGGCAACGTCGCGCGGATCGAAAGGCAGATCGCGCTCGCGATACTTCGGGCCGATGCCGCGACTGATACCGCCGCTGTGGCAGGTATCGAAGATGAGGGTGAGATGGATTCCCTTGTCGAGGGCGGCGTTGAAGATATGAACCATCTCGCGGTCGCGCACGTCATAGCCGCCTTTCCAGGAGTCGGCAGGTACGAGGGTGCTTTCGGCGTGAACATACTCGTGGTTGACGAGCACGGTGAGCTTGGTTCCTTTGCTGTTCACACGCAGGGAACCATGGCTGGCGACGTAGAAGACGACAGAGTCGCCGCGCTGCGGCACATCGACGAGGTACTTCCGCATGGCGGCGAGGATGCCGTCGCGCGTGGTCTGGTCCGCGGGGAGAATCACAAGGCCGGGAGCAGGGTGGGGCGGATTGGGATTGGTGAGAAGGACAACCTGATTCGCCGGGAAGGCGAATTTCGGGCTCGTGAGCAGGCTGGCCATGGCCTGCGCGTCATTGACGGAGCCTTCGAGGTTCTCGAAGTAGCCGAGCTCGCAGCGGCCATAGATGCAGCCGGGAGGATGGTGCGGGGAAGTGCCGGGAGGTTCGTAGGTATTGATGCCGATGAGGAGCGCGCGCTGGGTCTGCGCGGTGAGGTGGGGCGCGAAGAGCATCGAGAGCCCGACGGAGAAAGCGGCGAGGCAAACTTTCATACGGACCCCTTCATCACGCACTGCAAGGGTAAACTTGCCATCGAGTATACGAGTGTGACAGCGGCGTCTGAAATTCATGTCATCGATTCTCATACCGCGGGCGAACCCACGCGCGTGGTGATCAGCGGCGGGCCTGAGCTGGGGCGGGGGGTGCTTGTGGAGCGTGCGCGGCGCCTGGCCACGGAGCACGACGATTTTCGCTCGGCGGTGGTGAACGAGCCGCGGGGTTCCGATGTGATGGTGGGCGCGTTGCTGGTTGAGCCAGTGGATGCGGCGTGTGCGGCGGGAGTAATTTTCTTCAACAATGTTGGCTATCTGGGGATGTGCGGTCACGGGACGATCGGCGTGGCAGCGACTCTTGCGCACCTTGGACACATTGCGGCGGGAGAGCACCGGATCGAGACACCGGTGGGTGTAGTGAGCGCGTCGCTCGGCGCGGATGGCCGCGTGACGGTCGAGAATGTCGCGAGCTATCGCTATAAGAAGGGCGCTGAGGTGGAGGTTGCAGGATTTGGCCGGGTGACGGGCGACGTTGCGTGGGGCGGGAATTGGTTTTTCCTGACCGAAGATGCGCCGGTGCCGTTGACGCTGGAGAACAGAGAGACGCTGACGAGTTTTGCAATTGCGGTCAAGACGGCATTGAATACGGCGGGGATCACCGGTGCTGAGGGTAGAGAGATCGATCATATCGAGTTGTTTTCTGAGTTGGCGAGCGCGGGAGTGGACAGCAGGAATTTTGTGCTCTGCCCGGGGAATGCGTACGATCGGTCGCCGTGCGGAACGGGAACGAGCGCAAAGCTGGCGTGCCTTGCGGCGGACGGCAAGTTGTCGCCAGGAGAGGTATGGCGGCAGGAGGGAATCCTGGGGACGGTGTTCGAGGGCAGCTATCGAGTGCCGGATGAGGCAGAGGGGCGGTTGATCCCGAGGGTTGTGATTCCGAGCGCCGTAATTCCCAGGATCAGTGGCTCGGCTTACATCACTGCGGAATGCAGGCTGCTGTTCGAAAAGGGCGATCCATTTCGGATGGGGATTCAGGCGCCGGGGGCGCTGGCTCGGTCATGAACTGGGATGTGGTGGTGGTGGGGGCAGGAATTGTGGGCGCGGCTTGTGCGCGGGAGTGCGCAACCCGGGGGTTGCGTACGGCGATTGTCGAAAGCGGCGGAGTTGGGATGGGAGCGACATCGGCGGCAATGGGCCACGTTGTGTTGATGAACGATTCTCCGGCGCAGTTCGCGCTCACGCATTATTCGCAGAATTTGTGGCGGGATCTGGTTGGCTTTTTGCCGGCGGATGTGGAATTCGAGCAGCGTGGAACGCTGTGGATCGCGGCGGATGACGAGGAGATGGAGGAGGTGCGCCGCAAGCACGAGGCTTTTGCGGCGGCGGGTGTGGCTGCGGAGATCCTGGACAGCGATGCGCTTGCGGATGCGGAGCCGCATCTGCGGCGGCCGATGGCGGGGGCTCTGCTGGTGCCTTCGGATGTCGTGGTCGATCCCACTCGCGCGGCGGCCTGGCTGATGGAGGAAGCGGTTCGAGCCGGGGCTACGCTTTATGCTCCGCGCAAGGTGGTGTCGGCGGGGGCGGGGCGCGTGCGGCTGGAGGATGGGGGCGAATTGAACGCGGAGCATATCGTGATCGCGTGTGGAGCGGAGTCCCGAACGCTGGTGCCGGCGCTTCCGATCCGCAAGCGGAAGGGACACCTGGCGATCACAGGTCGGCGGCCGGGATTGGTTCGACGCCAATTGGTGGAGCTTGGCTACCTGAAGACCGCGCATACGGTGACGGCCGACTCGGTTGCGTTTAACGTGCAGCCACGCAGGTCCGGGGAAATTATTGTTGGGTCGTCGCGTCAATTTGGCGATGAGGAGACTGCGGTGAACCCAGCGATCCTGTCGGCGATGCTGGAGCGGGCGAAGTTGTACGTGCCTGTTCTTGCGGACTGCCGCCTGGTGCGTTCGTGGACGGGGTTTCGCGCGGCGACACCGGATAAGCTGCCGCTGATTGGCCCGTGGCCGCCAGATACTACGATGCTACTGGCGACAGGCCACGAGGGATTGGGGATCACGACGTCGCTTGGGACAGGACGGCTGATTGCGGACCAGGTGATGGGCGCGAAGCCGGAGATTTCCGCGGAACCGTACTGGCCGGCGCGGTTGTTCGCTGGGGCTGCGGGGCAAGAGGCTGAAAAGCTCATGGAGGGCCGATGAAGTGGAGCGGGGTTATTCCTGCAATGACGACTTGCTTTGACGAGCGGCTGCAGGTGGATCACGGTTTTATGGCGCGCCATGCGCGCTGGATGCTCGCGAATGGTTGCACGGGCATCATCGCGCTGGGATCGCTGGGCGAGGCGGCGACGCTGACGTTTGCCGAGAAGGAAGCGATCCTGCGCAACGTGGTTGCGGGTGCGAATGGCGCGCCGGTGGTAGCGGCGATCTCGGCTCTTTCGACTGCGGAGGCGGTTGCGCTGGCTCAGGCCGCCGAGCAGGCGGGTTGCGCGGGACTGATGGTGTTGCCGCCTTATGTTTATGTTGGCGACTGGCGCGAGACAAAGGCGCACGTGGCAGCGATTTTTCGCGCAACCAGGCTTTCATGCATGCTGTACAACAATCCGGTTTCGTATGGAACGGATTTTGTTCCGGAGCAAATTGCCGAACTGGCGGGGGAGTTCGAAAACCTGGCCGCCGTGAAGGAATCGAGCACCGACGTGCGGCGGATCACGGCGATTCGTGCGTTGACGGGAGACCGGCTGCAGATTTTTGTCGGGGTTGACGATGCGATCGTCGAGGGCATTGCGGCGGGGGCGGTAGGATGGGTCGCGGGCCTGGTGAATGCGTTTCCGGCTGAGTCGGTGGCGCTGTTCACCTGTGCGATGGCCGGCGATGAGGAGAAAGCATTCGAACTGTATCGATGGTTTCTGCCGCTGCTGCGCATGGATACGGTGCCGAAGTTCGTGCAGCTGATCAAGCAGGTGCAGCAGGAGACGGGAACCGGATGCGCGCGGGTTCGCCCTCCGCGGCTGGAGGTGGTTGGGGAAGAACTGGAGGAGGTGTGCGCCGCGGTGCGACAGGCTTTGGGCCAAAGATTGGCCGTTCGGAGCACTGGGCTCCCGTAGTGAGAGGGAGGTGTTGGTCATCGGAGAGAACCGATTACCTACTCGGCGCGGAGGGTAATTGAGGGGTCGACGCGTGCGGCGCGCCATGCCGGGGTCCAGCAGGCGATAGCGGCAACAGCAGTGAGCAAAGCGATGACGCCGAGGTAAGTCATCCAGTCGAGGCGAGAGATCCCGTAGAGCAGGGTGACCAGGGCGTGGCTCGCGAAGACGGCTGCGCAGGAACCGATAATGATCCCGAGCGCGGTGAGGCGCATGCCGTCGCGCAGGATCAGGGCCAGGATGTTACCGCGCGACGCGCCGAGGGCAGCACGCACGCCGATTTCGCGGGTACGCTCGGCGACGCTGCCCGCGAGCACTCCGTACATGCCGACGGCGGCGAGAGCCAGCGCGACGAGGCCAAAGGCTTCGAAGAGGATCAGGACGAAATTGCGCTGCGCTTCGGTGACGGCGACGAGGGTGTCCATGGTAGCAACGCGGACGATGGGCTGATTCCTGTCGACGGACCAGATGGCATTTTTGACAGCTGGCGCGAGCGCCGCCGCATCCCCTCGCGTGCGGATGACGAAGGAGAGTGTTTGATCGGCGAACCAGGTCTGTTCGGTGGAGAGATAGACGTCGTTGGGCTCATTGAGGGCCAGGGATGTTTGTTTCACGTCGCCGACGACGCCGGCGACGGTAAACCAGGGGCGGTCGGCGGGGCCGACGTGCAGCCGCTTGCCAATGGGATTCTGTCCTGGAAACTGACTCCTGGCCAGCGATTCGCTGAGCAGGGCGGCGGGGGGCGAGGTGGCCGTGTCGTGTTCATCGATGCAGCGGCCGCTGAGAACAGGAATACTCATGGCAGCGCAGTAGCCGGGGCTGATGGCGTAGCGAAAGACATTGTGGCCACCTTGCGGGTCGTCATTCTCGAAGTGCGAGCCATAGGTGCTGATCCAGGAGGGATCGTCGCTGAGCGGCAACAAGCTGGTGAACGCGGCCTGTTCGACTCCGTGAACCTGGCGCACGGCGTCCAGGGCCTGCCGGAAGAAGCGGCGGCGCGCGTTGTCGCCTGTTCCGGGCGAAGAGGGCAGATCGTCGAACTGATGGCCTGAGGTCTGAACCTGCATGGTGAGCAGGTGGGAGGGATCGAAGCCGGGATCGACGGCGACCAGGCGAAGCATGCTGTGCAGCAGCAGGCCAGCGGCAACCAGCAGGACCAAAGCCAACGCGACTTCAGTGACGACGAGGGCGCGACGGGTGAATGCATGGCCGCCGGCAGTGCGGCGCGAGCTTTGCTCGAGGCGCGGGCGCACCTCTTCGCGGGAGACGTGCAGGGCGGGAATGAGCCCGGTGACCACGCCGATGATGGTGGTGACAGCGAAGGCGAAGGCGAACGCCATGGCGTCGACGGTGATGGCGTCGACGCGGGGAAGTCCCGGAGGACTGAGCGCGATGAGCGCGCGCACGCCGGCCCCGGCGACGGCCAGGCCGAGAACGCCGCCGAGCAAGGCCAGAAGCAGGCTTTCGGTAATCAGTTGCCGGACGATGCGCTGCTTCGAGGCGCCAAGCGCGGCACGAACGGCGAATTCTCCGCGGCGTTGCGCGCTGCGGGCGAGCAGCAGATTGACGACATTGACGCAGGCGATGGTGAGGACCAGGAGAACTGCGCCTAGTACGGCGAGCAGCGCGGGCCTGACGGTGTGGGCAATGTCATCCTGCAGCGAATCGACTATAAGGCCGCGTTTAAGGGAAGCCCAGCGCGGGCGCGGGAAATCGGGCCACGGAGTGCTTGCGATCTGGGCGAGCTCTTCGATGGCCTGCGCGCGCGAGGCGCCAGGCCGGAGGCGGCCGGCCATGCGCAGATGATTGCCCCACGTGGCGCCGGTAAAGTCCCTGGTGATTTGCCGTGTGTCATATTGCGCGGGAGTCCAAATGTCGGTCGATGAAGACAGCACGTCCTCAAAGGAGTGCGGCATCACTCCGATGACGGTGAAGGTGTTGTCGTCGAGCTTGATGGAGCGGCCGAGAACGCCAGGATCGCCATGAAACAGACGCTGCCACAGTCGATCGCTGAGAATGACAACTCTGGGTCCGTTGAAAACGTCTTCGGACGGCTGAAAGTCGCGACCCAGAACCGGGGCGACGCCGAGAACCTGAAAGAAGCTCGCGCTCACGCTTTGGCCTTCGAGCCGTTCCGGCAGTTCGCCGCCGGTTAATGCAGGCTGCCACAGCTCAAAAATGGTCATCGATTCAAAGGAGCGGCTCCGCTGTGCCAGTTCGCGATACGTGCCGAAAGATAATTCGGAGCGAGCGCCCTGGTATGTGTTCCAGATGGTCAGGATGCGGCTGGCATCCGGGTAGGGCAGCGGCCGGAAGAGGATGGGATCGACGGCGCTGAAGATTGCCGTGCTGGCGCCGACGCCGAGGGCCAATGTGAGCACGCTGACGATGGTGAATCCTGGATGGCCGCGGAGTTGGCGGGCGGCGTAGCCGAGATCGGAAGCGATGGTTCGGATTGCGTTTTCCCATCCGTAGGAGCGGACTTGTTCGCGGACGGCTGTCATGTTGCCCAGTTCGAGCCGAGCAGCTCGTTTCGCGTCTTCAGCGGTGAGGCCGCGCGCTTGCCAGGCTGCGACAGTTTCTTCGAAATATTGGCGGACCTCGTCGTCGTCGTCGCTGTCCTTTACGGATCGATGAATGAGGCTGCGGAGGCCGTAGCTGAATTGACGCCAAAGGGCCATGGATTAACCCTCCTGCCGGAGAAGGCGCTGAATGGCGGAGGCGCGGCGGGTCCAGTCCGCGGTTTCGATTTCGAGTTGCCTTTTTCCGGTGCGGGTGAGCCGGTAGAACTTTGCGCGGCGGGCGTTTTCCGTTTGCCGCCACTCCGAGTCGAGCCATCCGGCGCGCTCCAGGCGCTGGAGAGCGGTGAGCAGCGATCCCGGGTTGACTTTGAAAACGCCACGAGAGATTTGTTCGACGCGGCGGCCGATGCCGAAGCCATGCAGCGGCTCAAGACTGAGGGTTTTGAGGATCAGCATATCCAGCGTGCCCTGGATGACGTCGGTGTTCAAGTCGGTCATGGGAGATCAAGCTAGCAGGCGCTCCATATGATTGTCAAGATGTGACATCCATAGGGGCGGTGGGCGTGTGCGGCGGAGATCAGCGAGGATCGAGAAGAGCCGTGAGCCGCTGCTTTGCTCCGGGCCATTCCGACGCGACGATGGAATAGCGGGCGGAGTTGCGCGGGGTGTTGTCAGCCGCGAGGCGATGGGCGCGGAGAATGCCCTCGAATTTGCCGCCGATGCGTGCGATGGCTGTCCGCGAGCGCTGGTTGCGCTCGTCGGTATGCAGGCAGACGCGCAGAACACGCCAGACCTCGAAGGCGTGCGTGAGCATGAGCAGCTTGGCTTCGGTGTTGGCGCCGGTACGGATGGACGACGGTGCGAGCCAGGTATATCCAATCTCACAGACGTCGGGATGAAGGTGGCCGTGGCGACGGTGGCCCTGGGGCCAGGCCCAGCGCTCGATATCGAAGAATCGCGTGGAACCGATAACCACGCCATCGGACTGGCGCACGGTGGCAAAGGGTACGGCGGTGCCGGCTTTGCGCCAGCTGAGAGCGGTGTTTACATAGAGCTTCGTCGCTTCGAATCCCTGGGGAACGGCGCTCCAGCGATACAAGCCTTCGTCATCGGAAGAGGCGGCGACTAATGCTTCGATGTGGCGCGGTTCGAGCGGTTCGAGACGAATGTGATGACCGGCGAGTGTGAAATTGTCTGTGCTCATGGTTGATTTCCTGGGATGGTCTGGCGGCCGGAATGGCTGGATGCGCGAGTGGCGGGATCGCCGTAGAGCACGCCGCGGCCGTGGGTGCCGACGTATACGCGTCCGTAGAGCTGCGGATCGCCGGCGATTTGCAGGATAAGTCCCCATTGGTGCTGATCGTCGTTGATGCGAACCCAGGAGCGGGCCTGGTCGGTGGAGCGGAAGATGCCCGGCTGACCGTGGATGGTTCCGACGAGATAAAGAGCAGGATACGCGCGGCCGGGAGCAGCCTTGCCGAAGCCGAAGGCGTGGATTTCTGCGACGCGGGGAATGCGGACGAAAGAAATGTCCGTGTCGTTCGGAGCTGCGAATGGAGCGGCGTGGTAGAGGCCGTCGAAAGCGGCGATCCAGAAATCGCCGGCGCGGCTGGGCGTGGCGTAGAGGCGATCCTGGCCTCCGCGCATGTCGCCGCGGGGAGCGATGGAGGCGGCCGCCGCGTTCTGCAGCGTGAAGTGCCGAGAGGTGAAGGTGGCGGCCGCGTCGGTGCTGCGGTAGAGAATCTGTTCGTGGAACGAAAGCGCATAGAAAGTGCTGGGATTCTGCGGATCGGCGATCACCCGCGTGCCGGCGGGGAGTTCCTGTGCGCTTATCCAGGTTGCGCCGAGGTCGTGGGTGACGGATGGGGATTCGTGTTCGGGGATCCAGACCCAGGTGCTGCCATCGGAGGAGACGGCGATGGAGCCGGCGCGGCTGGTGGGCGTGGGATGCGCGGGGGTAGGCTGCCAGGTATGGCCGGAATCGAGCGAGTAGCCGATGCTGTCGCCGGGTTTGTGCTCGGCGCTGACGCCTACGCGGACGACGATGTTGGGGCGGAGCGGCGCGGAAGCAACGCCGGTGGTGTTGCCGAAGCGCGGCGGGGCTGAAGAGCCTTCTGGTGCGGGCCGGTCGAGGTTCCAATGGACGAATCCACCGTAGTCGCCGATGGCTGTGATGAGGTGCGCGCCGTCTGTCGGGCTGTCAAGCTGGAGGCCGACGGTTTCTTCGATGCCGGTGGCGAGGATGCTCCAGTGCGTGGGCTGGGCGCGATCGACGGCGGTCAGGTCGAAGGTTTCCCATCCGCCGTAGCCGGTGGTAAAGACGGCGTGGTCAGGATTGGCGGGATCGATCTCGATGTCGAAAAGCCAGTGGATGGGGGTGGGCTTCACGTAGGGAGCGAGCGAGTAGTCGAAGATGCCGCCGTGCTCTCCGCCGAAGACGGGCTTCCACGTTGCGCCGGCGTCGATGGAGCGAAAGATGTTTTCGCCGCCTTCGGAGCCGGGATGGCCGAAGGTGCTGACGATGAGGGTTTGCGGGTGATGCGCATCGACAGAAACGGCGGCGTAGCCGAACTCTTTTGCACCGGTGACGGGACGCTCGGGGGTGACATCGGTCCAGATTGGGTTTTCGGCGCCAGTCTTAAGGTTGAGTTTCCACACTGCGCCGTTGGTCATGCGCGAGGGGCCGGGCGCGGTGCCGTAAGCGATGTAGAGGAATCCGTCAGACGATAGAGCGGCGCGGGTGGGGCGATATTGTGTGGGTGCGCCCGCGACGGAATGCCAGCTCGCGCCACCATCGGTGGAAACGACGTCATTGGTACCACTCGCATTATATTTTTTACTTTCCATAAATGCATCTATCTCAAAATTAAAACCGTTTGTTGATGTTGCCGCATACGCATAGTAATAATTACTGTTATTTGTCGGATCTACCGGGAGCGCGGAAAGCGGCGACCCATAGCTTAATTGCGACAAATTGACCGGCAACCATCCGGTTGAATTGCTGTTGCGATAAAGAGCGCTCGTGGTGCTTACATTACCGGAAGGATATGCGTTAG
>CAZSWI010000063.1:0-16282 GCA_964610635.1 uncultured Acidobacterium sp.
GCCAGGCTTCTTCCTGGATCGTCGAAGACGACTACGACAGCGAATACCGCTTCGAAAGCATGCCCATCCCCTCTCTCCAGGGCCTCGATCCCTGCGACCGCGTCATCTACATCGGAACCTTCAGTAAAGTCCTCCGTCCCTCCATGCGCCTCGGCTACATCGTCATCCCCGCCGACCTCGTGGACCGCTTCGCCGCCGTCCGTTTCGCCATGGACATCTTCCCCTCCTATCTCTTTCAGGAAGTCCTCACCGACTTCATGCGCGCAGGCCACTTCGTCCGCCACATCCGCCGCATGCGCTCTCTCTACAAGGCCCGCCGCACCGCGCTCGTCGAAGCCCTCCACTCCGAATTCGGCGACCGCCTCCCGATCCACGGCTCCGAAGCCGGCATGCACCTCACCGTTACCCTCCCTGAGAATTTCCGTAGTGGCTGCGATAGCGCCCGCGGCGGCATTGGCGATAGCGCCCGCGGCGGTCTGAATGACGTCGAAATCGCTATGCGTGCGGCAAAAGAGAAACTATGGCTCTGGCCTCTCTCCACCTGCTACTCCACCTCCCCGGCGCGCCATGGATTCATCCTCGGCTTCGGCAACACTCCCGAAGACAAGATGCCCGCCGCCGTCCATCACCTCCGCCAGATCCTTCAATTCTGACCCGTTCGGGACGAAAATCCGATGAAGGAGAAAAATCGATGACCACGCAGATTGCAATAGACAAGGAGAGAAGCCATCTCCCGAAGAACACACCCCCGATCGTCTCGCAACAGGATTGGGAGGCGCTGCGCCAGCAGCTCCTCGTGAAAGAAAAAGCGTTAACCCGCTCCCGTGACGCGCTCGCCGCCGAACGCCGCCGGATGCCCTGGATGGCCATCGAGAAGTCGTACGCATTCGAAGGCCCCCAGGGCAAGATCGGCCTCCTCGACCTCTTCGAGGGCCGCCCCCAGTTGATCCTCTATCGCGCCTTCTTCGAGCCCGGAGTCTTCGGCTGGCCCGACCACGCCTGCCGCGGCTGCTCCTTTGGCGCCGATCAGGTCTCCCACCTCGCTCATCTGAACGCACGCCACACCACGCTCGCCTGGGCCTCACGCGCGCCCCAGGCCGACATTGCCCGCCTCAAAACTCGCATGGACTGGAAGATGCCCTGGTACACCATCACTGACACTTTCGACATCGACTTTGGCGTGGACCAGTGGCACGGCCACAACGTCTTCATCCGCGACGGCGACAGGATATTCCGCACATACTTCATCAACGCCCGCGGCGACGAGGCCATGGGCAGCACCTGGAGCTACCTCGACATCACTCCACTCGGCCGCCAGGAAACGTGGGAGGATTCACCCGAAGGCTACCCTCAGACCCCGCCGTATAAGTGGTGGAACTGGCACGACAACTACGAAGCCGAAGCCGCGCCCAACCAGCAGTGGGTCGATATTACCGTCAACCCGGACGCCGCCTTCAAGAAACGCCAGTCTGAAGCAAAAGCTTGACCGAGCCCCATCCCGCTCTCCAATGAAACCCGGTGAACTACGGGGCTCACTGAGAATTTTCTGACCTCCTGACCCCAGGCGTGCAAAGATGCGGGTATTTACTGCAATCGTGAACGTCTTTCTGTTCCGCCTTCAAAGCGTCCAACAACCGCGCTTTTGTCTTTCTGACGTATTCCTTGTCACGCAGATACCCACGGCCCATTCCAACATCGTTGCGATGGTCGATGTAGTCGAAGCTGGCTGCGATCGACTCCTCGACACTGCGGAAGACTCCGCGGCGCAGACGATTTTCGGTCAGGTCGCGGAAGAAGCGCTCCACCATGTTTAGCCACGAGCAGCCGATAGGCGCGAAGGGCATGCGGAAGCGGGGATGTCGGTTGAGCCAGCGCTGCACCTGGGATGTTTGTGGGTGGCGTAGTTGTCCGCGATCATTTGGATCTGTTTGTGTTGCGGAACGACGTCGTCGATGGCGCGCAGAAATTTCAGCCATTCCCGATGGCGGTGCCGATCCTCGCACATGGAGACGATCTGGCCCTCGAGCGCGTCCTTTGCAGGATGCTCGGTCTTACAAAAAGGAAGGTTTCTGCCCTTCGATATTCATTAGGGGCGACCGTTCGTCACGTGGCCATCGCTCGCAAACGACGGGCGATGCGCTTCCCATAGCGCAAAAAGCTGCGCAGATATGTGACGTCAGCGCGCCCAACTGCAGCGTTCTTGCTGAGGAACAGCACGTCACTGTTATCGAACGAGAACGGGAGCACCCAAAACCCAATATCCTGCATGCGCTCCCGGATCCGATTAATCGCAGGCCGCTGCTCCGGATACAGAAAATCGTGAAATTCCACTGTAATTTGTGTCGCGGACTGTAATTCTTTGTCGCTTAAGCTGTCGAACAGTTCTATTTCTGCCCCTTCGATATCGAGCTTGAGCACGTCCATGCGATCGACGGCTGCGCGACGGCAAAACTCCTCGAAAGAGATCATTTCCACCGTCCGCGCTTCCGCTTGTTCCTCGGGCGACGTCGCAGCAAAAACGCTCGCGCATCGCGCGTCAAACACGTTTAAGGTGACGGACTGATCTTTCCCCCCAACCGCAACCGGAAGAATGCGCAGTAATGGGTGCGGTTGTATTCGCTCTGCGAGTTCCCTGACGGGTTCTGCGCTGATCACCTTGCAGTGGAATCGATCGATCACCGCCTGCGCGAAGTCCCCGTCATAAGCCCCCAGGTCGATCACAACGGAACTGGAATCGATCAGCTGAGGAAGAAAAGTATGATCGCAGATATTGACGGTCGAACCAACCACGAATTCTCCAAATCTCCGAATAATCTCCCATCATTTTAGCATCCATGCCCTTGCGCTCGGTTGGGTGCCGTATTGACGGTTGGTGTGGCTCGAATGAGATCCGGTTTCTATCGATCCCAGCCTCTTCGGCTCCTCTCCAAAGCGGTTTCTTACCGGAGAATGTCCCCCGATGGGGCAGCCGAAAGTTCTACACAGGAGATGTAACGGGCTTGAATTCCCTCGCTTTGTGAAGCAGACAAAAGACTTCAAGGCTTCCACCATCTGACGCTGCCGTAACTCCCACCAAAGTGCCTCCCGTGCGAGTCCACAGTCCCCGCCCGCCGCCACCAAAGATTGGTTGACGCAAAGCACCTCGCCCCCTGACTATCAACGAAGCATTCCCGCTGAATCTGCAGTCAACAAACCGGGTTCCCTCTCCCAGCGCACGGGAACAGAACGAAACCGTCACCTGCGCGTTTACCGGTGGCGAAATACGACCTTTAACTGAGGTGCTTTCGATGCCTGCCAAATCGTCCCTGGATTCTGCACGCCGCTTCTCATCTTCGCGCCTGTTCTCTCTCCTGATCGTGTCTTGCCTGTGGCTCGTCCCCATGCTCCTGCTCGGCCCCGCTGCCAGCGCCATGGCCGCGGACACCTATACGGTGACCGTGCTCACGGACGACTATGGAGCCGGATCCGGCCTGAACGGCACTCCCGGCAACTGTCCGGCCAACGGAATCGGTACCAACTGTTCTCTGCGCGACGCCATGACCGCGGCCAATTCTGACCCGGGAAGCAGCGTCATCTTTCATGCAGGGCTCTCGGGGCGCATCCCTGTGAGCTTTGTGCTTCCCGAGATTGTCGTGAACATGACCGTCGACGGGGGCTCGGTGATTATCCTCGACGGCCTGAATGGAACCACACCATTTGCTGTGTATAACCCCCAGGGTGGCCCGACCATCTATGTCACGATCCAGAATCTGACCCTGCAGAACGGCAACGGCCAAAGTCTCGCCGCGACGGGCGGCATCCAGAACCAGTATTCCAACCTGACCGTGAATAACGTCGCCTTTCTGAACGTCACGGCCGGCAGTTCAGGATACGGCGGCGCCATTTATAACAACGGAACTCTGACCGTCAACAACTCGTTTTTCTTCAACTGCACCGCCAATAACGGCGGCGCCATTTATAACGATACCGGCGGCAATCTGACCGTCAACGGCAGCACCTTCAACAAGCTCTACGCCACGCAGTCCGCCAGCATCTTCCAGTTCAGCGCGAACCTGCTGGTTGTGACAAACAGCACGTTCACGGGCAATACCGCCATTTATGGCGCCGGCATTTACAGCATCATGAATGCCAATCTAACCGTTAAGGACAGCACCTTTTACGGCAACTCGGCGGAGGATGGCGGTGGCGTTTCTTACACCGGCGACCCCAAAACGGTGGTCACCCTCGAGAACAACTACTTTGCGGAAAATAACGAGTGCTACGCCGATCCAGGCGCGCCTATCTGCCCGACCAACGGCCAAAATGGCAACTACGTAGGCCCCAATTCTTCGACGACCCTGGCCGCGGCCGGCCTGCTGCCTCTCAGCTACTATGGTGGCCTTACTCCGACCTTGCTGCCCATGCCGGGTAGTCCGGGGATCTGCGCCGGCATAGCCGCCGATGTCCCGTCCGGAGTCACTACCGACCAGCGCGGCTTCCCACTCAAGACCTCCTGCGTAGACGCGGGCGCGGTTCAGACGAATTACCTCACTGTAGCCAGCTCCGCCGATGACGCCTCCGGTATCGCTTCGAACTGCCCCGGCTCGGCTTGCAAACTGCGCGATGCCATTGCGCAGGCAAACGCCGCGGGCTACGGCGATATCGACTTCGCGAGTGGCTTATCCAGCATCGCCCTGACCTCAGCCGGTCCCGGCGTCGGCCCCAATGTCAATATCGTTGGGCCGGGCGCAGGTTCGCTCACCGTCTCCGGCGCAAATAAGTACGCGATCCTCGAAACCTCTGGTGGAAGCGCTTCCGTGTTCGGCATGACTTTCGCCAACGGCAATAACACCGCCAACGGCACTGGCGGCGCGATCGATAACCTCGCGAACCTCACGGTAAACGGAATGTACTTTACCGGAAACTCCGCGGCTACCTCCGGCGGCGCCATCTACAACGGTGGCTCTGGATCCGTCAATGTCCTCGACAGCACATTTGCCGGAAATACCGCCCCCGATGGCAGCGCGATCTACGACAACAGCGCAACCGGAGGCATGCTGATGGAATACAGCACCTTCGCAGGCAATACTGCTTCCGCCGACGGCGCTGTCTACAGTGGCAGCGGCGCAGCCGTCAGCGTCTATAACAGCACCTTCGCAGGCAACACCGGCGGTGGCATCGTTATCGGCGGCGGTTCTACTCTCACCGTGGAAAACAGCATCCTGGGCGAGAGCACAGAGTGCTCCGGCTCAACTTCCTGCCCCGCCACCGGGACTCTGGGCAACGTCGTCGCCCCGACCAATCTGACCAGTGGCGTTCCCGCGCTCTCCGCGCTCGGCAATTACAGCGGGACGAGTGCGATCTTCTCCACTCCAACCATTCTTCCCGAACCGGGCAGCTCAGCCATCTGCGCCGGCTCCGCAACGTTGATTCCTTACGGCATCAACACCGACCAGCGCGGCTTCCTCAACCAGAACTACACCTACCCCGGCTATCCCTACACCGCCCCCTGCTACGACGCCGGAGCCGTGCAGACGGATTACACGTCGGCGCAGTTTGTTGGCGCTCCGTATGCCGCCACTGCGAACTCCATCGGAGCAACTCCATCTGTGATCGTTTCGGTTACGGAAAACGGCCAGAACCTTGGCGGAGTGCCGGTAACCCTGAGCTTCACCGGAGCCGGAACTGCCACCGGCCTGACGGCAACCACCGTCGAAGGCACTGGCGCCACCTTCTCCAGCCTCGATGTCACCCAGGCCAGCGGCGCTTTGCCTGACACTCTCTCCACCAGCATTCCGGTTATCGGCGACTTTGCCCTCACAGCCGGTCCGGCGAACCTGACAGTGCAATCGCAGGTCGTCACCTGGCCAACGCCGTCGGCCATCACCTACGGCACAGCACTCGGCGCAACTCAACTGAATGCTACCGCCAGCGTTACCGGCACTTTCGCTTACACCCCGGCCGCCGGCACAGTCCTTACAGCTGGGTCGCATATTCTTTCCGTCACCTTCACCCCAACCAACGCGAGCCTCGGTACATTCACCACCTCGGTGACGCTGACCGTCAGCAAGGCTAACCCCGTAATCACGTGGGCGGCTCCGGCGGCTATCACCTCCGGTACCGCGCTGAGCTCCACGCAGCTGGATGCGACCGCCAACGTAGCCGGGACCTTTGCTTACTCCCCGGCTGCCGGTACGATGCCATCTGTCGGAACAGATACTCTGTCGGTCGCTTTCACTCCCACCGACACCGTCGACTACAACACGGCAAACGCCACTGTCAGCCTCGTAGTCAACAAGGCCTCGACGCCGACCATCACCTGGCCAACCCCGTCGGCAATTACCTACGGCACCGCACTCGGCGCATCCCAGCTGGATGCCACCGCCAGCGTTACCGGCACCTTCGCTTACAGCCCGGCCGCCGGCACAGTCCTTACAGCTGGGTCGCACATTCTTTCCGTGACCTTCACCCCAACCAACGCGAGCCTCGGTACATTCACCACCTCGGTGACGCTGACCGTCAGCAAGGCTAACCCCGTAATCACGTGGGCGGCTCCGGCGGCTATCACCTCCGGTACCGCGCTGAGCTCCACGCAGCTGGATGCGACCGCCAACGTAGCCGGGACCTTTGCTTACTCCCCGGCTGCCGGTACGATGCCATCTGTCGGAACAGATACTCTGTCGGTCGCTTTCACTCCCACCGACACCGTCGACTACAACACGGCAAACGCCACTGTCAGCCTCGTAGTCAACAAGGCCTCGACGCCGACCATCACCTGGCCAACCCCGTCGGCAATTACCTACGGCACCGCACTCAGCGCAACCCAGCTGGATGCTACCGCCAGCGTTGCCGGTACCTTCACTTACTCCCCGGCCGCGGGCACCGTGCTGAAAGCTGGTTCGCAGACTTTATCTGTGACCTTCAAGCCAACCAGCGCCAGCTTAAGCTCCGTCACCACCACCGTGACACTGATCGTTAACCAGGCGAATCCTGTTATCACCTGGCCGAATCCCCCGAACATTGTCTACGGCACGCCGATTACAACCGCCGAGCAGAACGCCACCGCCAACGTCCCGGGCACCTGGTTCTACACCGCCCCGCTCGGAACCGTCTACACGGCAGGGCTGCACCCCCTCGGGGTAGCGTTCTTCCCGACCGACCAGGTAGACTATGCCGATGTTTCGGCCTACGCCTCTGTCACCGTCACCAAGGCCACCCCGGTCATCAGCTGGGCAATGCCGGCCGCCATCAACTACCCCGCGGCTCTCTCCGCAACCCAATTAGACGCGAAGGCGAACGTTGCGGGCACCTTCACTTACTCCCCGGCTGCCGGAACCGTTCTGGCCCCCGGCACCCAGACACTGTCGGTGACCTTCTCGCCTTCCGACACCGTCGACTACACCAGTCCTACCGCATCCGTAAGCCTGGTAGTAAATGGCATGAAGGTTACGATGGGAATCTCCAGCGGCACCCAGGTGTATCAAACCTGGACTAACTTCGTGATGGGACCCACTTACACTGGATCGCGCGTTCCCACCGGCACCGTAACCTTGTACGACAACGGCGCGCCGGTCGTCACGCTTTCGCTGCTGAGCAACGGTCTTGCCTACTGGACGACCCAGCCGCCCTTCAGCGTAGGCGCTAACGACCTGACCGTGAGTTACAGCGGAGACGCCTATTTCCCTGGAGGGGTATCCAGCGTCGTTACTCTCACCGTTCTTCCCGCGCCGGTCTACTTCCAGGCTTCCTGCTGGGGAGGAACTTCACCGACAACAGCCTTCCAGTGCACCACGAACGTGAGCGCCAGCACCACCACCCAGCCCGGCGGCCATATCACTTATAGCCTCGACGGCGGAGCAGCGGTCAGTGTGGCCATCACCGGGGGCAATGCACCCTTCACCATTCCGGGCACGTTGAAGGCCGGCAGCCACAAGGTCACCCTCAACTACGCCGCACAGGGTAACTTCGCAGCCGCCACTCCGCTGGTCGAATCCTTCACCACTGAATAGCAACAAGCACAGTCTTTTAACCACGGGCGAGCCCTAAAAGGCTCGCCCTTCTTTTTGTCTTCGCCAACGCTGCGTGCCCGCGTCCCGAAAGCACCATCTACCCACTACCACTCAGGTAACCAAATCAGGGACACC
The DNA here is from genome assembly GCA_964610635.1 of uncultured Acidobacterium sp. Classification (GTDB taxonomy): domain Bacteria; phylum Acidobacteriota; class Terriglobia; order Terriglobales; family Acidobacteriaceae; genus Palsa-343. The sequence goes on from CAZSWI010000063.1 coordinate 8,124, forward strand.
GCCTCCCTGAAAGTGGGATATCACCGGCATCCCCACCTCCCTATAGTCCAGGTTAGATTCGCGCTCAGGAAAGAAAACTCCGCTCTCCCGGGTACGGTGATCATGGTGCGTTCCGTTATGAAAAGCCTGTTGTCCGGTCGTTCTGCTTTGGTCTCTCCGCGTGTGTTGCTCGGCGTGGGCCTCGTCGCCTCGACCGCCCTCTTCGCAGGAACAGGGTGCACCTCGCGCTCACTCACCGGACTCACCATCCAGCCCGCCATCGGGCTCACCTGCGTAGTCCCCGGTGTCTCCGCACAGTTCAAGGCTTACGGCACCTATACCGAAGGCGGACACGCCAGCGAAACCGAAGACCTCACCGCGGAGGTGACCTGGTCCTCCACTATTCCCGCCGTTGCTACCGTTAACTCCTCGGGACTCGCCACCGGCGTCAACCTCGGAACCACCAACATCCTCGCCAACATGCAGGGCCCCTTCGGAAACGTCAACGCCACTTCAAACATCACCGTCGAAAGTCCCTGCGGCACAACCTCCGCCATCGCCACTCCGCTCTCGCTTGCCGTCATTCCCGGCAATCAGACCCTGACTTCCGTGGGCCAAACAGCTCGCCTTCTCGCCATCGCCACCTATGACGGCGGAACAAAGACTTCCGATTTCTCCCGCCAGGCCGCTTGGGAGTCCAACGACGTGCATGTCGCCACCGTGGATGCCGCCGGTCTCGTCACCGCGGTTGGACCCGGCGACGCGGTCATTACCGCCCGCGTGAGAACCCCCAACGGAGACACCGTTTCCGCTGCACAGACTGTTCACTTCCTCGCCGAGGGCCAGGACAAGTAACCAGGGTTTAACCCGCACTGCAACGTAAGATCGTGGGTTCGAAAAGCGTCTGCCAAACAGCAGGCGCTTTCTGTTTTTTCGCCGGTTTCCCGCCCTTCTGATTCCCTGCAGCCCCTTTCCACGACCAGAAGTCCCCGGCTTTGTCCATTCCACTTTTGCGGCGAAGTCCGCCCAGGTATCAACTGTATAAATACCTTCCGGCATTCACAGCAGTTGACTTTCGATACACTGGTGCTCCTGTGGAACGAAACGAACCCATTTACGCCCGCGATCTCTGCGAAGCTCTCACAGATCGCTTCCGTGCCGATGCTGAGAAAGCCGAGATCACCCTCACTGGCGGAGGCGTCCAATGGAGATGCTGCGCTCAACGCGGCCACAGAACATGCTGGGTGGGGTGCTTCGAGGTAGGAGGGCCCGAGTACCTCACCTTCTTCGAAGAGGATGGAAGAAGAATCGCCACCGGGCGTACCCCTTTGCGCACCGAAACCGTCAATGCCGTCTGGCACTGGCTCGATGCCGCCCCTCTCGATGAGCTGTATCGTCATTTCTGCTTTGTAGACTGGGAGAAGCGCCAAATCCTCGCCATCCGCGAGTCCGTCCTGACCACCGCTCCCGATATCGCAATCGCCGCCAGCAACGTACTCAGCGTTACCGGCTCCGGAGTCTCCCACCTCTGGTTTCACACCGAAAAACGGTCGGCTCATATCCACTTCGCTTCACGCCACGAATTCCCGCAGGCCGTCTTCCACTGGGATCAAAGCGAACTCTTTCGTTTCGATGCGGCCGACAAACGCTCCCTTGCCGCCGTCCTCGCCCGATGGCTTGCCGATAACGCTCCGCCCTCCAAACTCCGTAAAGAATTTCCCTGGCTTCAGATCGGTCCTCTCGCCGACTACTACGAGAAAGGCAATCCCGTCGAAGGGGAGTTCATTGAGAGCTGGGATCAGACCGAGCGCGTCTATGAGGGAGCCCGTTTCCCGCCCAGAAACCTCATTCTCCCCTTTATTTCCGATCTCCGCCGCGCCGGATTCGATCGCAAAATGCGAGCGGGCCAGTCCGTCTGGTCCCTCATCATTTCGCGCTCGCGCCGCCCTCGTTTGCGCCCCGAACAGCCCCTCGTTTCCTTCCAGTTTCGCGAGAGCAGCATGGAAGTCTTCACCCGCAATCAGGAGGAACACCGCATCTCCGTGCTTCCCATCGAGATGTCGGATACGGTGGAAAGGGCCCTGTCACGGCTCGCCCAACAACCCATCGACTAGCGGAGGGCGGCGGTTCGGAGCCCCGCCTTTCTTTCTGCCGAACCGCTGCACTTGGCCTCTGCTCCCGCGCGCGGAATATACTGACTTCTGCTATTCCGCCGCAGGAGAAACAGATGTCCCTATCGCGTCGTGAATTCTTAGGTGGCCTCGCGGCAGCGGGCGCCACGACTGCTCTGACCCAAACCTCTTCCTCACTCACTCTCGACTCCGTACCAGCCACCTGTCCTTTCCGGCTTTCGGTCATCAACGACGAGATCTCTCAGGACTTCGACCACGCATGCTATGTCGCCGCGCATGACTTCGGCCTGCACTGGATCGAGCTGCGCAGCATGTGGACCAAAAACGTTACCGACCTCGACGCCGCTCAGCTCGCCGAAGCCCAGCGCATCCTCAAAAAGTACGACCTGCGCGTAACCGATATCGCCAGCCCCCTTTACAAAGTCGACTGGCCGGGGGCGCCCCGCAAAGACGGACAGGAACGCGATCAGTTCCACGCCGCCGACAATGACTTCAGCAAGCAGGATGCGCTGCTCACGCATTGCATCGAACTGACTCAAACCTTCGATACCAATCGCATTCGTTGCTTCGATTTCTGGCGCCTTGACAATCAGAAACCTTACCGCGACGCCATCAACGCGAAGCTCGCACAGGCGGCCGAAGTCTGCGCAAAGAGCAACGTCGTCCTCCTGCTCGAAAACGAAATGTCCTGTAACACTGCGACCGGCGAAGAAGCGGCAGCCGTCCTCAAGGCCATTCCGCATAAGAACTTCATGCTCAACTGGGATCCCGGCAACGCCGGCACCTTCGCGGACGAAACCCCGTTTCCCAACGGCTACGACCTGCTTCCCAAAGACCGCATCGGTCACTGCCACGCCAAGAATGTGACCCGTCAGCCCGGGGGCAAATACGAATGGCAGCCCGTAGGTACCGGCGTGGTCGACTGGGCCGGCCAGCTGCGCGCACTCCGCCAGGACGGCTACCACTTCGCCGTCAGCCTCGAAACCCACTGGCGTGGCGCTGGAACCCCCGAAGCCTCCTCGCGCATCAGCATGGCCGATTTGAAAAAAGCTCTGGCGCAATCGGGCGCAGCCTGCTAACCGCCGCGCCGCACTTTCAGTTTTCACGGGAGACAGCATGATTACTCGCAGGGAATTTCTGGACACGGTGGCCATGGGTGCTGCTGGCCTCGCCATCAACAGCACTGCCAAAAGTTATGCCCAGATCATGGGCTCCAACGACCGCCTGAATTTTGCCATCATCGGACTCCACAGCCGTGGTTACGCCCATCTTTCCGCACTCGCCGCTAACCATGACACTGCGCGCGTCGCCTGGATCTGCGACGTCGAGAGCAACTTCATGGCAAAGTTTGCCGCCGAAGCCCAGAAGGAACTCGGCTACGCGCCCCAGACCGAAAGCGACTTCCGCAAGCTTCTCGAGCGCAAAGACATCGATGCAATTTCCATCGCCACCCCCGACCACTGGCATGCGCCCATGGCTATCGCGGGAGTCGAAGCCGGCAAGCACGTCTATGTCGAAAAGCCCTGCAGTCATAACCCCGCCGAAGGTGCGCTCCTCATCGCTGCCCAAAAGAAGTACGGCAAGCTTGTGCAAATGGGAACGCAACAGCGCTCCTCGCCCCACACCATCGAAATTGTCCAGAAGATTCACGAAGGAGTTATCGGGCGTGCCTGTTACGCGATGGCCTGGTACGTGAATACGCGTAAGTCGATCGGCTACGGAAAGCCGGCGCCCGTTCCGCCAACCCTCGACTGGGACCTGTGGCAGGGCCCCGCACCGCGCCAACCCTACAAAGATAATGTTCAGCCCTATAACTGGCATTGGTTCCGCATCTGGGGCACCGGCGAGACCCTCAACAACGGCACCCATGAAATCGACGTCTGCCGCTGGGCCCTCGGTGTCGACTACCCCCAGCGCATCACCGCGACCGGCGGTCGCTACCAGTTCAAGGATGACTGGCAGTTCTACGACACACTTGTCACAAATTACGAGTACGACGACAAGCTCATCTGCTGGGATGGCCGCTGCTGCAATGGAATGAAAATCTATAACCGCGACCGCGGCTCAACCATCATGGGCACCACGGGCAGCGTTCTCGTGGACCGTGACGGCTACGAAATTTACGACTTGGCCGGCAAAAAGACCAGTGAGTTCCGCGTCCAGGGCGATAAGACCTCCTCATCGGACCTCGTCGGACGAGACTCCATGACCAATGCTCACTTCGCCAACTTCATCGCCGGCGTCACCAAAGGCGAGCCGTTGCATTCTCCCGTCGAAGTCGGCAATGTCGCGGTCACCATGCTGCAGCTCTCGAACATCGCGTGGGAAGTTCAGCGCGAGCTGAAGCTCGATACCAGCAACGGTAAAATTATCGGCGACCCGGAAGCCATGCAAGGCTGGGGCCGCGAGTATGAAAAAGGCTGGGAGCCGCACTTGTAACAGCTGATACTGCTCCTGAAATGAACCTCCCTGACTTCTCTCGCCGGAGTTCCTATGACCGCTCACTTCTCTCGCCGTAACTTCGTTCTCTCTGGCGCGATGGCCACAGTCGCAACCCTGGTTCCCGTCTCAAGCCCTGCCGGGACCGCATCCGGCGAGGACCAACCCGCCACCCCCATCCATCTCGGCCTCGCCAGTTACACCTTTCGGAATTTCACGCGCGCGCAAATGATCGGCTTTATGAAGGAACTGAACGTCTTCGATCTGAATCCCAAGGACGCGAAAGACCATCTGCCCATCGATCCAGCCGCCGAAGCACAGGCGGTGGCCGATTACAAAGCCGCGAACATTGGCCTCCACGCCGCCGGAGCCATCTACTTTCAGCAGGGCACCGACGACGACATTCGCAGCAAGTTCGAATACCTCAAGCGGGCCGGCATCGGGGTCATGGTAGCCGGCGACCCATCGCCGCAGACCCTTCCCCGCATCGAGCAATTCGTTAAGGAATATGACATCCGCCTCGCCATCCACAATCACGGCCCGGAGGACAAGCTCTGGCCTTCCCCGCTCGACATCCTCAAAGACATTCAGGACATGGATCCGCGCATCGGCTGCTGTATCGACGTAGGCCACACCGTCCGCGCGGGAACCGACGTGGTCGAGGCGATCCATGCGGTCGGCCCTCGCCTTTTCAACATGCACATGAAGGATCTGACTGATTTCCACGTTAAGGAAAGTCAGGTCGCTGTAGGAGACGGCAAAATGCCGGTCCGGGGCATCTTCGAAGCACTCATCGCCACAAAGTACCCTGGCTTTGTTGACCTCGAATACGAAGTTCACGCCGACGATCCCATGTCAGGCGTCTCGAAAAGCTTCGCCTACATGCGTGGCGTGCTCGCAGGCATGGGCTATCCTCCCATTCAGCGCCTGAATTAACTCTCCCCTGAACGCCATCCGCGCTGCCTGGCCCATGGTTGGTTTGACACCGCTCATCATGCGGAGGCGCCGTTTGTCAGAATACCCACCCGTTGATTGCAGAATAGTGAAGAATCGATCCATGAAAAACAGCAACACTTCTTACTGGGCTTGTCAGATCGGCGGGTGGGCAGCTTTCAGCGCGCTTGGTTTAACGACTGGAGCGATGGAGAGCGGTTGGCGGCCGAGTGTTGTCATCGGCTACCTGTTGTTTTTTCTGTACAGCGTGGTATTCACCCATCTGCTCCGGCAGCTCTCACTCCGGCGAGGCTGGGCGAGTCTCGGCCCAGCACGGGCGATTGCGCGGTTGTCGGTAGGCGCCATTCTCATTGCCACGCTCCAGACTGGGCTTGTCGTTGGGGTCTACACTGCAATCGAGGGAAGCCTCGGAGTTTGGCGTCAGCCATCTTCCATCGTAGATATGTTCCTTTGGCTGGCTGTGGTCGGGAACATCTGGGTGATTCTCTATTTCTCGATAACCTCTCTGCGCCACGCGCGGGAGGTGCGGCGCAATGAAACCAGGATGAAGCTCGCTCTCAGCGAAGCCGAGTTACGCGCCCTCGAGTCGCAACTGAATCCGCATTTTCTCTTCAACTGTCTAAACTCGATTAGAGGCATGGTCAGCGAAAACCCAGAACAGGCCCAGGACATGATCACCCGCCTGGCCAACATTCTCCGCTACAACCTGCAGCGGGACCGGCGCCATACCGTGCCGCTTGCCTCCGAAGTAGAGATCGTTTCTGACTATCTGGCCCTTGAGTCGATCCGTTTCGAGAGCAGACTCCGAGTACATATTGATATTGACGATGCTGCCCGCGAAGCCCCTGTGCCTCCCATGATGCTGCAGACTCTAGTCGAAAACGCGATCAAGCATGGCGTTGAAGATCTGCCAGCCGGCTCGGAGATTTCCATTCGAGCTTCCCTCGATAACCGTTCGTTGCGGATTGCAGTGGAGAATGAGGGGGTGCTGATCGAACCTGATGCAAGCTCGACCCAAATTGGACTCATGAACGCGCGTGAACGCCTTCGCATCTTGTACGGTGAGCGAGCGACACTTCAACTCAAACCCGGTCCAAACGGACGCATAGCCGCCACTCTCCTGATTCCGCAGATCTCATGAACGCCCTGATTATCGACGACGAACGAATAGCCCGGCAGGAACTGAAGCGGCTCCTCTCGGCACACCCGGAAATCGAGATCGTGGGAGAAGCGAATACCGGCGAACAGGCCCTGGAGTTAATCGCACAACTCTCCCCCGATGTCATTTTTCTGGATGTGCAAATGCCCGGGATGAGCGGTTTCGAGCTCCTCGAACAATTGGACGATGTCCCGCAGGTCATCTTTACCACGGCATACGATGAGTACGCTCTGAAAGCCTTTGAAGTGAGTGCACTCGACTATCTCGTAAAACCCGTCGCCCCGGCGCGGCTTTCTGCAGCCATCGCAAAGCTTCGTCCACAGCAGCACCGGGTCCGTCCGGAGCGGGTTTTCGTGAAGGATGGGAATCACTGCTGGTTAGTTCGTGTCTCAGACATCTTCCTCCTTGAATCCGAGGGGAATTACACTCGGCTGCATTTCGGGAATGAGCGACCTCTGATTTGCCGTTCCCTGGCAGCACTTGAAGAACGGCTCGATCCTGCGGTCTTCTTCCGCGCGGGCCGGAAATGCATCCTTAACCTGAAGCGGGTAGAAAGCGTCGAGACCGGTATCGACGGCCACCTCATTGCCAAAATGCGCGACGGGAAGAACGTCGAGCTGTCTCGGAGGCAGTCGATCAGGTTCCGGGAAGCATTGAGTCTGTAAGAAGGTTTTCCATATGCAGCTCTGAGCTACGCCCCTATTGCTCAAAAGCTCTCATTGACATATTTATGCAGTGTCGGTCCACCAATGATCCTCGCGCCTATGCGGGAATCCGCCGTCCACTCTGCATAATTTCCTACACGATATAAATGCTCGATGTCGATCACTTCAAGCTGATCAACGATACCCGCGGCACCTGATTGGCGACGCGCTCCTCAGGGAGGCCGTATCTCAGGAAGAGCGAGCTGAAACTACCTGACGCGGAGACGGCAACAGGACTGCCTTGATGAACCGCTGCGCCGGCCGCTCGATCAGCACCATCGCCAGCACCGCCGCCCCCACCAGCAATCCATAACTCAGCCACGGATCGAACCGTTCCAGCCCCGTCTTTCCCAGAATCCCGGAGCTGTGGATAAGATTCCACAGATTGAAATGCAGAATGTAGAGGCAGTAACTCGCCTGACCCACCGCTACAAACGGATAGAACCCAAAAAACTTCGCGATCAAATTGTGTCCCGCCAGCCCCAGCACCGCCAGCGCATACAACGGCATCATCAGCCCGTCGTGCATCATCGGATACGGGAAGAGGTCCCCGAAATAGAGCACCGTGTAGATCCCCGCCATCCCCAGCGCACCGAACAGCAACCGCCTCCGCGCAGTCCTCGGAATCAAAATATCGAGATCCGCCAGCACAATCCCAAACAAAAACGAAGGCACGTGCGGCGGCGGTGAAAATTTCAGCGCCCGCATCCAGAACCCGTCGGTGTAGCGCCCCGGATGCATATCCCCATCCGGATGCAGCCCCATATACAAACTTGGCAGCACCATCCCCAG
>CAZSWI010000064.1:0-16123 GCA_964610635.1 uncultured Acidobacterium sp.
CCCGTCAACGTCGACGTCGCCACTTACAAAGCCCAGTTCCTCGCCCACTACTACGGCGATCGCCCGCGGAAGCTCCAGCACTACGCCTTCGGTTTCATGGATCGCCTGGCCCACGCGGCCGCCCTCATCCCCGGCATCACGCCGCGCCTGGCCAATCTCCCTCTCGCCATTCCGGGCGTCTCGCACGCGATCAAAGCCGCCCTCGGTGTAGCCCAGCAACGCAAGCTCCCGCAGTTCGCGCCTCGCAGCTTTCAGCGCGAATGGGCCCGTAATGCGCACACTGAGCTCGAAAAACGTAACAAAGATCAAGCGGTTTTCTTATGGCCAGATACGTGGAACAACTACTACCATCCCCAATCCCTCCACGCCGCCGCCCAGGTCCTCCAAACCGCGCGCTTCACGGTCGAAGTCCCGTCCCACCATGTCTGCTGCGGCCGCCCCCTTTACGACTTCGGATTCCTGAAGCAAGCTCGACAGTATCTATTGAAAATCCTCGACCAGTTCGCCCCGCAAATCGCCGCTGGCTTACCCTTCATCTTCCTCGAACCCAGCTGTGCCACCGTCTTTCGCGACGAACTCATCAACTTCTTCCCCCCGGGCTCGGAGTTCGCCCCGCGTGCGCAGCGCCTGCGCGACCAAACCTTTCTGCTCAGCGAATTCCTCGTCCGCCATGCCACCAATTTCCAGCCAACTCAACTACCCGGTCGCAAGATCGTCGTCCAGGGTCACTGCCACCACAAATCCCTGATGAAGATGACCGACGAGGTCGCCATCCTTCGCCGCACCGGCGCGGAAGTCGAACTCCTCGACTCCGGCTGCTGCGGCATGGCCGGTCCCTTCGGCTTCGAGCGCGAAAAATTCACGATCTCCCAAACCCTGGCCGAGCGCGTCCTCCTGCCCGCCATCCGAACCGCCAAACCTGAAACCATCCTCGTCGCCGACGGCTTCAGCTGCCGCGAACAAATCGCCCAAAACACAACCCGCCGCGCCATTCACTTCGCCGAAGCCATCACTCCGAAACTACCGGGCAGTTGACACATCGCCTTTCTGCATCCTATGGTTGTGACTGAAATGTCCGTTCGCCTCCATCATCGTCATCACCATCATCACGTGACGAGCGTGCCGGCGAACTTCCGCATTCCAGGATAAGAAACCAAACACCAGGATTCGAGAAGCCCGCCGGCGCAATCAGCGCTGACGGGCTTTTGATTTTCCGGCCAAAATACATGAAGGACACCGAAATGACCGAACCTACAATCGATTTCGCCAAAATGGACGGCCTCGCCCCCGGCATCGTGCAGGACGCGCGCTCGGGCCAGGTGCTCATGCTCGGATTTCTCAACGAAGAAAGCTGGCGCAAAACAAAAGAAACGGGCTTTGTTACATTTTGGAGCCGCACCCGCCAGAAACTCTGGATGAAAGGCGAAACCAGCGGCAATCGCCTCCGCATCGTCGACATATCCACCGACTGCGATCGGGACGCCCTCCTCTTCCGCGTGGAAGTCGAAGGCGACGGCCTCGTCTGCCACGAAGGCACCGTGAGCTGCTTCACCCGGCCACTGACAGCGAACATCAAGGTCAGCTTATGACCTCGACTCCTGACAAACTCCGCTTGGGCATCCCCAAAGGCAGTCTGCAGGATGCCACCATCGCCCTCTTCAAGCGCGCCGGCTGGAACATCTACGCAGACGGCCGCTCCTACTTCCCCAACATCGACGACGCCGAGATCGAGTGCATGCTCATCCGCGCCCAGGAGATGGCACGCTATGTCGACCACGGCGTGCTCGACGCCGGTCTTACCGGCATCGACTGGGTCGTCGAAAGCGGCCTGGTCGTCGAATCCATCACCAGCCTCGTTTACGCCAAGCAGAGCCGCCGCCGCGTCCGCTGGGTCCTGGCCGTTCCCGAAGGTTCCCCATGGCAGTGCGCCGAAGATCTCTCCGGCAAAATCGTCGCCACCGAACTCGTCGAAGTCACGAAGCGTTACTTCGCAGGAAAGAATGTCCCTGTCAAAGTCGAATTCAGCTGGGGTGCAACCGAGGTCAAACCACCCACCCTCGCCGACGCCATCGTTGAAGTCACTGAGACCGGCAGTTCCCTCCGCGCCAATCGCCTCCGAATTATTGACACTGTTATGGAAAGCGAAACCCACCTGATCGCGAACCGCACGGCCTGCGCCGATCCCTGGAAAAAGCAAAAGATCGATAGCCTGGCGCTCATGCTGCGCGGTGCAATCGACGCTCAGGGCCAGGTCGGCCTCATGCTCAACGTCGAAAAGGTCAACCTCCCCGCAGTCCTGAGCGTGCTCCCGGCGCTGAACTCCCCGACTATTTCCGAATTGAGCGACGGCAATTGGGTCGCCGTCAACACCATCCTCGAAGAGAGCACCGTCCGCGAAGTCATCCCGAAACTAAAGGGTGCCAAAGCCACCGGCATCGTCGAGTACCCGCTGAACAAGGTGGTTTTGTGAGGGGAGTCCTGTGAAGCTGATACGCACCACGGGACGCGGCGCAAAGGCGGCGGCGGTAGCCATTGCCGCGCTCACCGATCGTCGCCGCGCTCCGTACGAACGCGTCCTTCCACGAGCCCGCATCATCGTCGACAAGGTTCGCCGTGGCGGCGACGCTGCACTCCTGCCGCTCCGGGCCAAGTTCGACCATATTCCGCCACAGTCGCCGTTACGAATTCCGGAAGTCGAGCTGCGGCTGGCCTGGGAATCAGTCCCCGAGCCCCTCCGCCAGGCCATAAAAACCGCGGCTCGGAACATCCGCGCTTTTGCAACCCGCCAGCGCCCCAAAAACTTCGACCTGAAGCCAGCCCCCGGCGTCACCGCCGGCCAGCGCGTGATCCCGCTGGGTTCGGCGAGCTGTTATGTCCCCAGCGGCCGCTATCCGCTGCCTTCCACCTTGCTGATGACAGCGATACCCGCGCAGGTCGCAGGCGTCGAGCGCATCGTCGCCGTTTCGCCTCATCCCGCAAAAGAAACCCTCGCCGCTGCATTCCTGCTCGGCATCACCGAGTTCTACCGCATTGGCGGCGCCCAGGCCATCGCCGCGCTGGCCTATGGAACGGAGAGCATCCCGCGCGTCGACAAAATCGCCGGTCCAGGCAATGCATGGGTCACCGCAGCCAAGAAACTCGTCGCCTTCGACTGCGCCATCGACATGCTCGCCGGCCCTACGGAAGCGGTCATCGCCAGCGAGACCGGTAATCCCGCATCCATAGCCGCCGACCTGGTCGCCCAGGCCGAACACGATCCCGACGCCCTGCCCATATTCATCACAACTCAGCTTGACCTGGCGAGATCTGTAGCCGCTGCGGTTACACAATGTGCCCGAGGCAACACAATTGCCACAGCGTCGATTACAAATAATGGCCTGGCCATTGTCACCCGATCTCAGGAGGAAGCCCACGACCTTACCAACCGCATCGCCCCCGAACACCTCACCATCGACAGCGCGGCAGACCTCGTCTGGGTCCGCAACGCCGGCTCCGTCTTCGTCGGCCCCTGGTCCGCACAACCACTCGGCGACTACGTCTCCGGCCCCAACCACACCCTGCCCACCGGCGGCCTTGCCCGCACCCGTGGCGGCCTGAGCGTCCTCGACTTCCTCAAGCTCCTTACCGTCCAGGAATACTCCGAACAGGGCGTCCGACAACTCGGTCCCGCCGCCATCCATCTTGCCAACGCCGAGGGCCTCACCGCCCACGCCGAAGCCATACGCATGCGAGGCGTCCATGACTGACCGCACCGTCCTTGCCCCTCGGCCCTCGGCAGCCGTCCGCCGCATGCAGGAGTACCACCCGCCCCTCGGCGATCGCAGCGGCCTGCGCCTCGACTTCAACGAGAACACCTTCGCCTGCTCGCCGCGCGTCCTCGAAGCGCTCAGCCGCATCTCGGCCTCAGACCTCACCCGGTACCCCGAACGCGGGCCCGTTGAACGACGCGTCGCCGCCCACCTCGGCCTCAAACCACAACAGGTTTTACTCACCAATGGCGTCGACGAAGCTATTCACTTGCTCTGCCAAACCTACCTCGAGGCAGGAACGGAAATCCTGCTCCCCGTCCCGACCTACTCCATGTACGAGGTGTATGCATCGGGAACCGCGGCAAGCATCATCCGGATTCCTGCGGAAGAGGGCTTCCGGTTCCCGCTCACCCGGCTCCTCGACGCCATCACCCCCGCAACACGTCTCATCGCCATCGCCAACCCCAACAGCCCCACCGGCCAGGCAGCCAGCTGCGAAGATTTGCTGCGCGTTGTCGACGCCGCATCGCACGCAGCCGTGCTCATCGACGAGGCCTACTTCCATTTCCACGGCGAAACGGTGATCGGCCTCGTTCGCCAGGCCTCAAATGTGATCGTCGCCCGCACATTTTCGAAAGCCTATGGCCTTGCCGGCCTGCGTCTCGGCGTCCTGGCCGCGCCTGAAGAACAAATGCAGTGGATTCGCCGCGCCGTCTCCCCCTACAGCGTTAATTCCGTCGCCCTCGCATGCTTTACCGCGGCCCTCGATGACGAAGACTACCTCCGTTGGTACGTCGGCGAAGTCCTGTCCTCGCGGCCACTCTTCGAATCGGCGTTGCACCGCCTCGGCGTCCCATACTGGCCCTCTCAGGCCAACTTCGTTCTGGTCAACATCGGCCCGAAGCATCGCGAATTCGTAACAGCCATGCGCACAAGAGGGGTGCTTGTCCGCGACCGCTCCGCCGACCCCGGCTGCGATGGCTGTGTCCGCATCACCATCGGCACCTGCGAACAAACCCGGCGAGGAATCGCCGCACTCGAAGAATCGCTGGCGGAGACAGGCTGGTCCCGATGATAAAGAAACGCACAGCAGAGATCGACCGCAAGACAGCGGAAACCGAAATTCACGTGAAGCTCACCATCGAAGGCTCAGGCCGCTACACCATCTCTACTGGCATCCGCTTCTTCGATCACATGCTTGAACTCTTCACCCGCCACGGAGCCTTCGACCTTGAACTCCGCTGTAAGGGCGACCTCGACGTCGATCAGCATCACACCGTCGAAGACGTTGGCATCGCACTCGGAGAAGCCTTCGACAAAGCCCTCGGCGATAAGCGCGGCATCCTGCGCGCAGGCTACTTCCTCATGACCATGGACGAAACCCTCGGCCTGGCCGCGGTCGATCTCAGCGGCCGCGCCTCTCACGTCGTCGACACCAGAGTACGCACGCGCTTAGTCGGCGACCTGCAATCCGAACTCGTCGAAGACTTCTTCGAAGGCTTCGCCCGCGGCGCCCGCGCCAACGTCCACGTCAAGACGGTGTATGGCCGATCAAACCACCACAAGATCGAAGCCCTCTTCAAGGCCTTCGCCCGCGCACTCCGCTTCGCCTGCTCGCGCGATCCACAACTCAAAGAGCTGCTCCCCAGCACAAAGGGATTGCTGTGATCGCGGTCGTCGATTACAAAGCCGGCAACCTCACCTCCGTCATGAAGGCTCTCCATGCCGTCGGAGCCAATCCGCAGCTCACTGACGATCCCGCCGCCGTGTTGCGCGCTGACAAAATCATCCTTCCAGGAGTAGGCCACTTCGCCGCCACTCAGTTTCTCGAAACGAGTGGCCTTAAGGCCGCCATCCAGCAGCGCATCGCCGCCGGCGTGCCCTTCCTCGGCATTTGCGTCGGACTGCAATGGCTCTTCGCCGGCAGCACCGAGGCTCCCAGCTTCTCAGGCGTCGCCGCCTTCCCGGAGACCTGCGATCGCTTTAGCCCTGGCAGAAAAATTCCCCATGTCGGCTGGAATTCCCTCGCCATCCGTCCCGAGTCGCGCCTCTTCGCGGGAATCAGTAACAACAGCTATGTCTATTTCACTCACTCTTATCGCGCGCCGGTCACAAATGCCACCGTTGCTGTGACAGTTTACGGAGAACATTTTTCCGCCGCCTTGGAACGCGACAACGTCATGGGCGTCCAGTTTCACCCCGAAAAATCCGGCGAAGTCGGCTTGCGGATCCTGCGCAACTTCCTGGAGTGGAAGCCGTGTTGACGAAACGCATCATTGCCTGCCTCGACGTCGATGCGGGCCGAGTCGTCAAAGGCGTGCAGTTCGTCGATCTCATCGACGCGGGCGATCCCGCGGAGGTCGCTGCTCGCCACGCCGCCGCCGGAGCCGACGAAATCGTCTTCCTCGACATCTCCGCAACCCACGAAGCCCGCGCCACGCTGCTCGAAACCGTGAGACGCGCGGCGCAGCAGCTATTCGTACCCTTCACCGTTGGCGGCGGCATACGCACAGCGGACGACGCCGCAGCTGTCTTCGACGCCGGCGCCGACAAAGTCAGCATCAATTCCGCCGCCCTCGCCCGCCCCGGGCTGATCGGCGAAATCGGAGCGAAATTCGGCGCCCAGGCCGTGATTGTCGCCATCGACGCCCGCCGATCCCGACCTGACGCCCTGGGCCGCAACGCCGAGGTCTTCGTCAACGGCGGACGTAAACCCACCGGCAGGCACGCGGTCGAATGGGCGCGCGAAGCAGAGGCCCGAGGGGCCGGCGAAATCCTCCTCACCTCGATGGACGCCGACGGCACGCGCGCCGGCTTCGACTGCGAACTAACCGCTGCTGTCAGCGAAGCCGTCCGGATTCCCGTCATCGCGTCCGGCGGTGCAGGCACCGCGCAGCACTTTACCCGGGTCTTCCGCGAAGGCAAGGCCGATGCCGCGCTCGCCGCCAGCATCTTCCACTTCGGCATCGCCGATGTGCGCACCCTCAAGGAGGAACTCCGCCGCGAGGGCATCCCCGTGAGGCTGCCATGCTGATTCCCTCCATCGATCTCATGGGCGGCCGTATCGTGCAACTCGAGCGGGGCGAAGATCTCCGCCTCGCCTTCGACGACTTTGAGTACTGGATCGAACGGTTCTCCCGCTACCCCCTCGTGCAGCTCATCGACCTCGACGCCGCCAGGCGTGAAGGAAACAATCGCGCCCTCATCGAGC
Source organism: uncultured Acidobacterium sp. (assembly GCA_964610635.1). Lineage (GTDB taxonomy): Bacteria > Acidobacteriota > Terriglobia > Terriglobales > Acidobacteriaceae > Palsa-343. The sequence continues at coordinate 6,961 of CAZSWI010000064.1, forward strand.
AGATCGCGAAGCGCCTCCCGGTGCAGGTCGGAGGCGGAGTCCGCACCGCAGGCCAGGCCCAGTCTCTCCTCGACGCTGGCGCACGCCGCATCATCTTCGGCTCAGTGCTTTTCCAAAAAGATGGAATCGATCTCGAAGCCGCTTCTGCAATCTCCGATGCCATCTCTCCAGAACAATTCGTAGCAAGCATCGATACAAAAGCCGGAAAAATCGCCGTTCGCGGATGGCGCGATCAGGTCAACATCACCCCCGCGCAAGCCATCGCCGCGCTCCAGACTTATTGCGCCGCATTTCTCTATACCCATGTCGATACAGAGGGCACCATGCAGGGCTTTCCCCTTGAGAATGCCCGTGCCCTGCGCCCCCTTACAACCCGCCAGCTCATCGTTGCCGGCGGCATTCGCAGCCAGGCCGAAATCGATGCCCTCGACTCGATCGGTGTCGATGCCGTCGTCGGAATGGCCGTCTATTCGGGCATTCTCGTGACCTGAGCGCGAAAACTCGCGATTTCCATCCTTCCCGCCGCCGAAATGCTCTAAGCTGTAACGTCCGGCCAGCGGCCGCCCTCCATGACCATCAAACCGAAGCCAATTCAACTCGCAAAGCGCCTCGACGAAGTCGGCTTCTCCGACATAGTCCAGATTCGCAACAAAGTCCTCGAGCTGCGCGCCGCAGGCAAGCCCGTTCACGCCTTTCACGGAGGCGAGCCATTCTTCGAAACTGCCGATGCCATCAAGTACGCTTCATTGCGCGCCCTCGTTGAGAATCGCACGAAATACGCGCCCTCCTCCGGCATCGATCCCCTGCGCGCCGCCATCGTCCGCAAGCTGCAAACCAAAAACCGCATTGCAACCGAAACCGAAGACGTCATCGTCACGGTGGGCGGGGCTCACGCGCTCTTCGTTTCCTTTCAGGCCGTCCTCGACCCGGGCGACGACGTGCTGCTATTTGCCCCCTACTGGACGCCCATCCGCGACATGATCACCTTGGCACAGGCCAGGCCGGTCATGGTGCCCACATCCACGGCGCGTCGCAACGGCCTCACCGCAGCTCTCGAACACTTCTCCACGCCCACCACCCGCGCAATCTACTACAACACGCCGCAGAATCCCTCCGGCATCGTTTTCTCCCGTGAAGAAGCACAGGAAGTCGCGGCATTCGCGATCAAACACAATCTCGTCGTCATCGCCGACGAGGCCTATGAAGACCTCGTCTACGAAGGCGAACACGTCTCCATCGCATCGCTGCCAGGGATGAGCGAAAGAACCATTACCGCCTATACCTTCTCGAAAACCTATGCCATGACCGGCTGGCGCGCGGGATATGCCGTGGCCAAAGAGCCTTTCATGACCGGGCTCCGCAAGCTCGTGCTCTACTCCACCAATGGCGTTTCGACTCCAACGCAATGGGCGGCCCTTGAAGCGATGGCGACCCCGGAGGGCACAATTGCGGCTCGCCGGGAGGAGTATAGCCAGCGCCGGATCCTGCTGGTCAACGGCCTGAACGATCTCGGCCTGGAGTGCGAACTCCCGGCAGGCGCCTTTTACGCCTTCCCCAGCGTCAGGAAGATCGGCAAGGACAGCCGCCGCGTCGCCACTCAACTGCTCGATAAGGCGCATGTCGCCACGATTCCAGGCGTTGTCTTTGGCGCCCAGGGCGAAGGCCACGTGCGCTTCAGCTATTCAGTTTCGCCCGAGACGATTCAAGAGGGCCTCGAAGCGCTTCGCAAAATGCTCGCATAGCAGCCGTACGACCCCTCCGGATCGCTTCTATTCAGAAAAAACCGTATTTTTGTATCCGCAAACCCGCTTGATGCGTCCAACAAATGCTTCCGTTGCGCCTTGACCCTACAGTTCGCATCTATGAAAGTATTGCTATATTTCACCGCAGGGCGCCGGCTGGCGCTGTTCGTCGTCGCAGCACTGTCCGTATCACTGCCCGCCTTTGCTCAGACAGACGGCAGCAGCGCTCTTCCCGACGATCCGAGTACGACACTCGTCGACCAGAGCCCCACCGCCGCGTCTTCAGCGTCAGGTGCAGGTTCCCAATCGCAACAGCCTTCTCCACACAGCGATCACCAGAACGGCAGCCTCGAGGGAAAGCAGACCAAGCGCATCCTCGGCATCGTTCCCAACTTCCGCTCTGTCTCGGTCGATGTTAAGCTGCCACCGCAATCCCCGAAGGGCAAATTCCTGGAGGGGACCCAGGATGCCTTCGATTACTCCGATTTCATCTTTGTGGCTGTCATCGCGGGCATAGGCCAGGCGGAGGGATCGACCCCTGAATTCCATCAGGGAGCAGTCGGCTACGGCCGTTATTATTGGCATGCTCTCGCCGATCAGGTGGACGAAGACTACGAAACGGAGACCATCTTCCCCATCATCCTCCGTCAGGACCCCCGCTTCTACACTCTGGGCCATGGCGGCTTCGGCAAGCGGGCTCTTTATGCCTTCAGCCGCCTCGCCATCACGCGCACCGATCATGGCAACGAGGCGTTTAACGCGTCGGAGGTTGTCGGATCCGGCGCAGCCGCGGGCATCTCCACCTTCTATTATCCGGAGCCTGAACGCACCTGGACCAAAACTGGACAGCGCTGGGTTTTGAATATGGGCCTCGACGGCGCGACGTACGTCTTCCAGGAATTCTGGCCTGACATCAATAACAGATTCTTCCATCAGAAGAACTGACCCCGCCGGGCCGCTCGGCCCCTTCTGCCGCGCAACCCTCCAACATCTTCCGAAACCTGATCGCAGCGCGGTAGCATCGAAGTATCCCTGAGGAACGGAGCGGCGGTCCATGCTCAAAGTTGGCGTGCCCGATGCCGTCGATGCGGACCTGTACCGTCTGCTGCCCAGCGGCATCTCTCTTGAAACCATTCCCCTGAACCCCACGAGCGCGGTCGAGGCCGAGTTCTGGATCGCTCCCCCGTGGACTGGTCAGGCGGAGCGCATGCTCCCGTTTCTTCGCGGGCTTCGCGTCGTCCAGGCCACCGTCGCCGGCGTCGACGGCCTGCTGAAGTTCATGCCTCCCGATGTGGTCCTGTGCGACGCGCGCGGCGTCCACAACATCTCTACCGCCGAGTGGACCGTCGCCGCCATCCTGGCTTCGCTCAAATATCTGCCGTTGTTCTGTGAACTGCAGCGCGCTGGTCAGTGGTCGCGCCGCAAAAACGCTGAGGACCGCTACTACGCTATACATCCTCCCGTGAAGCGGCCCTACCCGAACATCCTCTGCGAGGAGCTGCACAGCCAGCGCGTCCTGATCGTCGGCTATGGCGCCATCGGCCGCGCCATCGAAGACCGCCTGCGCCCCTTCGGCGTCGATTTCCTCCGCGTCGCCCGCACCGCGCGCGACGGGGTCTACAGCATCGGCAGTCTCCATGAACTCCTGCCCACTGCCGACATCGTTGTCCTCATCGTTCCCTTCACCAGCGAAACCACCGGCCTCATCGCCCAAAAGGAACTGGCCCTCATGAAACAGGGCGCGCTTCTCGTCAACGCGGCTCGAGGTCCCGTCGTCGATTCGGCTGCGCTGCTCGAAGCCCTGCACGGTGGCCGCGTTCGCGCCGCCATCGACGTCACCGATCCAGAGCCCCTCCCCGATGCACACCCACTGTGGAGCGCACCCAACCTGCTCATCACTCCCCATATCGCCAGTTCGACCCCGATGTTTATGGTGCGCGCGATGAAGTTCGCCGCTGCCCAGATCGGACGCTACCTGCGCCGCGAGCCCCTCGAAAACGTCGTCACCGGTGAATATTGAACGAAAGAGCCATCGAACACTCCGCACTCCTCAGACGCTACTTTCATATCACCCGCTGACCTGCCCCGTCCTTGACCCGCCTTTTTTGCAAACCTACAATCTATTCAGGGAACATCCACCCTTTTTCCGGATGTTCCAGTGGGATTGCATGGGTTCTGATCTGCGTTTAGGTCCTCGCGAACGCACCGTTTTGACGGCTACGGTCGAGACGTACATCGCTACAGGCGAGCCAGTCGCCTCTCATGCCCTCGCGCGCCACTTCGGCAACAAAGACGGAATGAGCTCCGCAACCATCCGCCACGTTATGGCCTCCCTCGCTGATGCCGGTCTCCTCGAGCAGCCCCACACCTCCGCCGGCCGCATCCCGACCGCGCGCGCCTTTCGCTTTTATGTCGAGCAGCTCGGCGGAACGCAACTTGCCATCCTCGCGCCCGAGCGTATGGAGCAAATCGAAGAGAGCTTTGCCGGCATCGGAACCAGCCAGCAGTATCTGGAGCGCACCTCCCACGTGCTTGCCCTCATCTCGAGCGGCCTCGGCGTCGCACTGGCCAGCACCCAGGAGTTCCACACTCTGGAGCACATCCATTTTTCACGCCTCACCGCAGGTCGCGTGCTCGCTGTTGTAATCACGAAAGCCGGCACCGTTCTGGATCGTGTCCTGTCTCTGGATCACGATCTCACCACCACCGAACTCGAAACCGCCGCCCGCTTCCTGAATGAGAACTTCTACGGCTGGTCCATGGAACGCATTCGCGCCGAGCTGGCGCAGCGCATCGAAACCGAACGCGACGAATATAACCGCCTCATGCGCTCCGTCGAAGAGCTGTACCGCAAGGGGGCTCTGGCCGGTGAAGACTCTGCCCCGGTCATTTTCATCGAAGGCGTTGCCAACTTGCTTTCCGGCGAAACCGATCGCGAGCATCTGCGCACCATGATGCACGCCCTCGAAGCCAAAGAGCGCCTCATCGAGTTGCTCAACGCCTATGTCGACGCCCGCCAGCGTACCGTGCGCGTGGTGGTTGGCCTTGAGGATGCGATCCCCGAGCTGAAGGATTTTGTCCTGATCGGCACGACCGCCCGCCTCGGATCCGAAAATCTCGGAACAGTCGCTGTCATCGGTCCAACCCGCATTCAATATCAGGAAACCATCAACGCAGTTTCGTATATCGCACAGCTTTCCGGCAGAATCTTCCAGCCGCCGCAATAAACAGGCTGGAACCCAAAGCACAGAACCAGGCGCCCCAATCCAATCGCCTGCCCTTCAGAATCGAGTGAGAAGTATGCGTCGCATTATGGTCGAAACAAAACATGCAGACAGGATCCATGCGGCCCCGGATTCCGGCGGCGGTGCCGGAGATTCGGTGGCTGCGGGGGTAACAGACGCGGATGCGGCCCGGGAACAAATCGTTCCCGTCGAAACCGCAACTGTCCCCCAGGAAGAATATGATCGCCTCAAATCCGAGCGTGATCTTCTCTTTGACCGCCTGGCCCGCCTCCAGGCCGAATTCGACAACACGCGCAAGCGCGAGGCCCGCGAACGCACAGAGTTCCGCGACTATGCCGTATCCAACGCCGTCGAGCAGTTTCTCCCTGTGCTCGATAACTTCCAGCTCGCGCTCAAATCGACCGGCTCGCCCGAACAACTGCGCACCGGCGTCGAACTGATCGTCAAGCAGATGGAAGAAGCCCTGCGTGCGCTCAACATCCAGGCTGTCGAGGCTGTTGGCGCCGCGTTCGATCCCCGCGTCCACGAAGCCATCGAAATGGTCGAGCGCAACGACCTGCCCGATCATCAGGTGTTCGAAGAAGTGCGCCGCGGCTATCGCATCCGCGATCGCCTGCTGCGTCCCGCCCTGGTCCGCGTAGCCAGCAATCCCCAACAGAAGGAAGCATGAGCAGAACCGAAAACGTGATCAAAGCCGATTATTACGAAGTCCTCGGTGTCACCCGCACGGCCTCCGATCTGGAGCTGAAGGCCGCCTATCGCAAGCTCGCCCTGCAGCATCATCCCGACCGCAATCCGGGAAATGCGGAATCCGAGGAGCGATTCAAGGCCTGCAGCGAGGCCTATCAAATTCTCAGCGATCCGCAAAAGCGCGCCGCGTACGATCGCTACGGGCATGCTGGACTCGGCGCATCCGGCTTCGATGGTAATCCCTTCGGCGCCCAGGATATAGGCGACATTTTCGGTGATCTCTTCGGCGAGATGTTCAACATGGGCGCTGGCAGCCGTCGCCCCTCGCGCGTGCAGAAGGGTCGCGATGTCCGCCACGACCTCACCATCGAATTTGAAGAAGCCGTCTTCGGCAAAGAAACAAAGGTCACGATTCGCCGTATGGAAGCCTGCAAGGACTGCCGTGGCGCCGGAACCAACACCGGTCGCGGACCTTCCACCTGTCCCCACTGCCAGGGCCGCGGCCAGGTCCGTTATCAGCAGGGTTTCTTTTCCATCGCCCGCACCTGCAGCGGCTGTGGCGGCACAGGCACGGTGATCAGCGATCCCTGCGCGGCTTGCCGTGGCGAAGGACGCGTCGAGCGCCAGCACGAAATCAACGTCAGCATCCCGGCCGGCGTCGAAGACGGCACGCGCATCCGCTACCAGGGTGAAGGCGACGGCGGCCGCTTTGGCGGACCCGGTGGCGATCTCTACATTGTGCTGCGCGTTCGCCCCCACAAATTCTTCGAGCGCGACGGCAACGACCTGCACTGTCTCATCCCTGTCTCGTTTCCGCAGGCCGCTCTGGGCGCCGAAATCACACTCACCACCCTCGATGGCGAGGTCAAACTCAAAATTCCCGAGGGCACGCAGAGTGGTCAGGACTTTCGCATCCGCGGCAAGGGTGTTCCTCACCTGAATGAGTATGGGCGCGGCGATCTCGTAGCCCAAATTATCGTGCGCACGCCAACCAAGCTCAACAAAGCCCAGAAAGAACTACTGCGCGAACTCGGTCAAACCGTCACCGTCGAAAACACTCCGACCGCCCGCAGCCTTCTCGAAAAAGTAAAAGAGATGTTTTCTTAGAGCTGGCCCGGTTTCGCTGCGCCCTGTTCCCGTCTTACTCCAGTAACGCCGCCGCCACCGCCATTGCCGTGATCGCCGCAGTCTCGACGCGCAGGATACGCGGCCCCAAACTCACCGGCTTCCAGCTCTCCGCATCGAACAGCGCTTCTTCTTCTGGCGTCCACCCGCCCTCCGGTCCCACTGCCATCCGAATAGCCGGCTCTTCATCGCCGCTCGCAGCCAGCGCCTCACTCAGCGCACGATGCAGCGTCGTCGATCGCTCCTGCTCCGCAAGCACCAGCCGCACTGTCTGCATATCGCCGGCGCCCAGCGCAGCCTTCAGCGGCAACGGGTCGTCAACCTGAAGCACATCGGACCGCCGAGCCTGCTTCGATGCCTCCAGCGCCACCCGCCGCCAGCGCTCCGCGCGCGCAGCTGCGGCCTGCGCCAGATGTTTCTCGCTGCGCCGCGCGATCACCGGCACGATGCGCTCGGCTCCCAGCTCGGTGGCCTTCTCGATCGCCCATTCCATGCGATCGAACTTGAAGACCGAAAGCAGCAGCGTCACCGGCAGAGCAGGATCGGCCTCCATCTCCGCAATCAGATTGAACCGAACCGAATCGCCGTCGATCCCCGCGATCACGCTGTGCCATACGCGGCCGCCCGCCACGATGTCGAACTCCATCCCCGCCTGCGCGCGCAGCACCCGAATCAGGTGCTCACCCTGATTCCCCGCGATCGAAGCAGTGGCTTCGTCCCACGTATCGGCGATCCATCGGCGTCGCGTCACTCATCAAGCCTACCGCGTCCCGCGGCCATGACGCGGAGCCCGAGCGCGTGCCTCGCAGCAGTAACTTCGCCCAAAAAGCATCAGGGGGACGCTCATCGCGTCCCCCTGATGCGTTGCCGAGGTCCTCTTACTTTTTCTTCGAGGACTTCTTGGCTGCCTTTTTCGTTGCCTTTTTCGCTGCCTTTTTTGCTGCCATGGTTTTCTATTCTCCCTTTTCGATGTCTACATCGAAGTCTGCAACATAAAATGCTGCAGTTAACGAATGTATAGAGTTCCGCGCATACAGTGTCAAGAAAAAAATTCAAATTTTCGCTACAACTTTTCGTCAGTGTATTCGTGCGCGTCACGCATGCGCGCGCAACGAAACTCACATCGGATGAAAATGCCGCAGCAACGCGAGCATCGCTCCGCTGAAAATGTCGTGCCATGCATGCGCCATCATGCCAGGACGAAGACTGCCACGCGCAATCGCGAGTGCGCAGAACATCGCGCCGAATGCGGTGATCGCGATCATTCCCGCCGCGCCTTCGTATCCGTGACTCACGCCGAACAGCAGCGACGAACCCAGAACCCCAACCCACATTCCGGCGCCCAACGACGCAAACTGCCGCAGGAAATATCCGCGAAAGACAAATTCTTCGCAAAATCCCGCCGACAGGCTGAGTGCAATCCAAAGCAACATCTCGAGCCCCGTGCGCGGCGCAATCGTCATCAGCGTCTTCTCCGGACCAGGCAGATGCGCCGCTCGCAGCAGCAATCCGATTGTCGCCAGGACCACCAGCGCCACAATCCAGAAAATCGCGGCCGCTCCCACATCTTCAGCCAAAGCCCGCAACCCGCTTCGAAATCCCAGCAGCTCCGCAAAGCGAACGCGCTTCAATCGCAGCCCCCACCACGCAAACAGCAGCAGCGCCCACTCCGAGCCGATCCCGAACAGGTAACGCCCGGCATGGTGTGCGCCCAGAGAATTGCTGTGCGCCTGCCGCCCGCTCACCACCGACAACCCCACCAGCAGCACGGCGATCGCTCCCGCATGCCACCACGGAGCCACCACCCCTGGGTTTCGCAGTCTGCTCGGATCGCCGCCTGTCGATGAACTCGCCCCCACGGGCATCTCGTGCATCCCGTCCTCGCTCTCTGTTATCTTCCTCTGGATTCTAAAGGCCGCCTCGCGCATCGAATTAGTAAAGGGAAGTCCGGTAAAAAGGAAGTCATGGATCAGATCGTCATCGTCTCCGGCGTCCGAACGCCGGTCGGCAAATTCCAGGGCTCGCTCTCAGACGTTCCGGCGACCCGCCTCGGCGCAGTTGTTGTCCGCGAAGCCGTCAAGCGAGCGCAGCTCGAGCCCGGCCAAATCGACGAGTGCATCATGGGCAACGTCGTCTCCGCCGGCCTCGGACAGAACCCGGCCCGCCAGGCCGCGATCTTCGGTGGCCTTCCCCCTGAAGTCAGCGCCGTTACCGTCAACATGGTCTGTGGCTCCGGCCTGCGCGCCATCGCGCTCGCCGCACAATCCATCCAGACTCGCAGCGCGGACATCGTCGTCGCCGGCGGCATGGAGTCGATGACGAACGCCCCCTACCTGCTCCCGCAGGCGCGCAGCGGCTTCC
>CAZSWI010000065.1:0-16109 GCA_964610635.1 uncultured Acidobacterium sp.
TCTGCGCGCTCATGCGGGCCGAGGCGCGCGGCGAATCGGGCACGTTGATGGCGTGAATCCCCAGGTCGGCCATCTCCTGCGCTCCCCTGAGCTCCTTAGCGCAGTCGATGCCGCGCGGCGGAACAATTTCCACCATTGTGACAAATGTGCCCTCGTGCACCAGCTTGCCCACCAGCGAGCGCTCCTGGAGGGCTGCGGGCGGCGTCTCCGTCACAATCGCTTCCTTCCGAGTAGCCCGCTCACCAGCGGCTGTTTGCGCGTCGGTGGCACGCATCGCCGACTTCATTGCACGAATGTGCTGGGGCGTGGTCCCGCAGCAGCCTCCCAGGAACTGCACGCCGGCCTTTGTGAATTTGCGCGCAAAGCTGGCCATATACTCCGGCGAGCACAAATAAATGTTGCGCCCCTCGACCGAGCGCGGCATGCCCGCGTTTGGCATCGCCATCATGGGCAGGGTGGTTACCGCGGCCATGCGCTCGATCGCGGTCAGCACCGTTGCGGGGCCGACGCTGCAGTTGCAGCCAATTCCATCCACGCCCCAGGATTCAATGCGGACAGCGGCAGTCTCGGGCGATGATCCATCCAGACAGTTCGCTTCCTCATCGACGGTCATCATCACGACGATCGGTATATCTGGCGCCACTGCGCGCGCCGCAAATACCGCCTGTTCCGCCTCATTGAGAGCGATCATGGTTTCGATAATGAGCAGATCGACGCCCTCGCCGGGTCCGCCACTGGTGAGTGCGCGAATCTGCTCAGCGAAGGCTTCCCGCGCTTCGTCCAGACCCGTTTTCCCCAGCGGCTCCAGATGTACTCCCAGCGGCCCGACCGAACCCGCTACCCATGCGCTTCCGGCCTGCTTGTCCAGCAGCTGCCTGACCGCCTGGCGCGCAATCTTCACGCCCCCCTGGTTGATCTCTCCCACCTTGTCGCGCAGCCCATATCGCTGGAGCCGAAGCGCGTTCGCGCCAAAGGTGTTGGTCTCGATAATCTCCGCGCCAGCCTGAAGATACTCCTCGTGAACGCCGCGCACCAGCTCGGGTTGAGAGAGGTTCAGCTCATCGAAACAGCGATTGATGAAGACGCCGCGCGCGTAGAGTGACGTGCCCATCGCGCCGTCGCATAGAACGGCGCGCCGGCCAAATAATTGCTCGAGACGGCTGGTCATGGGGGATACCTGATTTATGGTATCAGGCCACTCCATGCCCGCTGCCGGCAGCTTGCGCAGGCACCCGCGCCATTAACACCCCTCGCCATAACGACGTTTCGTCGCGACCTTCAACCCTTCGCTGGGTCTCAGCCCGCGAACCGAATGCGCCATCCCCCTGTTATACTTGGGTCTTCCCACGAGATCGTCATAAGCCATGCGCATGGTGAGGTTCTAAGGTTTTGAAGAAAAGAAGTTCCCTGTACTTCGCTGCCATTCTCAGCTCGGTCTTCCTGGTCTGCAACGTCATCAGTTCCTGCGGCAAGAATTTCTATTTCGCCGGCCGGACCCTGCCTCCCAGCGGCGTTCTCAATCGCGTACTGGTTGCCGAACAGAATCCCAGCGCCTTCGCCACCGGCGCGCTGCCGTTCATGGACGCCTATTACGACATTCGACACGCCTACAACACATCCTCGGGACAATTCACGATCAGCGGTTATTCCGGCAAGCTTCCCCTCACCATTCAGAACATGCCCGAGCAACAGGCCGGCGCCGTCTACGGTGAAGGCGACGGCAGTCTGGCTCTCATTAGCTATGCGCAGGAAAAGGTCAACGCCAGCATTCCTATCCCCGGCAGCCTCTCCAGCAGCACAGAAGGCAGCCCTTACAACGGGGTCTTCATCAGCCGCGACCTCGGCTACTTATATGCGGCCAACCCCTCCAGTCACGTCATCAGCGTCGCCAATCGCACCAACGGCAGCTCCCTAACGCTGAACCTTGCAAACGCCTACGGCATTTCCGTCAATCCCGGCGGCACCCTCGCCCTGGTGTTTATCCAGAACACCACTCAGGCCGCCGGTCAGACCGTCAACGTCGCGCCGCCTCAGAGTTTTGCCGTTTACAGCATCGTGCAGCTAACCCAGGCCCAGCAGACCGCTGCCACGAATAATCCGAATTATCTCGGCGCGCAGGATTGCGAGCCGCAAAAGCTGCCCACGTGGTGCGTTTTTCCCGTCAGCACCGGACCCTCCGCCACCTTCGACCACCCCCTTAAAGCGGTCTTTTCGCCCGACGGCACCACGGCTTACGTGATCAACTGCGGCCCCGAGTGCGGCGGAACCACCGCCAGCCTTACTACAATTCCCATCACCGCTTCTTCGATTAACTCCGGCAGCAAAGGCGCAAGCGGCATCGCCCTGGTTGCGCAAAGCAACATACCTATTCCCAACGGGGCCACTAACGCGGTCTTTAGCGGCACCACGCTGTACATTGCCGGCCAGCAATTCCAACCATCGAGCGGCCTCTTTGCCGGCTTCCTGACGGTCATGAACACCCCCGCCAACAGCATTTCCGGAACTTATTCCATCAGCGACGGCACCCATAACCGCATGGTCTTCGCCGACGACAACACGCTCTGGATCGGCTCCTCGCAGTGCGATCAGGGTGTCCGCTATCAGAAGGCGCAATCCGGCGCCGGCATTCAGTTCGGCTGCATCACCATGTTCGACACCGCCACCAACGCCGTCACCATCGACTCTTACCAGGGAGACGGAACCGGCATCGCGGGCGTCGAGGGTTTGCACAAGGTCTACACCACCGAGGGCGGCCAGATTTATATCTACAGCACCACCAACATGGCTCAGCTCGACAATTCCAACGTCACCATCGCCGGCACCGCGATCGACTGCGCTTACATGGATGCCGGCACCGACGACGACAACACGATCTACTAAGCGACCTCTCCTGAAACGCAGGAATCTGGCATGGCGGAACAACCCATCGCCCCGGCAGCCGCAGCTGACGTGCTTGCCATCGCCGCTCATCGCGACGACGTGGAGCAAACCTGCGGCGGCTCGCTCCTTCGCATGCGGTCCATAGGCGTTTCGACTGCGATCCTCGACCTGACCCAGGGGGAAACCGGCACGCGCGGCACCGCTGAGGAACGTGCGGCCGAGGCTGCCGAAGCCGCGCGCATCCTGGGAGTCGGGTGGCGTGAAGCGCTCGACATCCCCGATGGCCGCGTCGAAAACAGCTGGGAGAATCGCCTGAAGGTTGTCGCGGTTCTCCGCCGCATCCGTCCTCGCGTCGTCATTCTTCCCTACTGGACCGCCCGCCATCCAGACCATTCCACCGCATCCATCCTCGGCTACGAAGCCTGCTTCCTCTCGGGCCTCGCGAAGATCGAAACCGGAACACCGCCGCACCGGCCATTCAAGATCATCTACGCCAGTCTCTATGCGGATGTGCGGCCGAGCTTCGTAATCGACATCACGCCGTTCATCGAGGATCGTCACCGCGCTCTGATGGCATACCACTCGCAGTACGCCAATCAGTCCGCCGGCAGCGGGCTGTTTGTTCCCGAGGAAGAGATTCGCGAGCGCACTTTCGCCGAAGCCCGCCATTATGGAACGCTGGCCGGCGTCCGCTATGCGGAGCCCTTCGTGCTGAAAGAGGTCGGGCTGGTGGACGACCTCACGCTCCTTCCGGTGCAGTCTCTGTAGCGAATCTACCTACGCACCGCCTCTTAGCTGACCGGTTCAGCTGACCGAACCTTAGCTGTCCTGCTTTCGGCTCGTTGTATGCTCGCATTTCGTTACCCGCTACTGGCCTTCGGCACTGGCTCGCCTTCATCTGGACTTGCCCCAATGCAACCGTGTACAGTGGCCTGCGGCACCGCCATCTCTGTTTCCCGGGAAGGAACCGCACAGCGTGAACCTGACAACGATCGACTGGCTGATCATGCTGCTGTATTTCGTTTTTGTGCTGGGCATTGGCTTCGCACTCAAACGGTTCATGAAAACCAGCAAGGATTATCTGCAGGCCGGGCGCTCCCTGCCCGCCTGGATCTGCGGCCTGGCTTTCATCTCCGCCAATCTCGGCGCCCAGGAAGTCATCGGCATGGGCGCCTCGGGTGCTAAGTACGGCATTGTCATCAGCCAGTTCTACTGGATCGGCGCCATCCCCGCGATGATCTTCGTCGGCGTGTTCATGATGCCCTTCTATTACGGATCCAAGGCTCGCTCTGTCCCTGAGTTTCTCCGCCTGCGCTTCGACGAGAAAACGCGCGCCTGGAACGCGTGCACCTTCGCCTTCATGACCGTCCTCTCTTCCGGCATCTCCATGTATGCCATGGCGCGTCTCATCCAGACCCTCCACGTCTTCGACAAGGTGTTTATCCACCTCGGCTGGCCGCTGCAGTGGATCTTCCACTTCTCGATCATCCTCTCCGCGCTTATCGTGCTGTGCTACATCTTTCTCGGCGGCCTCACGAGCGCCATCTATAACGAAGTCCTCCAGTTCTTCCTGATCGTCGCCGGATTCATGCCTCTTGTCTGGGTCGGCCTGAGGAACGTCGGCGGGTGGAGCGGGCTGAAGGCGACGTTGCCGGCTGCTTACATGCATTCCTGGCGCGGGCTGAGCAGCGCACAGACGAATCCGCTGGGGGTCGACTGGTTTACCCTCGTGGCCGGGCTCGGCTTCGTGCTCTCCTTCGGTTACTGGTGTACGGACTTCCTCGTCATCCAGACCGCCATGGCCGCGAATTCGGAAGAGTCGGCCCGCCGCGTGCCCCTGATCGCTGCAGTTCCGAAGATGTTTTTCCCGTTTCTGGTGATTCTTCCCGGCCTCATCGCTATTGCGACGCCCGCCGTGATGCGTCACACGATGGCGAACACCATGGCCCAGGCAGCGCCAGTCGGCACGGCCACGGCCGGCGCTGAAAATCTGGACGCAGGCAAGGGCCTCATTCCGGCAAAAGTCGATCCTGTAACCGGCAAAATCATGCTCGATACGCACGGCCAGCCGGTGCTCGACTACGACCTCGCCATCCCCAACATGCTTCTGCACTACTTCCCCACCGGCATCCTCGGCCTGGGACTCACCGCCCTCCTCGCCAGCTTCATGTCCGGCATGGCAGGCAACGTCACGGCCTTTAACACCGTCTGGACCTTCGACCTCTACCAGTCCTATATCCACAAAGGCGCGAGCGACGCTCACTATTTGAAAGTCGGCAAATGGACCACCGTTGTCGGCATCCTTATCTCCATGGCTGCCGCCTATCTCGTGATGGGCTTCAACAACATCATGGATACGCTGCAGCTGGTGTTCTCCATCGTGAACGCCCCGCTGTTTGCGACTTTCCTGCTCGGCATGTTCTGGAAGCGCTCCACCGGGCACGCCGCCTTCATTGGCCTCGTCGGCGGCACGCTGGCCGCGGTGCTGCACCACGGGCTCACGCTCTCAGCCGGCGCAAGTCCCGGCGTCCACGGTGGCTGGATTCACGTTGTCCACACTTATCCCAGCGCCATGGCCCTCGACTTCTCCCAGGCCATCTTCGCCTTTTCCGTCAATTTCATCCTGGCAGTGGTCATCAGCTTCATGACGAAACCCCGCCCCGAAAGCGAGCTGGTCGGCCTCGTCTATTCGCTCACACCCAAGCCGGTCGAGCATCACATGGCCTGGTATGCGCGGCCCAGCGTCCTCGCCATCGGCCTGTTGGTGCTTCTAGTGGGTCTGAACTTTGTCTTTCGGTAGAACTTATGCAGAGTTGTGAGAACGAAATAAAGGAGAAGCCATGAGCCTCGATCTTCGCATCCCCCTGGGCCTGATGTTTCTGATAGTCGGCGCGCTGCTCTCGATCTATGGCCTCGCCACCCGTGGAAGCGACATCTATCTCCGCTCCGCGGGAATGGACATCAATCTCATCTGGGGCATCGTGATGCTCGTCTTCGGCCTCAGTATGTTCCTGCTCGGCCGTTACTCTGACAGGCATCCCAAAGCACCGCCGGTCGAAGGAACCGCCCGGCCCCTTGGCCACGGCCACTGAAGTCCATCTAATCGGTCTCGAACGCACTCAAGAATCGTAACGACAAAAATCTGACGGCCCCCTTGCCAGCCGCTTCTGTGCAGGGTACAGTTTAACTAACCGGTTAAATTAACTAACCAGTCAATCAATGCCCCGCTCCCGCCAAGCCGCCCAAGCCGATCACTCCCGCGAACGCATCCTTCAGGCCGCGATTCGCGAATTCAGCGAGCATGGCCTCGCTGGCGCTCGCACGAGCGCGATTGCCTCCGCAGCGCGGGTCAACAAGGCCCTCCTCTATTACTACTTTCGCGACAAGGAAGCTCTTTACGCCGCCGCCCTTGAAGAAGTCGCAGGCAAAGTCGCGGGCGACGCCCTTGCCGTGCTCGAGCTTGACTGCAGCCCCGGCGAACGGGTTCTGCGCTTTGCGCTTCAGCACTTCGATCGTATTTTCTCCCACCACGGATTTCAGAACCTCATGCAGCAGGAGATGGTTCGATTCCGAACCGGGCAGTCCAACGCCATGCGGATCATCGCGAAAAGAGCCTTCGAGCCGATGTGGGATCGTACGCTGCAGATCGTCGGCGACGGCATCCGGTCCGGTGAGCTTTGCAGCGTTGACCCCATGCAGATGATGTACGCCGCCCTCGGCGCGAACGTCTTCTTCTTCCTCAGCTCCCCCATGGTTCGCCTGGTCACCAGCGTCGATCCGCTCGATCCTGTCGCGGTTGCTGACCGCCGCACCGCCGCTATCGAGTATCTCGGCCAAACCATCTTTACCGACCGCAAACGCGGCGCGCGTCGCGCCAAGTCCGTTCTCGCCGCCATGCCCATACCGGAGCACGCAATTCCGGAGAGAAAGACCGCATGAAACCACGCAATCGTATCTTTATCATCATGGGCGTGCTGTTCGTCATCGCCCTGCTCTGGTACTTCTTTTCCGTTAAGCACACCAGCGACCTGCAACTCATTGGCACCGTCGACGCCAATGAAGTCGTGATCAGTTCACGCATCCAGGGCCGCATCGCATCGCTCGCCGTAGACGAAGGCCAGAAGGTCACGGCGGGCCAACTGGTCGCCACCATTGACGCGCAGGATCTGGCCGCCGCCCGCAATGCCGCGGAAGCCACGGTCTCTGGCGAAAAACAAAAGCTGCTCGGCTCCCGCGATACCGAAGAACAAACCCAGGGGGACACTGCTAGCCAAGTCACTGCGGCGGAAGCGCAATTGAGAGTCGCCAAGGCAGCCCTGGCCCAATCCCAGGCGAACTACGAGCACCAGCAAGCCGACACGAAACGCGCCGTAGCGCTCGCCCAGGCCGGCGTGACCAGCGAGCAGACGCGCGATGAGATGGTCACCAGCCTCAATGCCGCTCAGGCAGCCGTCGATTCCGCCCGCGAGAATGTCGGCGCCGCGCAGGCATCGCTGCGCACCGCCCGCGTAAATCTGGTCGAAACCCAGGAAGCGGCTAAGACTGTAGCGGCCACTCGCGACGAGATGCGCAATGCCCAGGACATACTGGACCAGGCCCAGGTCCAGCTCGGCTATGCGCAGGTCGTCTCGCCGGTCACCGGCATCGTCAACGTCCGCGCCGCGCGCCAAGGCGAAGTTGTGTCACCGGCCACGCCCATCGTCACCGTCGTCGATCTCTCCCAGACCTGGGTCTACGCGCCGCTGCCCGAAACCGAATCCGACGCCGTTCAGCTCGGCGATAAACTCCGCGTGGTCATGCCCAGCGGCGCCACGGTCTGGGGCACTGTTATCGCGAAGGCCGCCGAAGCCGCTTTCGCCACGCAGCGCGACGTCAGCCGCCGCAAGCGGGACATCGAGACAGTCCAGCTCAAGCTCCTCATCGACAACCCCGGCATGAGGTATGTCCCCGGCATGATCGCCGAAGTTTATATTCCGAAAGACAAGCTGGTGAAGCAATGACTACCGCTGAACAAGTTTCGGACCAACCCGCTTCGGCACTCTCGCCGCCGCCGGCCATTGCCGTCGAAAACATCGTTAAGCGCTATGGCACGTTTGAAGCCGTTAAAGGAGTCAGCTTCGAAGTTGCAGACGGCGAGATTTTCGGCCTTCTCGGTCCAAACGGCGCGGGAAAATCCACACTCATCCGCATGATGACCACCCTCATCCCCGTCACCGCCGGGCGCGCTCTCATTGCCGGCCATGACGTTGTAAAGGAGCCGAACGCAGTGCGCAGCCTCATCGGCGTGATTCCTCAGGCGCTCACAAGCGACATCGATCTCACCGTCGAGGAAAACCTCTCCATCTACGCCAAGCTCTACGGGGTTCCGCGCGTGCAACGAGAGCGCAACATCGCTCACCTTCTCGAGGCCGTCGACCTGACCAAGTGGCGAGAGGCTCAAACCAAAACCCTTTCCGGCGGCATGAGAAGACGCCTCGAAATCGCCCGCGGGCTCATCCACAATCCGCGGATCTTCTTTCTCGACGAACCCACTACCGGCCTCGATCCGGTCTCCCGGGTCGCGGTCTGGGAGATGCTCGACAAGCTCCGCACCACCATGAAACTCACGATTCTGATAACCACCCATTACATGGACGAAGCCGACAATCTTTGCGATCGCATTGCCATCATCGATCACGGCAAGCTCGTCGCCCTCGACACCCCGCTCGGCCTTAAGGCCAGCGTTCCCGGATCCAGCGTCATTGAAGTGCAGTTCGGCAAGAATAACGTCGACCGAAAAGCACAACTGGGGCAGCTCGCCGGCGTCAGTGGCGTTGAATCCCGAGGCTCTGGAGAGTATCGCCTGATGACCTCGAACGGTTCGCTCACTACGACGCAGCTTGTCGAAATGGCGACCGCTGAGGGTACGCCGATCCACGGGCTCAGCGTGCAGAACACAACACTGGACGATGTCTTCGTTCACTACACGGGACGCCAGCTCCGCGATGAACAGGTGAAGGCCGTCGGCTTTATGATGCCACCGCGTCCGGGGATGCAGCCATGAACCGCATGTGGGCGATCGTCGAACGCGAGATGCGCAAGTTCTTCCGCTCGCCAACCCTCATGCTCATGTCGATGACCCTCCCGCTCGTTCAGCTTGTGATTCTCGGCAACGCTTTCGGGGGGAAGGTCACCAACGCACGGATGGGTATCGTCGACTATGACCATGGGGAAGAAGCGCTAAAAGTCCACGAAGCTTTCCAGGCCGTCGCGGTCAATATCCGCACATTCACCACCGTTCCTTACACGAACGAGCAGACCGCGAAGGATGACGTCCGCACCGGCAGGATCGACGCCGCGGTTATCATTCCGGCACAGTATTCGCGCCGGGTGCTGGCTGGCGAATCGCCTCACATTGGGCTGCTGGTCGATAACTCCGACCAGTTCGTAAGCGGCAGCCTCGAATCTGAGATGCAGTCCCTGGTGGACGCACTTAACGCCCCGCTCATCCAGCCCAAAGTCGTGCAGTCCATCACCCTCGATATCGTGGAGCTTTATCCCTACATCGAGTACATGAAATTTCTTCTGGCGGGCTCGGTCGCACTCGCCATGTATATCTCCGTCATGATCGGGGGCGGGATGTTATACATCGACGACAAAGCACGCGGGGTTCACGAAGGCTACCTCGTTACTCCCATCACAAAACTGGAACTGGTCTTAGGCCTCAATATAGCGGGCGCTATCAAGGCCGTGCTTGCCGGCGTCAGCCTCTCGGTAATCGGTTCCTTGCTCGCAGGACTTGGCGTTATCTTTCGTCCGGAAGCGGTGCTCGAACTTGCGCTGCTCATCGTCGCCACTTCCATCGCCTTTAACGGCATGATGTTTCTGCTCATGGTGCGCGTGGAGGATCCGTTGGTCCCCCGGGCCATGTTTGGCGTCCTGAATACGCTGCTTTTCTTCCCCAGCGGGGCGATTTATCCAATCACCGCCTTTCCGCCATGGCTCCGAGCCATCGCTGTCGCAGATCCATTTACCTACGCGGTGCACGGGCTCAAAGCCATCCTGATCAAGGATGGAGGCTTTACCGCGATCCGAAGCGACATATTATTTCTCTTCGGATTCGGCATTATTTCGCTGTTGATCGCCACGCCACTGTTCCGGCGCACCCTCTAAAACTGGTCTCATACCTGGCGCAATGACTTTGGTGGGCTGCATGAGCCCCGCTTCGATGGCGGGTCTCACACGCTGCCTTTCGGTGATATGAGGTTTATGAGACCAGTTCTAATCGTCAGGCGGGCCATGAAAGACCCGCCCATGTTATGCAGCCTTCGACACCTTGGCGGCCGCCTTCCGGCGCTCCGCCCACCGGCGCTTGAGGGCTTCCGAGATCCGCTTTCTTCCTTCCGCGCTGAGTCGCCCTTTACGGCTGCTCCGCACTGCATTGCGTTTTCCCGGCGGCCTGCCACGCTTCCGCCCTGTTGTACCTCCGCCAGCGAGCAGCGCCCGCGCTTCCGTCAGCCGGGTAATCTCTCTGTCCAGCTCCGCCACGATCTGCTTAACTTCCACGGTTACCCTCCCATCGCTAAATGAACATGGCCCGTCCTGCAGACAACCTGATTCCGTCTGCTTACGAGCCTAAATGGGATGGGCTAACTTGACAAATCGGGAGCTGAAACCCGATGAAAGGACTTTTTAGTGGCCCTCGTCATCCACCGACGGCCTGGGAGCCGGCATCGACTGATCGTCCCGGGCCGGCGGGCGATAACTTATACCCAGCTCGGCATCGCGCCCGCTGTCCTGGGAATAGCGGCGCAAACTTTTTAGAGTCTCCTGCTTATCGCGCGCGTAATCCATTGCGAGGCGGCTCAAGGCATAAGTCATGATGTCGCTGTGATGCAGACCCTGCATTTCCGGATCGCGCCGGAAATTCAGCCACAGCCGATGGACCAGCTGTACATCTTCCGCGCGTAACGAAGGCGCATGAGGACCGATATGAAACGCCTCCGCTTCTCCATCCGGCATGATCACGTAGAACGTGAATTGCCGTTTCGGCTCGGACAGCGTCTCCCACGCCTGTCCTATATGGAAAGCCTGCTCCTGGGCCGACATCCTTGTAGACAGGCCGGATACCAGAGCGGCCACCTCGAGGGAGTTAGCCGCCTGCACCAGAGCCGCGAAAATGTCTCCAGCCGGAACAACTAACAGCGAAATGTGCTTGCCGAAGCTTTCCGCCACCGACACCGCCTTGGTGAAAAGCATCTGCTCATGTTCGCTGAAGATCTGGTTATCGAGGACCTCAGGCCCCCCCGCACCCATCATCCGCGCCGTGAGGACCACGATATCCTGTTGGTCGGTTCGCGTCCGCGCCAGAGCCCACTTCAGAGCAAAGGGATTCACCGGGTCCCGCATAGATACCAGCACGCCGCCCGGCCGCACCTGCAATTCCTCGCGGCCAATTGTGTCCTGCTGCTCAAGCTGGAAATGCTCCTTCATCTGCTGCTGCGTCAATTGGTGTTTCGCCGCATTTCTCCGCTCGGAAACCGCAAAAATCGTAAAAAATACGGCCGTGAATGCGATGCCGCTCTCCGTGGCGACGCTCTTGGTTGCGAGATTGACCAGAGCAATCATCAGCAGCGTAAGGAACACGCAGAACAGCCCGATCGGCAATTCCGTATTTCCGATGCGCAAATTGACCGGCACTTTCCACCCACGCTCACCCTTGTATTTGCGCCGCAGGACCAGCATCGCCAGCGAGTTAAAGGTGAAGCTCCAGATCACGCCGAAAGCATAGGCCTCGCCCAGCGTGATCACGTTACCGCGGCTCACAATAATCGTGAATAGCTGAAGGGCAGTGATGAGATTGACGATGCGATAACTCGTCCCAAACCGGCGGTGCGGCTTGCGGAACCAGTCCGTAAGCACGCCGTCTTCCGCGACCCGCATCATCACGCCGGTCGAACCGATAATCGAAGTATTAATGGCGCCGGAAAGGATGAGGAATCCGACAATAACCACGAAGACACGGAAGACAATCCGCAGAACCTGCGGTCCCCACATATACATCGCCATGCCGGCGATCAGATTGTCGCGATAGATGGGCACGCGCACGTTGTCAGGGATAATCATGGTCGCCAGCAGAGTCCCGACACCGGTGAAGATGAAGCTGTAAATCGCAATGACGATAGCCGCCCGCTTCAGGTTCTTCAGCTTGGGGTGCTCGATCTCGCGATTGACCTGAGCGAGGGTTTCTTCGCCGCTCATCGCCAGCACCGAGTGTCCAAACGCCATCAGGATTCCGAACAGCCCGAGCATGGTCGCCAGTTTGGTGCTACCCAGAAATCCCAGCGCATCCGAGGAGAAATGCAGATTAGCCGGAACCGGCAGTGGCGGCAACTTGGCATGACCGTGGAATGCGGTGATGAACCCCCATCCCAGCAACAGCACCACCATCACCGTGGTCACCTGCATTACGCTCAGGGCTTTGTCACTGGATTCCTCAATGCCCTTGGTGTTCTGCCACCAGTAGTAAACGGTCACAACGGCCGCAAACAGGGCGGAAGTCTCGTTCATGGGGAGTCCCGCCGCTTGGTGCGGGCCACTCATGAGCCACGCCGGCAGCCAACCATGCGTCGCCCCCACACCCAGCAGTTCGTTCAGCAGTCCGGTAATGTATTGTCCGGCCGAAACGCCCGAGATCGGCCCGGTCAGAATGTAGTCGAACATCAGCGCGGACACGCTGAGCTTGGCGAAATTCCCCCCGAGCGCCTCTTTGACCACCCGGTAGACGCCGCCCCGCGTGAACATCGAGCAGCTCTCGACGTACACCGACCGCACCGCGAAGGAAAACAGCATTACCCCCAGGATGAACCAGGGCGCCGCTTTGCCCACAGCCTGTTCGGCAATGCCCCCGGCATAAAACGCAGACGATCCCAGGTCGTTGAGCACCACGGCCGCCGCTCGCCAGAAAGAGATAAAGGTGAGCATGACCGAGGAAGCGACAACCAGCTTCACGCGGTTAGAGTGTGGCGCGTACCCGGTGGTTCCTGAGGACATGAGAAGCGAAGATACTTCGGCGGCCGCGGATCCATGCGGTTCCCCCGCCGACGCGCCCAGCGCTGAGTGTATGTCCAGAGGGCTGGCCAGTCAACGGAAACCAGCCGCGCCAGCCGCGCCGCGCCAAATTGCACGCCAAGGGCTCTGTACCGTGAAGCGGCCCCAGGAGGCTGACCGACCGGTTCCAGGTTTCCTGGCCTTTCGCGCCCCCGCGGGTAAAGCAGACTGTTACACTCATGCCGAGACTGCGAACATGACCGAAGATGATGTTGCATTGCGGTCCCTTACCGCCATGCTCGGCACCCCGATCAACAGCGCCCGAGGACGCATGCGTGGCCGTCTCAAAGATGTCGCCGTTGGAACAGGCGCAGATGCCGGCCGGGTCGCCGGTCTGGTCCTGAAGACGCGTAAAGGCCTCGAGATTGTCGCATCAAAAGACGTTTGCTGGACCCCCAGCGGCGCCCTGGAACTGCGTCCCGAAGCTACACTCAGTCCCTTTGAGGGCGAAGGGAGTTTTATCCTCCTGCGCCAGGATTTGCTCGATCGCCAGATCATCGACGTGCACGGCCGCAAGGTCGTCCGCGTCAACGATGTCAATCTGCGCTGGCATTCGAATGGCAACGAGCACCTCTGCGTCTCGGAGGTCGAAGTCGGCCTGCGCGGCGCCGTACGCCGCCTGTTAAGCGGCACAATGCCGAAGCGCACGCTCGAAAACCTCGTCCATAAACTGCCCGCTCGCGTCATCCCATGGAACTTCGTCGACATGATCGAGGTCGACCCGGCCCGGCGCGTAAAACTGAATATCGAGCACGAGCGCCTTGCGCAACTCCACCCCTCCGATATCGCCGACATTCTCGAAGACCTGGCCCCCGCCGAACGCGAAGCGGTCCTGCGTACTCTTGATGAAGAAGTGGCCGCCGAAACCCTCGAGGAAGTCGAGCCGAAGCTCCAGAAATCCCTCGTGCAGGCGCTCGACTCGGAAACCGCCGCCGGCATCGTCGAAGAGATGGATCCCTCCGCGGCCGCCGATCTGCTCGCCGAGCTTTCTGAAGAGCGCTCCGAAGCCATCCTCGAAGAGATGGACCCCGAGGAGCGTGAGGAAGTCAAAGAACTCCTCGAATTCCGCGAGGATTCCGCCGCTGGCCGCATGACCACCGAGTACGTGGCCGTTCCTCAAACCGCGACCGTGGCCGATGGCATTCGCGCCCTGCGCGGATTCGAAGGCGATCCAGAAACCATTACGGAGATTTATCTGATCGACTCCGGCGAAGTTCTCAAGGGAGTCGTTCCGCTCGCGCGCCTGGTTCTGGCGCGTCCAGAAAGCCGGCTCGAGGTCCTGGCCGAACCCCGCTTCA
The DNA here is from genome assembly GCA_964610635.1 of uncultured Acidobacterium sp. Classification (GTDB taxonomy): domain Bacteria; phylum Acidobacteriota; class Terriglobia; order Terriglobales; family Acidobacteriaceae; genus Palsa-343. Next base: position 14,268 of record CAZSWI010000065.1, read on the forward strand.
TCTCAGTCCGGGCTGACCAGCACGAAAATGAAGTCGCTGAGCTGTTCGATAAATACAATCTACGCGCTCTGCCGGTAGCCGACAAAAAAGGCAAGCTGGTAGGGGTCGTCGAAGCGGATCATGTGATCGCGTTCCTGCGGTCCCGGGGTTAGCGTATCCCGCTACCGGCTACCCCTGCAGGGCGGCCAGCTAGACCCCAATCACCGCGCACAGCTCTTTCACAGCCTCCGCGCTCCTCTTCAACGCAGCATCCTCGTCCGCCGTCAGCTTGATCTCGATAATCTGCTCCAGCCCCCGCGACCCCAGCTTGCACGGCACGCCGATGTAATACCCACGGATGCCATACTCGCCTTCAAGATACGCCGCGCAGGGCAGAATCTTTTTCTTGTCCTTCAAAATCGCCTCGACCATCTCCACTGTCGCAGCGGAAGGCGCATAGTATGCACTGCCGGTTTTGAGATGCTTCACAATTTCCGCGCCGCCATCGCGGGTGCGTTGGACAATCGCATCCAGCTTGTCCTTCGGGATCAGCTCCGTAATCGGAATTCCCGCCACCGTCGAATAGCGCGTCAGCGGAACCATCGTGTCTCCATGTCCGCCCAGCACGAACGCTGTCACGTTTTCGACGGAGACCTTTAGCTCCTCCGCGATGAATGTCCGAAAGCGCGCCGAATCAAGCACGCCGGCCATCCCGATCACGCGTTCGCGATTGAACTTCGCCTGCCTGAACGCCGCCTGCGCCATCGCATCCAGCGGGTTCGAAACGATAATCAGGATGCAGTTCGGCGAATGCGCGGTTACCTTCCCCACTACATCCGACATGATCTTGTAATTGGTCTGCAGCAGATCGTCGCGGCTCATGCCAGGCTTGCGCGGAATTCCCGCCGTAATTACCACGATGTCGGAGTTGGCTGTATCTGCGTAGTCATTCGTGCCGATGATGTGGCAGTCCATCTTCGCAATCGGCATCGCCTCCAGCAGGTCGAGGCCTTTGCCTTGCGGAATCCCCTCGACCACGTCAATCAGGACCACGTCGGCCAGTTCCTTCGACGCAATCCAGTGTGCGGCGGTCGCGCCCACGTTGCCCGCACCTACGATCGTGACTTTCTTCCGCATAATTCTCCTTGTCTTCTTCAGTCCTGAGCGATCGGGTCCCGTTCAGGAAGCTTCCTGATGCAATAGTCCTCGAGTGACATTAGCTTATGCGCAGCCCGGATCCGATCCAAATCCGCCGGCCTCAATGTCGCGTCCGGATTTTCGAACAAAAAGTCGCAAACCGCATGGAGCGCTAACTCGAGCTCGTTGTGGGCGAGAACCTCGCGAAACCAATTGCGGTATCTCGACGCAGCCTCACGGTCGTCGAATATAGCTTCAAGGGGAATCAATTGCTGGCGAATCTCGCGCCATAGCTGTTCGTGTCTATGCATCTGATCTTCACACCGAGTGGACCAACGCCGTAATCAGCCACTAGCTAAAGGCGACTGGCTACCGGCTACATGTTGCTAATCATGCGGCTCGCAAACTCGCTGGTCTTCGCCTTGGTCGCGCCCTGCATCTGCCGCTCGAAATCGTACGTCACATATTTCTGCTGGATCGTTTTCTCCAGCGACCTCTCGATCAGCTTCGCCGCCTCCGGCCAACCCAGAAACTCGAACATCATCACCCCCGAAAGCATCACCGACCCAGGATTAATGACATCCTTATCCGCATACTTCGGAGCCGTCCCGTGCGTCGCTTCAAACACCGCATAGCCATCGCCGATATTCGCTCCCGGCGCAATCCCCAACCCGCCCACCTGCGCCGCGCAGGCGTCCGAAATGTAATCGCCATTGAGATTTGGAC
>CAZSWI010000066.1:0-15872 GCA_964610635.1 uncultured Acidobacterium sp.
GCCGCCACGTGATGCTCAAATCCCTGCTCGCAAATCTCGTGCAGCAGCTTCTGCATCTCGGGAATCTTCGCCACCCCCGCGCCCCCAAACGTCTCCAGCGGATCGTTCGTGAATTCCCCCTCCCCTATGTACCCGCGAATCTTCCCCCGATAGTCGTCGGTCGAGAACCTTACGTAACTCATAGCGCCAGCCTTTACCCGCCCATAACAAGTCCCAAAGGTATTTTCCTTCCCTACCGTGCCTGCAATAATCTCCTGGAAATTCATCACCACATCCTGGAAAAAATGCTTCGGCAAATTCGAGCAGTGAAAGCACACGCACTTATCAGGATCGTCGCCGTAGTTATTGTTCCAGTCCAGCAGCGCGCTCGGCGTCTGACTGGCCAGCGCCAGGGCATGCATGCTCACCGTCCCCATCACGTCGGTCTCGCACGCCGCCGGCAGCAGGCTCTCGCTCATCATGCTCATCACCGTGCAAGGCACTACCCCAAAATTCTCCTCGAGTGAAGTCCAGCATTGCACCGCGCTCACCGTGCAATGCGTGTCCTTCATAAATCGCTCGATGGCTACGCCCAGCTTCGCCATCTTTGTCAGCGCCGCTTCCGGCACGGCTCCCGTATTTACATACGCCCGAATCGCATCGAGCTTCGCCTTCACATCACCGTCGTCGTCCTTCATCCGCCCAATCGCGCCAAAAATATCCGACAGGTCGAGCGTCACCACTGAAATTCCATACCGCTCCAGCAGCTTCTCGCTGTATCGCACCGTGTTAAAAGCCTGCGGCCGCGCCCCGATCGCACCGATGCGCAGCTTCTTCAGTCCATTCGTCACCCGGCACACCTTCGTAAACCAATCCAGATCCTTCCCAAACTCCGCCGAACTCGGCTGCACCGTGTGCTTCGCGGTAATCGAGTACTTAATCCCGTACTGCATCAGGTTGTTGCATGCCGACATCTTCCCGCAGAAGCTGTCCCGCCGATCGCTGATCTTCATATCGTCGCGCCGGTCCGGAGTAGCCTGCACCAGCACCGGAACATCCAGCGTCGAGTACCGGATCGTATCCGCAATCCCGCGCTCGTCTCCGAAATTCGGCAGCGTCACAATGATCCCGTCAATCTCGTCGCGATGCGCGCGGAACAAATCGCCGCATTTTATCGCGTCATCATGTGTCTCTACCGACCCGAACTTCGACTGCTCCGGCGCGAGCGTAATAGCCCTGATGCCCGCCTTCTCCAGCACCCCCAGCATCTCTTCCCGCCCCTCTTTAGCCAGGTGATCGGGGAAAAATCCGCGGTTCCCCACAATAAGTCCGAACGTGAGCTGCTTCTTCATTGCAATACGACCCTTCCAGTAAGTGGACGCTGACTAACTCGTGTCTAGTGGTGATGGCGGAAGCGAATGGTATAGAACAGTCCGGCCGCCGTCATCAGTCCGCCCCACCAAATGGGCGCGTGCAGCTGATACAAAACCGGCTCGTGGGCGGGGGGATGCCCGAGCTCCCAAAAACCCGTCCCCATAATCAACAATCCATAGGAGAGCAGCAGGATGCCCGAGAATAACCAGATCGAAGTGTGCGACCGCATGGTCTTCCTCCTACCAGAAGATTACGTTCAACCCAACAAAGATAACTAACATCACGCCTGCCCACACAATCGGTCGCTGATACCAGTAATCATCCTTTTCCTCAGGAATCTTCGTCGCGCCGTAAACCAGCCCTTCCAGCTCCGCCTCTGTCTTCGGTTGCGTCAGGTAACTCACAATCACCGTCACCAGCACGCAGATCGTCCACGACCACATTGCCCGATACAGGTTTTCCGACATCGCCTGGACGCGATTAATAAGATCGGCGCTCGCGTGGGGCTGGAAGATCATGAACCGAATATTAGCCGGGTCATGCCGCACCCAGAGCCACAATCCAATCGAAGATGCCGTACCCGCCAGCAGGCCCCAGAAACCGCCCGCTTTCGTAGCCCGCTTCCATAGCATCCCCAGTATCACCGTCCCGAACAGCGGCGCAATAAAGAAACTAAATAGCTGCTGCACGTAATCCATAATGCTTGCCGCATGCTGCACAAGATACGCCGTGCCCACCGAAATAATTACCCCGATGAACGTGCACCACCGCCCCATCGAAACATAATGGCTGTCGCTTGCCTTCTTGTTCATGAACGCGCCGTAGATGTCGTAGGTCCAGACTGTCGCGAATGCACTAACGTTGCCCGCCATGCCGGACATGAACCCCGCGATCAGCGCCGTTACGCCCAGCCCCAGCAACCCCGGCCCGCAGTAGCGCACCAGCATCAGCGGCAACACCTCGTTATAGGAATGCTGACCGGACGCAACCGCCACATCCTGAGCCACCAGATGGTACGGCAGCACTGAGAGCGCCAGCAGGCCCGGGAGAATCACGATAAACGGCACCGCCATCTTGAATGCCGAGCCGATGATCGGAGCCATGCGCGCCGCCCGCAGATTGTGCGCCGAAAGCACGCGCTGCACCACCAGAAAATCCGTCGTCCAGTAGCCAAAGCTGATCACGAAACCGATTCCGAAGACAATGCCAGTCCAGTGCACTCCCATCGGATTGGAGGCAAAGTGGTTCAACGGAGCCCACAGATGCGTGTAATCCTGCTGCGGAAAGCGCTCCTTGATCTGCAGCACCAGGTTGTGCCACCCGCCCGCCTCGATCAGTCCGAGAATCGGAATCAGCAGCGCCCCCAGCCAGATCAGCAGAAATTGCAGCACCTCGTTGTAAATCGCCGACCGCAGCCCGCCCAGCGCCACATAAATCGCCACCGTGATCGACGACACCCAGATGCTGAAGTGCAGGTTCCATCCCAGCACTACCTTCATCACGATGGCCATCGAGTACATATTGATGCCGCTCATCAACACCGTCATAAACGCGAAGCACACCGCGGATAATCCCCGTGCGCCATCCCCGAAACGCAGCGCCAGATACCCCGGCACCGAGTTCACCCTCGAGATGTAATAGAACGGCATCATGATGATGCCCAGAAAAAGCATCGCCGGAATCGCGCCGATCCAGTACCAGTGCACCGCGAGGATCCCATACTGATAAGCCGATCCCGCCCAGCCCATCAGTTCGAGCGACCCGAGGTTGGCCGAGACGAAACTCAGTCCCGCGATCCACGCCGTCATCTCCCGGCCCGCCATAAAGAACTCCTCGCTCGTGTTCGAGGCGCCCTTCAGGTAAAAGCCTATGTAAATAACGATGCCAAAGTAGATGGCGATAACCGCGATATCCACTCCGGAAAGATGAACCAGACTCTGCGTTGCCGCCGTCTGCTGGAACGCGGCCAGTGCAGCCGCGGGAGCCGATGCGAGTGACATTCCTGTCCGACCTCGTGAGTGCCTGTAGGTTCGGGAATCGGAGTCAGGGAATCTCCGCTTCCAGGTTTAAACAATTCACATAACTGCCCGTATAACTGTCTGCCTGACTACCCGTATACCTACCCGTCTAACTGGCCTGCCCGTAAGTGGCCTTCGCGCCATGCTTGCGGAAATGATGCCGGTCCAGCAATGCCTGCGAGATCCCCGCGCTGCTCGGGTTCAAAGTCGTCGTGTAAAAAGCCATCCGCGCCACCGCTTCCAGCACCACAGCATGATACGCGGCCTGCATAGCATCTTTTCCCCATGCAAACGGCGCATGCCCCGCCACCAGCACTCCAGGCATGGCCGCCGGATCGAGCCCGCGAAACCTCCGCACGATCGCCTTACCCGTGTTCAGCACATATTCGTCGCCGATTTCCCCGTCCGTCAGCTCTGCCGTCACCGGTACAGGACCATGAAAGTAATCCGCGTGCGTCGTCCCAAATGCCGGAATTTCCCGCCCCGCCTGCGCCCATGCCGTCGCAAACTCCGAATGCGTATGCACCACCCCGCCAATCCCGGGAAACGCCCGGTACAGCTCCAGATGTGTGTCCAGATCCGACGACGGCTTCAGCTCACCCCCCACAATCTTCCCGCTCAGGTCGCTCACCACCATGTGGCCCGCGGTTAGATCTTCATACGCAACGCCGCTCGGTTTAATGACCACCAGCCCCTGCTCCCGATCGACCCCGCTCGCATTGCCGAACGTATACAGCACCAGCCCGCGGCGGACCAGCTCGAGATTCGCTTCGAGAACCTGCGCTTTGAGTGTTTCGAGCATGCAGTCAGACGGCTTCCGCCGCCGCGCTGCGGAACACGGCCAGCTGAGCACCGGCCATTCTACTCGATATCTGGATCCATAATCCCAAATATCGCGCCCGGCACAGCACGCCCGGCTCACTTCGCCACGGTCAGCTGAATCAGCGTGCTTCCATCCACGCGCGACCCCGCCGCAGGACTCTGCCCGGCCACCGTTCCCGGCGGATACATCGCCGGCGGGCCACCCCCCGCCCCGCCCGAAACACCAGGCGCCCCAAACCGCATATCGGCTTCCTTCACCGGCGCCAGATGCAGCCCCATACGCGTCAGTGCCAGCGCCGCCCCCGTGAATATTTGCCCTTCCAGCTCCGGCATCACCAAACCGCTCTCCGGCTGCGATGACTGCAAAGGCGCCGCCACCAGCAGATTCATCACCGGACTCTCCACTCCGGACGCATCCGGCTCCGGACTCTGCGCAATCACGGTCCCAGGCTGCGCACTCGGCCACTCCATCGCCGCAATCGTCCCGGTCTGAAATCCCGCCCTCCGGACCTCGATCGTGGCTACCCGCTGCTCCTTACCCCTCAGATCCGGAATGGCCAGCTTCTCCGGACCAAGGCTCTCGGTCAGCCATACCCGCCATCCGCGCCGCACAATCGCGCCCGCTGCCGGCGACTGATTCGCGATCCGTCCCGCCGGCACATCCGCCGAATACAGCCGGTTCTCCACATGCAGCGTCAGACCCATTTGCGCCGCCCGCTTTCCCGCGTCGGCCACCGTCATGCTCTTGAAATCCGGAATCGCCACCTCCGCTCCATGAATCGCGAAATGCATCGTCACCAGCGCCGACGTCATCCCCACCACCGTCAGCAGCAGCACCACCAGCACGAATCGGAAGATCGCAATCATGATTCGTATTCGATCGAGTAATCGATGTAGGCCGATTTCTCCAGCATCTTCGAAACCGAGCAATACCTGCTCTTCGAAAGCGCGACCGCATCCTCGGCCGCCTTCTGCGCAACCTTCCCCCGAATCCGGTACGTCAGATGAATCCGCGTGAACACCCGCGGCGGCTCAGCCGCCTGCTCCGCCACGGCCGTCACCGTCAAACCCTCCAGCGGCTCGCGCTTCTTCTCGAGAATACTAACCACATCCACTGACGTACACCCGCACAGCGCCGCCAGTACCGCCTCCATCGGACTCGGTCCCGCGGTATGTCCCGGAGACGCGTCGAAATGAATCGTATGCCCGCTCTCCGGCTTCCCGTCAAACAATCGTCCCTGCTTCCACTCCGCGCTCGCGATCAAAACGTATCTCCTCTGCCCTGAAATTCCTTCCTCCGCGCTCTCTGTGGTGAATGGTTCTCGTGCACCTACTGGCGATGCTGATTGTCCGAAGCCGGCTCCGGATGGATCAGCACCCGATCGATCTCCGGACACTCCAGCTTGAACCGATGTTCCAGCTCCGTAATCGATTCGTGTACCCGCCGCATCTCCATCGCGTCCGGCAGCGTACAGTGGCACGTCACGTGGAGCCGGTCCCCAACCCGATCCACATTGACCTCGTGAACGTCCACCACATCCGGCAGATTCGCTGCCGCATCGCGCAGATGCTGTTCGATCTGCCGATCCTGCGCCAGCCGCACCGGCGCTTCAATCGTCGCCAGCTCGCTTTCGATGTGCGTCAGCACCGACCCCACCTGCGGCAGCTCGCGCCGTATCTGCTGCTCCAGCCCATACACAAACCGATGCGCCTCCAGCAGCGGCATCGTCTCCTTCACCTCGAGGTGCTGCTCTACGTGCAACCCATCGGCAAAAGCCTCGATGCTCACATCGTGCAGCAACACATTGTTCCGCGCCGCCACCGCCCGAACCTTGTCGAACAAGCTCTCCGCCATCGTCGATCGCGGCACCGTGTGGATCACCACGTCCGCCCCCGGCAGCACGCCCTGCACCGCCGCCGTCGCCTCGCTCACCAGCTCCTCTGTGCGCTGGAACGTTAGCTGTCGCGGCAGCGACAGCGTCACATCGGCGAAATACTCGCTGCCCGATCGCCGCACCCTCGCCTGATCGATGCCCAGCACGCCGTTCGTCCGCCTCACCGCATCCACCATCCGCGTATGCAGCTCCGGCGACACGGCATCCGTCAGCGCTCCCACAGCGCGCCACGCCAGCCTCCAGCCAAGAATCAGAATCATCGCCGAAACCACCAGCGCCGCCGCCGGATCGGCGTAGCGAAGCCAACCCACATGCTCCACCGTTCCCAGCCACGAAGCACATAGCCCAATCACCACCGCCACGCTGGTCCAGATGTCCGACGCGAAGTGCAGCGCATCGGCCTCCAGCGCCGCACTGCGGTAGCGCCGCGCCACCTTGCGCATCCGCCGCGAACGCCACAGGTCCACAGCGATCGAACCGCCCATCACCACGAACGGCCATATCGAATACCGCAGCGCAACCGGCCGGAAAAAGATCCGGCTGATCGCCTCCGCGGCGATCGCCACCGCCGAAGCCGCCATCAACCCCGTCTCTACGAATGCCGAAACATTCTCGACCTTCGCGTGACCGTATGGATGATTCCAGTCCGCCGGCCGGTCCGACACCCGAACCGAAAAAAACGTCAGCCCCGCCCCTATCAGGTCCAGCGCCGAATGCGCCGCGTCCGACAAAACCCCCAGGCTGCCCGTCAGCAAGCCCACCGTCGCCTTCAGCACCGTCATCGCCAGCGCCGCCGCGACCGACACCAGCGTCACCCATCGCTTCTCCGCGCTGGCTCGCGACGACCCCGGAAGTGCGGCTGTCGACATGGTCTCTTTCACCCTACACAGTTCATCGCAAGCCCTGCACTGGGAAAACCGTCTTCTCTGTGCTCTCCGCGTTCTCTGTGGTGAAAGCCTTCTTCCCTCGCCACAGCCCGGCAATCCCAAAGCTGTACGGCGTCCACGACACATGGACAAACCCCGCCACTCGCATCATCTCCAGCATCGCCGCGGGCGAAGGAAACCTCTCCACCGATTGCGGCAAGTATCCATAAGCTCCGCCATCCCCCGAAATCCGCGCCCCAACCCACGGCAATACCCGCCGAAAATAAAACCGGAAAACCTTTCCCGCCATCCCCGCGGGCTCGCTGAAATCCAGAATTCCCACTTGCCCCCCAGGCGCCAGCACACGAAAAAACTCCGCCAACCCAGCCGAATAATTCGCCAGGTTACGAAACCCAAACGCCGTCGTGATCAGATCGAGCGACCCGTCGCCAAACGGTAATCGCATCGCATCCGCTTCGATCACCTCGACCCTCTGCCCCGCCAGCTTCTTCCGCGCCCGCGCCAGCATCTCGACAGAAAAATCCGCCGCCACCACCGGCTCCGCAACCGCCGGCCTCCGCCGCGACAACGCCCGCGTCATGTCGCCCGTGCCGCAGCAAATATCCAGCACCCTCGCCTCAGGCCGCGCCAGAACATCCCGAAACCGCCGCGCCGTCCGCCACCACCACGTCCGGTCCACATTGCACGACAGCACATGGTTCAGCAGGTCGTACCGAGGCGCAATCCGGTCGAACATCTCCCGCACCGCCCGCGCCGAACTCGCCTCGTCGCTCGTGCCCGCAGGTCGAGACCCAGCCGCCCGCAATCCCGCCGCTCCCCTCCCCGCAATTTCTTCTGGGCTGCGCAAACGTCAGAATACCGCAGCGCCCACTCCATCCACCTATCGCACAATCCAGGGATTACACTGCGCCTATGCGAAATCCACATCGCTGCTTCGCTCTGCTTCTCTTCGTCGCCTTGCTCCCAATCCTTCCCGCTTGCGCCCAGACCGAAAACGCCCCAACCTCCATCGCCTTCGCCCGCGCCCAGCACCTCCAGCACGGCATCAACACCAGCATCTGGTTCGCCCAGGCAAGCGACTACTCCGTCCAGCGCCTCAAAACCTTCACGACCGCCGACGATATCGCCCTCATCGCAAAGATGGGCTTCGACCACTGCCGCCTCTCGATCGACGCCGGTCCCCTCATCGCCTGGCAACGCGCCGGTTCCGAAACTCCCTTCATCGCCGAGCTCGATCGCGTCGTCAAGCTCATGCTCCAGAACCACCTCTCCATCATCCTCGACATTCACCCCACCAGCGAATACAAGGCCGAGCTCTTCGAGGGCGGCGCCGGCGTCAGTAATTTCACCTCCCTGTGGCGCGCCCTCGCCGCCCACTACGCCACCACCGATCCCGAGCACGTCTTCTTCGAAATCATGAACGAGCCCGAGCAGAACGACCCCTACCGCTGGCAAGGCATCGAAGCCACCGTCGTCGACGCCATCCGCCAGGCAGCGCCCCAGTCCACCATCATCGCTGCCGGCGCACATTGGTCCGGCCTCCAGGATCTCCTCGTCCTCGAACCCCTCGCCGATCCCAACATCATCTACACCTTTCACGACTACGAGCCCTTCCCCTTCACCCATCAGGGAGCCACCTGGACCAGCCCCGAAGTCCGCCCTGAACGCGCCATCCCCTACCCCTCTACACCCGACGACATCGCCCCGAAGCTCGATGAAGAGCCAACGCTTTCCGGCCAGTTTTTCCTCGACGAATACGGCGAAGGCCGCTGGGACGCCGCCCGCGTAGAGAACTCCATCGAATTCGCGGCGAAGTGGTCCACCCTCCACCGCGTCCCCGTGTACTGCGGTGAATTCGGCGTCCTGCGCGAGTTCGCCCCGCCCGCCGCGCGCGCTCAGTGGCTGCACGATATGCGCGTCGCCCTCGAGAAAAACCACATCGGCTGGGCCATGTGGGACTACCAAACCAACTTCGGCGTAGTCGCCAAACAAAACGGAACCACCACCCCAGACCCCGACATCCTCGAAGCGTTAGGTCTCCACATGCCGTAATAGCCGCAATCAATCCCGCCGCTCGATGCGCGGCATTCCTGTCGTTTCCTCTGTGCTCTCTGTGTACTCTGTGGTAAACGGGAACCCACCACTCACGAGATGCGTAACAATAAGTTCGACCCGGGCGTCTCACGCAAACCGGCACGGGGCGCTCGGGTCAGGATTCAACGGAGTTCGCCATGGCAAAGTTCCTTCTCTTCTGCATCCTTTTTATTCTCTGCTGGCCCCTGGCTCTGCTGGCCCTCATCGCGTACCCAATCGTGTGGCTCCTCCTGCTGCCCTTCCGCATCGTCGGCATCGCCGTCGGCGGCGTGCTCGAACTCGTCGGAGCCATCATCTTCCTCCCCGCCCGCCTCATCCGCGCGATCTGACCGAAACATCCGCATGGCCGCCTTCGGCAAGCCCGGGCAATGCCCGTGCCCCGCAGCAGCTCCCTACATCGTCGAGATACGGATGTAACGGGCGATGTCCTTCGCGCTCACCAGCAGCAAAACGACGATCGCTGCACCAACCACGATTCCCGCAATTTCCAATCCGCTCATATCTTTATGCCTCCAGCGAGTCGGATTCCTAAACCTGCCGCAATGTTGCAAGGGGACTCGGCGTTTGCAGGATCATCTTTCGCAGCCTGGTCCCTGTACCCTGTACCCTGAATCCATGCCCGCCATCGTCCTCGACGGCAAAGCCTGTTCCAAAGAACTCGAAGCCGAACTCACCGCCCGCGTCGCCCGCCTCAATCTCAAAGATCCCCCTATCCTCGCCACCATCCTCGTCGGTGAAGACCCCGCCTCCGCCACCTACGTCCGCATGAAAGGCAACGCCTGCCGCCGCGTCGGCATGGAGTCCCTCAGCATCACCCTCCCCGCCACCACCTCAACCGAAAAACTCCTCACCGCCATCGACGACCTCAACACCAACCCCCGCGTCCGTGGCATCCTCCTTCAGCATCCCGTCCCCAAACAAATCGACGAGCGCGCCTGCTTCGACCGCATCGCCCTCGCCAAAGACGTCGACGGCGTCACCGCCCACGGCTTCGGCCGCATGGCCATGGACGAGCCCGCTTACGGCTCCGCCACGCCCGCCGGCATCATGCGTCTGTTGCGCCGTTATCAGATTCCCATCGAAGGCCGCGAAGCCGTCGTCGTCGGACGCAGCCCCATCCTCGGCCGCCCCATGGCCATGATGCTGCTCGCCGCCAACGCCACCGTCACCATCTGCCACTCCCGCACCAAAAATCTCCCCGAAGTCGTCCACCGCGCGGAAATCGTCATTGGTGCCGTGGGCAAGCCCGAGTTCATCCGTGGCAATTGGATTCGCGACAACGCAGTCGTCGTCGACGCCGGCTACCACCCCGGCGGAATCGGCGACATCGAGCTATCCGCCGTCACCGACCGCTGCTCCGCGTATACCCCCGTCCCCGGCGGAGTAGGCCCCATGACCATCGCCACCCTCATCGCACACACTGTAGAAGCCGCAGAGAAACACGCGGGATAATCGCGCAATCCACGCGAATCTTCCAGCTTGCTGTCCTGCATCGCCGTTCGCCTCATTTAATCTCAAACAGAGACATGCATATCCTCGCCACATCCACAGCCTTTCCCGAACACTACTACCCCCAGCGTGAAGTCATCGACGCCTTCCTCGCCTACTGGGGCGGCGACCCGAAATTCCGCGCCATCCTCGAGCGCCTCCACCTCCACACCGGCGTCGACGGCCGCTACTTTGCCCGCCCTCTTGACGACTACATCGCCCTCGACACCTGGGGAAAAACCAACAACGTCTGGATCGAAGTAGCGGAGGACCTCGGCGAGCGCGCCATCGACTGTGCCCTCAAACAAGCGGGCCTGCACCGCGATCAGATCGGCGCCATCTTCTTCGTCTCCGTCACCGGTGTCGCCAGCCCCTCCATCGACGCGCGCCTCGTCAACCGCATGGGCCTCTCGCCCAACATCCGCCGCAATCCCATCTTCGGGCTCGGCTGCGTCGCCGGTGCCGCCGGCCTCGCCCGCGCCGCCGACTACGTCCGCGCCTGGCCCGACCAGATCGCCGTCCTCCTCTCCGTCGAACTCTGCTCCCTCACCTGGCAGCGCGCCGACAAATCCGTCGCCAACCTCATCTCCACCGGCCTATTTGGCGACGGCGCTGCTGCCGTCATGGTCGCTGGCAGCAACGTCCCTCGCACCGGTCCTCGCATCCTGTCGAGCCAGTGCGTCTTCTATCCCAACACCGAAGACGTCATGGGCTGGGACATCTCCGAGCACGGCTTCCGTATTGTCCTCTCTCCCGACGTCCCCAAAGTTGTCGTCGAAAACCTTGGCCGCGATGTCGACGCCTTCCTCGCAACGCAGGGGCTTCACCGCAACGACATCGGCTCGTGGATCATGCACACCGGCGGCCCCAAAGTCCTCGAAGCCACCGCCGAATCCCTAAAGCTGCCCCGCGAAACCCTCGAAGTCTCCTGGGAAGCCCTCCGCCGGGTCGGCAATCTCTCCTCGGCCTCGGTCCTCGTTGTCCTCGACGAAATCATGAAACATCGCCGCCCCGCCCCCGGAACACGCAGCATCTTAGCCGCCATGGGACCAGGCTTCTGCGCAGAAATGTCTTTGCTCGAATGGTGAACACCAAATGTCGACCCACAGGTAGCGAATCATGGACCAGAATTTCTTCAATGCGACCTAACCTCACGCTTTGCCGCGAATCCGATGAAGCACGACTTCACCCATGCCGAAAGCCCCGAAAAACCACCCCACGCGAAACACGGCCAGGTTCACCCCACAGCAAGAAGCAAACTCCCCCGCCGACTGGGCGTCAATAACAGTGAACCCAGATTCATGCCGAAAGTACCGTTCAGCCGATTCTCCCGCGTCTTTTTTGAAACCCCAGTTCCAACGTCACCCTCCCGCAGCACGTCCTGTCTCCAGCCTCCTGCTCCCTCCCTCCCCCGTATCCTCTGTGATTAACAATGCGTAACAACACCTGTGACGTATTCATCGCCGGAGCAGGCCCCGCAGGCCTCGCCGCCGCCATCGCCCTCCGCCTGCGCGGCGCAGACGTCCTCCTCGCCGACGCCCAGCGTCCCCCCATCGACAAGCCCTGCGGCGAAGGCCTCATGCCCGATTCCCTCCGCGACCTCACCCGCCTCGGCATCCCCCTCGAACCCCACCACGGCGCCGCCTTCACCGGCATCACCTTCGCCTCGGGCGAAACCCGCGTCTCCGCCGACTTCCCCCCGAGCCTCGGGAATGCAACAGGCATAGGACTGCGCCGCACCACCCTCCATCGCCTGCTCCTCGACCGCGCCACCGAACTCGGCGTCCGCTGCTCCTGGAATACCACCGTCATCCTCAGCCCCAACCAGCCCCCAACCCTCGCCAACCAACCCATCCACTACCGCTGGCTTATCGGAGCCGACGGCCAGGCCTCCCGCCTCCGCGCCTGGGCCAGCCTCGAATCCGCTCACGTCCGCAGCCGCCGCTTCGGTTTCCGTGCCCACTACCGGATCGAACCCTGGTCCTCCGAATCAGGGCAGCCCCACGTCGAAGTCCACTGGAGCAACCTCGGCCAGGCCTACATCACCCCAACCGGCCAAGACGAGATCTGCGTCTCCGCCATGACCCGCCACCCGCACGTCCGGCTCGCCGAAATCCTCCACTCCATCCCCACCCTCCGCGACCGGCTCGCCACAGCCACCCCAACCTCCTCCGAACGCGGCTGCATCACCCTCACCCGCCACCTCCGCCGAGTAACTCACAATAACGTCGCCCTCATCGGCGATGCCGCCGGCTCAGCCGATGCCATCACCGGCGAAGGCCTCGGCCTTGCCTTCCGCCAGGCCTTCCTCCTCGCTGAATCGCTCGCCCCCATCAATCCCAACCATGCCAGTCTCAACCTCTACGAATCCAGCCACGCCGCCATCCTCGCCCTCCCGCAACGCATGGCCTCGCTCCTCCTCCTCCTCGACCGCCATCCCCGCCTCCGCAACAGAACGCTCCACGTCTTCGCCAACCGCCCCGCCCTCTTCCGCGAACTCCTCGCCGTCCACGTAGGCGAACAAACCCTGCCCGGTGTCGTCTTCCGTCACGGACCCGCCCTCGCCGCCCTTCTGCTGGCGACAGCCTGATGCGTCTCATAGCTATGCGCCGCTTCCGTTTGACCCGTTTGCGTTCGAGCCTCTGCCGGTGAACTACGTCGCGATCCCGGAAACACCAATCCGGATCACTTCGTGAACGTCACCTCGCCATAAAATCCGCGCCGGATTCCGGCCAGAGGTCCAGGGTCGTAGCTAAACTCGACATGGTGCGGCTGAAAAAGATTCTGGCCCACCGCCGTCAGCCGAATGTGAGGCGTCGCAGCCCACCGTCCCGTAACATCCCCTGTCCAGTACGCGGGCACATGGATGCCGGGCAGCGCACTCACGTATCGCACCTCAAAGTCTGTACTGACCGATTTGGGCAGATCGAAACCGTTCTTGATCAGCGCCTGATGCTCCGGACTGGATCCTTGTACGCCGGGAGCGCTGCCAATGTCCTTTGAGTTCGTGCCTTTCTCCACGTGCATATCGAGGAAAGAGTACGAACCACCCAGCCGCCACCACGGCTCCGGACGCCACATAGGTGCAGCCTCCATCCCGGTTGTAGACGCCACCAGCCCATTCCCGAACTGCGCAGGTATCAGAAGGTGCGTGGGAGGCGGGTTCGTCGCAACGTAGGGGGCTGTAACCAGGTCTTCGCTGAAAAGGTCGCCGTAATGGTTGTAGAAGCCGGCCAGATCGACGTAGAACTGCCGCGCTTCAAGACCCCTGTATCCCAGTTCATAGCCGTTCAGCTGTTCCGGCCTGAATTTGGGATTCGCACAGAAGCAGGCGATGATCGGCAGCCCGTTGGACGCATATCCCAGAAAACTGGAAAGATTGAAATCCCGCTCTACGTCGGCAGGCGTGCGCAGTCCGTGTGTGTAAGCGGCCCACACCGTCTGCGTGGAAGTCGGTGTGTACAACAACCGGCCGCTCGGTTCCGCCAGAACTCCCGTATAGTTCGTTTTCAGCACCTTGCTCCCGGCTACCAGCGACAGTCGATTGGGCACGAGCGAGATTTCGTCCTGAACGAATCCGTGGTAGAGCTCGTCGGTCCTGTGCGATGGCGTAAACGTCAGTCCGGAATACACCTCGACTTCGCTCCCATGGCTCAATCGCGCGGTAAGGCCCCACGATACCTCCTGGCGAGGCAACCGGAACCGATCCAGAAAATCGACGTTCGCCGTGTTGCGAATATCACCGAAGTTCAGCTCATCGCGCGTGTCGTGGGCATAATAAGCAGCCAGCTGAATGTCCCTGCCTTCTCCCTGCACCCTTGTCCAGTTCCAGAGAATATTTCCTCCATACAGAGAGGCATCGCCGCTCTTGTCGTAGTTGGCGGGCGGGTTGTAGGTTGTAGCGTCGACTCTCTCGCCAAAGTATTGGCCATAGACATCGCCCTGCAGGCGATAGCTATCGCCCGCGCGCGCACCCCAGTCCATGCGAAATCCACCCTGACCGCCATGCCAGTCGTCGTAGTTGTCGCCGTCGGAGTGATACTGTGGCGCCCATCCGAATCCCTTCGCATAAACTCGGTAGGTGAATCCCCTGCCGTTGCCGGAGCCGTAGCGTGCGTCTCCGGCGAACTGTTCTACATCGCCGCCGCCAACGGTCCCGAGCACACCCTGCGTCTCTTTCGTGCTCTTCGTGATGATGTTGATGACCCCGTTGACCGCATTCGGTCCCCAGATCGTCCCGCCCGGACCGCGGATGACTTCGATGCGGTCGATGTCTTTCATCAGCACGTCCTGCGTTTCCCAATAGGTGCCCGCCGTGAACGTTGTGTACACCGTTCGGCCGTCGATCAGCACGAGGACGGACCGCGAGAGCCGGCTGTTAAACCCCCGAATCCCAATCGCATACTCACCCGAGGTGATGCGCGCCACCTCCACCCCCGGCGCCAGCCGCAACGCCTCCGGGATGTTCCTGGCTCCCGAACGCTGTATGTCCTCCTGCGTGATCACGTAAATCGCCGCGGGAGTCTTCCAGACTTCTTCAGGTTCTTTAGAAACCGTGGTGACCTCGATTTTCCCTAGTTGATCGAGGGTCATCGTTTTCAGTTGGTCGCTGCCCGAAGCGGTTTGCGCGCAGAGAGTTCTGCCGATGATTGATATTGAGGCAGCAAAAACAAGCAGCCGCCATGCTGTCGAGCAATAGCGGCTGCGTCGATATCGGTTTGGTTTTACCGCCGCGGGCAGTGCCGGGACAGGAGCCTTGAAAAAACCGGGGCCAATAGAGTGCACCAGGGGGAACCGCGCGGCCAATCGACTCTGATGAGCAGGCGATGAGAACATCGATGCCAAATTCTCAATTCCAATGTACAAACGCAGAGACCCGGCCCGGTGAAAGGGAACGATATACAAGTGATTTTCGAGAACGTGACTCTAGGGCCGCTTGGATGCCATTTTGTTGAAAAACGGTTGTTTCAGGACAAACAACGGATCCATTCAAGCCGTATGGCTGTGTTCCTGTCCTCCGGGCTATGCAAACTGGCAGGCCTTGATTCGGACCAGCGGGCCCTCGCTGCGGCCGCGCAGAATCCTTCCCGCCCCCCCAGAATCTAATAAACCGGTCCCCAAACCTCCCCAGACCAGATAGGAAAAGCAATGTCACTCAGGCCAGTTAGAGAAATTCTGTCGACCAAACCTACCCTCGAAGGTGCGGGCGTCCGCCTCCAGCGCGCCTTCGGCTTCGGCAAAACCAAAGACTTCGACCCCTTCCTCCTCCTCGACGACTTCCGCAACGAGCACCCCGAGGACTACCTCAAAGGTTT
>CAZSWI010000067.1:0-15842 GCA_964610635.1 uncultured Acidobacterium sp.
ACGCCCATGGCGAAGATGCTGCGCAGCAGGACGCTGTTGGCGGACTGCGAGCCGGAGCCGTTGACGGTTGCTATCTGGATGCTGAAGTCGTTGATGACCGGCTTCTGAGGAGCCGCTGGTTCAATGCTTGCTTCGCCCTGCGCAGACGGGGCGCCGGCGTTGGTGGTCGCCATTTGGCGGTGTTCCCTTCAGATCGAAACTAGAAAGAAAATTGTTCGCTCTTTCCGCAGCCTTCATTATACCGGGATGGGTTGCGGGGTTCATCGGAACCTCAATAACGGAAGAACTTTCGTGGTATGCGTGCCGTGTGCGATAGTGGCAGCGACGCAGGAGGAGTCTGGCGATGATCCAGGCGGCCCATGTGGTTCTTCACTCGCGCGAGCCGGAGCGGCTGCGCGCGTTCTTTCGGGATGTGCTGCAGTTTCCCGCGGTGGATGCGGGAAGAGGGTGGCTGATCTTCGCACTTCCGCCGGCCGAGATGGCCGTGCATCCGCACGACGGCCCAGGGCGCCATCAGCTTTACCTGATGTGCGATGACCTTGAGGCGACGGTGAAGGAGCTTGAGGCGAAGGGCGTCGAGTTCACGAAGCCGGTCGAGGAGTTGAGGTGGGGACGGCTAGTGGCGTTTCGGCTTCCGGATGGCGAGGAGATGTATTTGTACGAGGCGAAGCATGCTTCGCCTTTGGCTGGGGTGGGGCGGAGGTAGTAGCGGCCGGAACGCGAGGGAGCGGGTCGCCCCGCTATCTCATACTCGTCTTGCTATTGCTCGCCTCATCCTGTTACCCAGCAATCCGACGCGAAGCGCTGCGCGCCCGGATTGCCAACCCTCAGCGCACGACGTTCTGAAACAGCGGCGACTGCAGCAGACTCGAGAACTGGCTGTCCGAGGCGACGAACTTCACGCTCAGCGTGCCGGCGGTTGAGTCGATGGTCGTACTGTCGATCGCCTGCTTCTCCACCGCGTTTCCGCTGACCTTCTCGTACATCGCGGCCGCGTTCAGCAATGAAGACATCGTCGCGGCGGTGAGAGTGTCGGAAGTCACGACATACAGCGTGAACTTGACCCCGTTGTTGAAGTTCATCGTGTAGCTCGAGTCGAGCAGCCGCTTGCGCACTGTCTCGTAGTCTGTGAGCTGCGAAGCCTGACCGAGCAGCGAGTGCATCATGTACTGCGTGCCCTTCTGGTCGAGGATGCTCCAGATGGGTTCGGCGTCGACCTGCTGCATGGCGGCCAGCATGTCCTGGTTGGTAAGAAAGCTGGGCGCGAGGCCGTCGCGGCAGTCGAGGGCGGGCTTAATGTCGTCGCTTGAACCGAAGAGCATGGTTGTGGGGTTGAGAAAGGTGACCAGCATGCCGCTGGCGCCCATGGGATAGAGCTTATTGTTGCGGACTAACGTGGGCTTGATCTTCTTTTTCGCGAAGTTTGCCATGATGTCGCTGAGCTGGAACTGGCCCTGCGCCACGCCTACGATCCTGATGTTGTCGCCGGTTCCGGTGCGGTAGGCGGCGAATGCCAGCTGCTCCACGTCCTGGTTTTCATTCAGGCCAGACTGCTTGAGCGCGGTTTCCAGCTGCTTCAATTCCGGGGGCAGCACGCGCGCCTTCAGATCCATGGCGGCGGACGAGTTCTCCATGATGCGGTAGTCGACGACGATGAGCTGCTGAACGTCGCGAGGAATCGCCGAGCGGGCGTCGGTGTCGATTTGCGCGGCGCGCGCCGGCGCGACGGCCGCAAACAGGGCGACTGCCGCACAGAAGATTACAACGTTGAAACTGGGGGATGACTGCCTGCTGGATTTCACTTGAACCTGCTCCTTCAATGCTCGCTCCGCCGGAACGCCCGGTGAAGTGTGACTGATGCTCAAAAAGCTGCTGAGGTCTTTGACCCCGCATGGCCGCAAAACGACTCGCTTGCGCCGCGTGGTCCCTTAATTTTACGCCGGGTTGCGCAGCCAAAAGCCTACAACTATTGCCCCACGCGTTACCTGGGCCAGACCTCGAACCAGAACTACGGCCCGATTCAGGGCCCGATTCACGGCCAGGGAAGCGGGTGGTCGAGCCTCCGCTCCAGCACCTTCTCGTCGGGATCGAAGCCGCCGGGGCCCATATCACCCAGCAGACGCAGCCACTCGCTGTTTCGCTCAAGGGCGGCTTCGGGGATGAGCCCGATGAGCTCCGCGCGGGCCGGGGCGGCTCCATGACGCCGGGCTTTTTCCTTGACGGCGGCGTAGACTTCGCCGACGGGCGTCCGCATGAAGTCGGTGATATTCATCGAGACCTGGGCCTGGTTGTGCGCGGAGACGCCCATGGCCTTTACGCCGGCAAGTCCGCCTCCCGACTGGCGGATATCCTTGGCGATTGCGCGAGCCACGGCGACTTCCGCGGTGTTGAGGTAGAGATTGAGCGCGATCAAGAAACGGCGCGCGCCGACTGCGGACGCTCCCGCTGTGGGATGCAGCGATGGGCCGCCTACATCGGGCCGGCGCGCAGGTTCGCGCAACACCGCGTCGCGCAGGCCTTCGAACTGGCCGCGGCGGACCTCTTCGAGCAGGGCGCGGTCCGGGCGCGCTGCGGCCGCTTCGTAAAAGTACACCGGGACCTGATGCCGCTTCCAGATCTCCGTCCCGGCCTGGCGAGCGAGCAGCGCGCACTGCTCGAGGGAGATATCGCGGACGGGGACGAAGGGGATAACATCCGCGGCGCCGATGCGTGGGTGCACGCCCTGCTGGGCGGTCAGGTCGATGAGCTCGGCTGCGCGGCCCGCTCCGCGAATGGCCGACTCGACGACGGCTGCAGGAGGGCCGGCAATGGTCACGACGGAGCGGTTGTGGTCGGAATCCAGCGACCAGTCAAGCAGGCGCACGCCCTCGACCTGCATGGCGGAGATGATCGCCTTCATCACCTCGGGCCTTCGCCCTTCCGAGAAGTTGGGCACGCATTCGATGAGGGGGTCGGACATGCTTCAGTGCCTGTTACCTGAATCTTCTACCAAGGCAGGCTGCTCTGCGCGTTTTCTAATGCCTGCCACTGAAAAACGTATATCCGATCTGGAACATCACGCTTGCGTTCACGCCGGGATTGCGATCGCCCAGAGAAGCACTGGAGATATGAACGCCATTGCCGGAAAGCGTAAGCGCCTGCCCTGGCCGAACGAAATAGTGGAAGCCGAAGCCGCCCTGGGGGCTGAAGTTCCACACGCTGGTCCCCCCGGGTGTGCCGTGTTCAACGAGAATATCGGGCGGGAACTTGTGTGTGGTATAGATCAGTCCGCCCGCGGCCTGGAACCATGGAGCGAAGCGGCGGTGCGGCTTGAAGTCCCAGCGAAGAATGACAGGGGTGAGGCTGACGCCGGTGAAGGTTCCACCACCGTACGGCGCTTCACAGGGAAAAGTAAGGCCGGTCGTCGGATCGATGCAGGTTGCTGCAACCGGGTGGGGAGCAGGCGTGAAGGCCTGCCAGTAAGGCATGATTTCGCTTGCGAATTCAAACTGTCCGCGGAAGATGCCGCCGAGATGCTGATCGGTGAGCACCTTGCCCATGCGCACGCCCGCACTGGTGAATTTGTAGTCGGAGCGCTCGCCGACTCCGGCGCCTCCCTGGAAGAACGGCCCCCACTCCCAGGGACGCGTGGAGAATGCGATACGGGCGGGCGCATCGGCCGGGCTGGCGTCGACCATGGGCGGATCGGCAATAGTTACCCGCTGTGGAGTGTGATCCGCAACAGGGGAGGTTTGCGAAAAAGAGGAATGGCCGGCAATGAGAAAAACAGCGGCACACACAAGAGCGAGACTCCGATGTTCCATGCTGCGCGATCGACTCCCTGGACTAACTTCGTGACAAAGGAAAGGCCGCCAACCGGCGGCCCGCGGTGGTTCATGTGACTGCCGTTAGCTGGTGACCTCTTCCAACTGCTTCGCGTCCATGTCGAAATTGGAATAGACGTTCTGCACGTCATCGTGTTCCTCAAGGGCTTCGAGCAGGCGCACCATCTGCGCGGCCGCCGGGCCTTCCAGTTTGGTATAGGTCGAGGCGATCATGGTGATCTCGGACATCACGGTTTCGATTTTCGCGTCGCGCACCGCCTGGGCCACCGCTTCGTAAGCATTGGGCTCAGTGACGATTTCCCAGGTTTCGCCTTCGTCGTTGAGGTCTTCGCCGCCCGTTTCAAGCACGATGTTCATGAGCTTCTCTTCGTCGGCCGCGGATTTGGGAACGGCGATAATGCCCTTCTTTGAAAACATGAAGCGAACGGAGTTGGGCTCGCCCAGGTTGCCGCCGTTTTTCGCAAAGGTGTGGCGGATTTCGCTCACCGCGCGATTGCGGTTATCCGTGGTGCAGTCGACGATGATCGCCACGCCGCCCGGGCCGTATCCTTCGAAGGAAATCTCCTCGTACGTGGCGCCGGGTAGCTCCCCGGTTCCGCGCTGGATGGCACGCTTAATATTGTCGTTGGGCATGTTCTCAGCCTTGGCGGCGGCGATGGCGCTGCGCAGGCGTGGATTCCCGTCCGGGTCACCGCCGGATTTGGCGGCAATGGTGATTTCCTTGATTAGCTGCGTAAAAATCTTGCCGCGCTTCGCGTCAAGCGCACCCTTCTTGTGCTTGATTGTGGCCCATTTTGAATGGCCTGACATGGGAACCTCAGAATCGCTTTTCTATGGAGTTTTCGGGGGCGAAAGGCCGGAATTAGCAGCGGTTCCGGTGTTGGCCCGCAACGGTTGAGTATAGCAGGCTGGTGAGGCCAAGGTTGACATCGCCCCTGATATCCATCATGATGGATATCAGGGGCGCACCTCATGTCATCTCCTCAGAAAGCTCGCGTGTTTCGCAACGGTCGCAGTCAAGCCGTGCGGATTCCGGCGGAGTATCGCTTTTCGACCGAACAGGTCTACATCGAGCGTGATCCGGCGACAGGGGCACTGATACTCTCGGAAAAGCCCATGCGGGCTTCGATCGATGAGGTGTTCGCTGCGCTTGACGCGGCGGGCGGCGCGCACTTCGAATTGAAACGCGAACCCTCACTGCCTGTGGAGCGGGAGTGGATGTGAGCGGTTCCCCGCTGTATCTGCTGGACACGAACACAGCCGGATACATCGTGAGCGGGCGGTCACCATTGGTCCGCAACCGCTTGCGAGAGAGCCTGGCCGGGAGCTTGGTTGCCGTCTCCGCGATAACGGAGGCCGAGATTGCTTATGGCCTGGAACTGAGACCTGAGGCAGCCAGACTACGCGCCGCCGTCGAGAAGTTGTTCGAGGCGATCGAAGTCCGCCCATGGGATTCAACAGCGGCGCGAGCGTACGGCCGATTGCGCGTCCGGCTGAAAGCCGCGGGCACACCGCTGCAGGAGCTGGACCTTCTGATCGCCGCACATGCCGCGGCGCTGGGAGCTGTGCTGGTATCCCATGATCGCGCTTTCCAACATGTGGCCGCGTTCGTTACGGTGATCGACTGGGCTACGGACCTTTAGGGCCCATTAGCGGCGAAGACTCGGGCGTTGTCGCGATTGGGCACTGGATCGGTTACTCTCTTCCTACCTCTGCACCCCGATCCTGCCGATCGCAACCAGGAGTAAGCATGCTTTCGAGGCGTTCGTTTTTCCGAGGCTCATCCATGGCGGCTGTGGCCGCTTCCCTTTCCGCCCCTGGCGAGCCTGCCTCCGAAACCGCAGGGCGGCCGGCGTCGCTGCCCGCTCCCATCGCTGCACTGCCGTCGTTTGCCGGGCGCGCAAAGCCTTTCACAAACGAAGAGCGGCTGGCGCGCATCGACCGAGCGAAGGCATTGATGGCCCGGAACCACATCGACGCCATCATTCTCGCCAACAACTCAACCAGCTCTTCATACTTCGCCGACATCAGCCTCAACGGTGGCGAGCGCCTGTGGGCGCTGGTGATTCCGGCAAAGGCGAAGCCGTTTGTGGTTTGCCCGGCATTTGAAAATGCGCGCGCCCATGAACTGCTGAGCACGGGACCCTTCGCATCGGATGCCGACGTTCTGACGTGGCAGGAGGACGAGAGCCCGTTTGAGCTGGTCGTTCGCGGGCTGCGGGATCGCGGCATCGTCACGGGCCGCGTGGGGCTGGACGAGAACATGAAGTACATCTTTGCGAGCAGCCTGACGCAGGCGGGGCCAGCGCTGACGTTCACCATCGCCACGCCGGTGACCGCGGGTTGCCGCATGATCAAGGACGCGCACGAGATTGCGTGCATTCGCGTGGCGTGCGCGGCCACCCTGGCAGTGTACCAGGCGGTGTACCACTCGCTGCGCGAAGGCATGACGACAACCGACGTGCGGGGACTGATTGCGGCGGCGTACGACAAGGTTGGGCTACCCGGCGAAGCAAGCCTGAACATCGGCGTCTATACCGCATCGCCGCACGGATCGCGGCAGGTGCAGACGATTCGCGAAGGCACGGTGCTGATGGTGGACGATGGATGCCTGGTGGAAGGGTACCAATCCGACATTACGCGCACTTTTGTCCTGGGCAAGCCGACTGACAAGATGAGGAGCGTCTTTGAGATCATTCAGCGTGCGCAGCAGGCGGCGCTGGCGGCAGCGCGCCCGGGAGTGGAGCTGGCCAGCGTCGACGCAGCGGCGCGGAAGGTGATTCTCGATGCCGGATACGGGCCCGGGTTTAAGTATTTTTCCCATCGTGTGGGGCACGGACTGGGCATGGATGGGCATGAGTGGCCGTATCTGGTGACGAACAATATGTACGGATGGGAGCTTCATCCGCGCATGCAGGCGGGGATGGTGTTCAGCGATGAGCCTGGCATTTATATCCCTGGCGAGTTTGGCATCCGCCTCGAAGACGAGATGCATATCACCGAGAATGGCGCGGAACTGCTGACGCCGCCGAGTCTTTCACTGGACGCGCCGTTTGGATGACGGGACGATGCAGGTTGAAAGTTACAGGTTACAGACTCGCGCTGACTGCAGTAACGATCTGCGCTCTGTTGATCACCAGACCCTAAGCGTACTTGCCGTAGTCAGGCACCGCGGGCGGGTTGCGGAATTTCGTGACGCGCTGGTGCCAGTAAGGATAGACCGGCGGCCGTTCGCTGGCCGCGTCAAGTTTCGCAACCTGTTCCGGCGTCAGATTCCAGTCGGCGGCTTCGAGGTTCTGGCGTAGTTGTTCTTCGGTTCTTGCACCGATAATAACGCTCGATACGGTGGGTCTCTGCAGCAGCCAGTTCAGAGCGATCTGCGGAATGGCTTTGCCGGTTTCTTTCGCGACTTCGTCGAGTGCCTCGACCACGCGAAATACAAACTCGTCCTCGATCGGCGGACCGTTCTCTGCCGTTTTGTGCAGGCGGCTGACTTTGGGCAGCGGCTGCCCGCGTCGAATCTTGCCCGTGAGACGTCCCCAGCCGAGTGGACTCCAGATCAGCGCGCCAACGCCCTGATCGATGCCGAGGGGCATCAGTTCCCACTCATATTCGCGGCCCACGAGCGAGTAATAGACCTGGTGGGCAACATACCTCGACCAGCCATGGCGAGCCGATGCGGCAAGAGACTTCATCAGATGCCAGCCGGAGAAATTCGAGCACGCGATGTAGCGCACCTTGCCGGCGTGGACCAGGGTGTTCAGCGTGTCCAGCGTCTCCTCGATGGGCGTGAAGGCATCGAAGGCGTGAACGTGATAAATGTCGATCCGATCGGTGCCGAGCCGCTTCAGGCTGGCGTCGCACTGCGCCAGGATGTGGTAGCGCGAGGTCCCGACGTTGTTGGGGCCGTCGCCCATGTGGTAGCGCGACGCGTCGTTGGGCCCGTCGCCCATTGGGAAAAACACCTTAGTCGAGATCAAAAGCTTTTCTCGTTTTCCCAGGACCGCCTTGCCGAGGATCTCTTCGGCAAGGCCATTCGAATAGCCATTCGCCACATCGAAGAGATTCACGCCGGCATCGAGGCAGAGATCGACCATGCGCCTCGCTTCGTCCACGCCGGTATTTCCCCACGCCTTGAAGAATTCGTTGCCACCGCCAAAGGTTGCGGCGCCGAAGCTGAGCGCCGAGACTTTGAGTCCGGAACGTCCAAGCAGTCTATATTCCATACCAAACTAAGGATGCGCGAGTGCGAGCGGAGGTGCAAGGACCCTGAGTCTCAGGGTTCGGAGCTGGGAGCTTGCAGGCTGGAGCTAATACAGCGTCTTGTTCGGGGTGTCGAGCCAAACCTGGAACGACTCCCATGCCTGCTCGTGCAGCAGCATTGCCGCGGGAATTACTCGCTCGCGCAGGGGAAGTGCGAGCTCTCGGTAGAGAAAGGCGTCGTCGAAGGCGATGCGCGCAGCATCTGCGCAGCTGTTGCCGAACCAAATGCGGTCGATGCGGGCCCAGTAAATCGCTGCAAGGCACATCGGGCACGGTTCGCAGCTGGTGTAGATTTCGCAGCCCTGAAGGCTGAACGTCCCGAGCGTCTGGCAAGCGGCGCGGATGGCGCGCACCTCGCCATGCGCAGTCGGATCATTGTCCCGGGTTACGGAGTTGGCGCCTTCGCCCACGACAACGCCGTCCTTTGCGATCACAGCGCCGAACGGTCCGCCCTGGCCGCTGCGGACG
Organism: uncultured Acidobacterium sp.; assembly: GCA_964610635.1. Taxonomy (GTDB): domain Bacteria; phylum Acidobacteriota; class Terriglobia; order Terriglobales; family Acidobacteriaceae; genus Palsa-343. The sequence continues at coordinate 8,556 of CAZSWI010000067.1, forward strand.
TTTTCCGTCGCGAGAGCAATCGCTTTACGCATCAATTCAGGGTTCGGATCAGGGTGCATTGTAGCCAGTGCAATCCAGATCAGTATGGCATAAGGTGCCAGATTCCAAGGGGTTGAGCTCTCTAATTGGCGTGGTCTCTCGCGACAGCCCCGCTATCGCGAGTTCAATTCGACCCCGTTCGGGGACCGGGTTTTATCGGGCCGGCGCGGCGCGCGTCTAACCGGAGAGGTTCATCGGAAAAGAGTTTCACTGGAATATGACTCATTTTCCCCCAGACGCCGGCCTATCTGTTTGATACTGGTTGAGCCACCTCTTTTGCTTGATGGCAGCAGGCCCGAGGCTGCTGCCGCATCTGCTTTCGTTCGGAGCTTCCTTTTGATTTCGGTTCGGTCCCGTCTCTGCCTCGGCGCTGCACGCATCATTCTTTTGGCAACCGCTGGCTTCTGTCTCCACGCTTCCGCTTTTGCGCAATCCGCGGCACTGGACGCATTGCCGGATGCGCCCCTGGCCACCCCACCGCAGAGCGCGCCCGCTCCTTCGGCAGCGCCCGATCCTGGAGCGACGCAAACACAGCCGCAAACGCCGGCGCCCCAGCCAGGGGCTCCGTCGAATTCAAGCCAGCCGGCGCAAACGCCTGCTCAGTCCAGTTCCTCGACCTCCAGTTCATCGAGTGCTGGGCAGCCGGCGCAAGCCATCCCCGAAACAAAAGAGCAAAAGGCGGAGCGGGCCCGGCGCGAGCTGGAGGCGGAAGAGCACCAGCGCATGCTGGGCGTGGTTCCGATGTTTAACGTACAGTCGAATGCCGACGCTGCGCCCCTGACCTCAAAACAGAAATATCAGCTGTTCTTCAAGAGCTCGACGGATTGGTATGTGTTCGCTATTACCGCGATCGATGGGGAGATCAGCCTGCTGGGCCAGGAGTATCCGTCCTATGGCGAAGGCGTTGAGGGCTTCGCGAAATACTGGGGCGCGGCATATGCGGACACGTTCGACGGAAACCTGTGGGGCAATGCGATTCTGACTTCCTGGTGGAAGGAGGATCCGCGGTATTACCGCATGGGGCATGGACCATTCATGAAGCGGGCCGCTTATTCGGCGATCACAACGGTTTGGTGCAAGCGCGACAAGGGAACATGGGGACCGAATTACGCGAATGTGGCCGGCAATTTCATCGGCGGCGCTATCTCGAATCTGTATTACCCGAGCGATCAACGGGGGGTGGGGCTGACCCTGGGGCGCGGCGCCAGTGTCACTTATGAAGGCATTGTCGGAGCCGAAATCGCTGAGTTCTGGCCAGACATCGCGCAGCATTTCATTAATAAACACCGGGAAAAAATGGAGCGGAAGGCCGAGCAGCACTCCGGCACGGAGCCCGCGCCTAAACCGGTTACGACGCCTGGGACGCGTATGCAGCCGGAGGGCAATCAAACACCCGCGCCGAATCCTCCGGAAGACAAGCCCCAGGACCAGAAGCCACAGTAAGTCTCTCTCTCCAGGTTTCGAATTTCGAGGCGCAGGCCGCATGCTATCGTTATCCCGCTTCTTTGGGGATCGATCGAAATGCGTGGAACGTTGCGTATTCTTCTGTTCACTCTTCTCGGATTTCTCTCTTCATCGTGCTTCGCGAAGACAGTGGTCTTCTGGGAGCCTGGATTTCCAGCGGCTGATTCGCCCGCGCCTGATGAGTCCGGACTGCGGGCGGCGTTTAGCGGCGCTTCGTTCGTGGCTGTTGCGGGTTTGGGCGATGCGCTGTCACGGGCGGAAACCGACCTGTTGGTGATGCCGTATGGGTCTGCCTGGCCAGAAACGGAGTGGAATTCGATTCTGCGGTACCTGGATCGTGGCGGCAACCTGATCGTTCTCGGGGGCAAGCCGTTTACGCGGGTCGCCTACCAGGATGCTGGTGGTTGGCATCTGCGCACCGCAAGCGTTGCGCAGTCGCTCGAGTTGTTCATTCACGATTACCAGGAGACGCCGGGGTCCGAGGCGCTGAAGTTTTCTCCGAATCCGGATGTGTTTCCGCAGTTGCCGGCGTTCACCTGGAAGCGCGCCTTCAGTCCGGTGCTGCGGTTGAGCGTAGTAGATGGCGACACGACCGGCGGGCACACAGGCTACGAGGACATGGACCTGACCACGTTGGCCTGGGGCGAACGGGAAGGCCACAAGCTGGCTGCGCCGGTGTTGGAACTGGACCACAATACGCATCGGTTTGTAGGGGGACGATGGGTTCTGGTCGCATGCGAGCCGGACGCGGATTTCTTCGGGAATACGAAGCTGCTGGCAATGCTCGAGGAGATGGCGTTGCGGAAGAACGACAGCTTCGCGTTTCGGCCACGGGTGCCGCTGTTTTTGCCGGGGGAGGCGCTGGAGTTTCGGTTTAAACCTTCCGACCCGATGGCGGAGCAGCCGGACAGCGATCAGCTCCGGGTGCGTGTGACCTCGGAGGACGGCGCGGTTCTGTACGACCAGACCGACGCATTTCCCGGGGCGCATCGGTTGACCTTGCCGGCGAACGCCGCCAACGGGCACGGCTTCCATACAGTGGAGGCGACATTGTTGCGCGATGGGAAGCCTGTGCGGGTGTATCGGTCGGGGTACTGGATGCGGGACTGGAATTATCTTCTCTCCGGACCGAAGCTCACCGTGGGCAGCGACTTTTTCCAACTCGACGGCAAGCCGCTGCCGGTCGTTGGCACTACCTATATGTCGAGCGATGTTTCGCGGATGTATCTGTTGCTGCCGAATGCCTATGTGTGGGACACAGACATGGCGCAGATTCACGGGGCGGGACTGAACATGATTCGCACCGGCCTGTGGACGGCTTGGAAGCCCGAACTAGCGCCCAACGGCCAGGTGAGCGAGGACGCACTGCGGACCGTCGAGGCGTTTCTGATGTGCGCGCGGCACAACGGGCTTCCTGTGCAGCTCAATCTGTTTGCGTTTTATCCAGATGAATTTGGCGGAGTAAATGGGTACCTTGATCCGGTGGCGCTGCACGCGGAGTCGGTGTATGCCGAGTCGCTGGTCGCGCGGTTTCACGATCTGCCGTTTGTGGCGTGGGACCTGATCAATGAGCCGAGCGCGAATAAGAATCTGTGGCAGACGTTGCCGGACTACGATCCCTTCGAGCAGGCTGCGTGGAGGAAATGGATTGCTTCCCGTTACCCGGAGCGCGCAAAGCTGCTGCACGACTGGGCGGAGCCGTCGCTCGGCATCGGCCGCGACCTGCAGGCGCAGCCGACGGCCATGGCTCCTGAAGTCGCTGCGCAGGATCCGATGGCGTTGCCGACGACGGGGGCGTTTCGTCCGGATGCGGTGCGGAGCGGCTTCAATCCGCTGAAGGTGTACGACTACACGCTGTTCACGCAGTCGGTGTTCGCGGATTGGGTCAAACAGATGCGGGATTTGATTCGCGCGACCGGCTCGCAACAGCTGATTACCGTCGGCCAGGATGAGGGTGGGGTTGCCGGCCGCGTTTCGCCGGCGTTCTATTCGCCCTACCTTGACTTCACCGCCGACCATACGTGGTGGGATTACGACGCGATTCTGTGGGCATCGCTGGCTCCGAAGATGCCGGGCAAGCCGCTGCTGATCCAGGAGACGGGTGAGCAGCGAAGGCTGACTCTCGACGATCATCTGCGGTTGAGTGCGGAGGCAGAAGGCTGGCAGCTGGAGCGCAAGATTGCAATTGCGTTTGCGCAGGGAGCAGGCGCGCTCGAGTGGGTGTGGAACGTCAACAGCTACATGGCTAACGACAACGAGATTCCCATCGGCGCGATTCGACCCGACGGAACCGAGAAGCCCGAAGCCGCGGTGCTCGCAGGATTCGCGGAGTTTGCGGCCAAGAGTCCGCAGAGTTTTACGAAAGTATCGCCGCCCGAAGTCACGATGGTGACTTCGCAGGTGGAGCTTTATTCGACGCTGGGGGACCTGGCGCTGGCTACGCAGAAAAAGGCTCTGCGCGCCATGGCCTATTACGATCACACACCGTTACGTATGTTGCCGGAGAATCGGCTGGCGGAGTTGGGGTCGCCGAAGCTGGTTTTTCTACCGTCTCCGCAGGGTTTGACGGAAAATGCGTGGCAGCAGCTGCTCACCTATGTGGAGAAGGGTGGGACGCTGCTGGTGACGGGACCGGTCAATCGCGACGAACATTGGATGGAAGTGGATCGTTTGGGACCTCTGGGGGTGAGGGCAGAAGTAGTTCCGTTAGCGGTCCGAGAGTCAGAGTTTTCGTGCCCGCGTGGAAAGATCGCATATCCACTGAGCTTCCCCGCCGAAGTGCAGGAGTCCTCCGCGGAGACCATGCGTTTCGCCGATGGTCAGAACGTGGAGGAGATTCGACACGGTCAGGGCAAGATTCTGTGGGCGGCGGATCCGATTGAGTTTGCAGAACACGCGTTGCCGGCGGCCGCGCTTTACCAATGTGCTCTGACTGCCGCGGGCGTGAAGCCGTTCTTCAAAGGAAGCGACGAGCTGTCGCCCGCGGTGCTGGTCTTTCCGACGGTGCTGGACGATGCGGAAGTTTACAGCTTCAGCAACGAATCGATGGACCCGCAGAACGTCGACATTGTTGATGCCCTAACCGGCGCGCACATTCACTTCACAATCCAGGGACAACGGGGAGCGGCGCTACTGCTGGACCGGCAGGGGAAGGTGCTGGCGAGCTACGGCGAAGCGGCAACCGCGGCAAAGTAATACCCCTTCCCTTTCCGTCACCCCGTCGCCGCGCGCATCGGCTTTGCGTCTGATTGTTTTCTGAGGTGGACCAGGCGCCACAGATTCCCCAGCGCCACAATGACGCAGACCACCACAGCCCACGGGAACATCCGCGCGAGCCACTGGTTGATGAAGTTCGCGTCGGCCATGGCTTTTTCCGGTGAAGAGCCCGGTGCGGCAATGGAGATGATTGTGTTGGCCTTCAGCAGCCAGCAGAAGAAAGCGGCCCCGGCGAGATCGGCCACCGTGCGCACGATAACGCGCTGCACGGTCCAGCAGGGACGCAGCAGGTTCACACTGGCTATGACGACATTGGCAAGCGTGAGCAGCAGAACGGCCCAGAAGAACCAGCTCCACGCGGGCGAGAACGAGATGCGCCAACTACCGATATGCAGCTCCAGCGGCGACGGCATATTCGTCGCCCACCACAGCAGGACGCACAGGTTCACCGCCATCTCAAACGCGGAAGTAGAGCGCGGGATCATGTGCGGATGCCGGAGTGGCGGCAGCTTGTTCGCATTCCAGGTCTCGAGAAGCTGGGTGCGGGCCTCAGTGCGCTCGAGGATGGCGAAGACGAGGGTGACGACGGCCATAGCCGCAAACCAGCCAGTCCACACGTGGCCGAGGGTAATGCCGATGCGCGACGCCCAGTGACGCGCCGCGCCCTCATGCATCGCGGGCGTCACAAGGATGGTGAGAAAACCCAGAGCCGTGGGCACGAGGATGCAAAGCGTAACAATCTTGAGCACAAATCTATAGAGCGGAAAGAGCAGCGGACCGACGAGCGACTGCTGCGGCAGATACTTGTTGGCGACCACGATGGGCGAGCCGCGCCTGCGCAGCAGGGCTTCCACATCGTCCTTGTTCAGCGGATGACCGAGCGAGGCTGCGCGCTCGTCCATCTGCGCGCGGATGTCTTCCGACAACTCGGCGATAATATCGGCCTGTTGCCCGTTGGGCAGCCAGAACCTAACGGCCTGCAGATAGCGATCGACCATTTCCATGAGCTTGCTCCTTGATGACCGCGCGGATGGAGGCGTCAATGCCTTCCCATTCCGCGAGCAGCAATTTGAGAATCTGTTTGCCTTCGGATGAAAGCCGGTAAAAGCGCTTGTTGCGTTTCTCGTGTTCGCGCCACTCGCTCGAGAGCAGGCCCTGGCTTTCGAGGCGGCGCAGCAACGGGTAAAGCGTGCCTTCATCGATTTCCATGCCATGCTCGGCCAGTTCCTTGCGCAGCGTGTAACCGTACCGCTCGCTGCGCAGAGCCACGAGCACTGCCAGAACGAGACATCCGCGGCGGAGTTCGAGCTTGAGGTTTTCGAGGGTTTCGGGATTCATGTTTACCATCTACGATGTCATCCATCGTATGTGATATACACTATGCGCCGCACAGTACAAGATGTCAAGGAAAATTTGAACGTGCCGGAAGCGCGTCGCCCTTTAGCCCGATTCTCTGAAGAGGCTCAGCGGCCGGGCGATAAGCGAGTAACCTGTGAGAACGCCAGCTGTTTCAAGGAACACGTAGACGGCGATGACCAGCATCCGCTTTCCGCCGTGCGGCGAACTGCCTCCCTCGGCCAGTTCCTGAGCAACGAGGAAGACTCCCAGAAGAATTCCCGCTGCAAGCGCGATGTTCCACCGGTGAGCGCGGGGATTGAGCCAGTCAAAAACGGTACGAAACATTGTGCGGGGCCACGCTTTCTGCGCGCCTACGGCATCTGAACGCTGAATGTGGAGGGCCTGCGCGAGGGACGCGCGGACCGCAGCGAGATCGTCGAGAAAATCAGAGGAAATTGCAACCGGCGGAGTAAATGCCGTTCCGATCGTCCAGACGACGACAAACAGGAGAACCATGCCGCAAAGGACGGTGACGATTTCGCCAAGGGGCTCCAGGCGCAAAGTTTCTGGATAGAGGGCAAGGACAACAAAGGCGCCGGCGGGAACCGCCAGCAGCTTGATCCAGACAAGGCGGAGAGGCGGCAGCGACAACACGCGAGTCGAAAGCAACAGAAGTGCAGCTGCTGAGGCGGTCCACGCCAGCAGGCATACGGTGATTGCCAGAAGCTCAATGCCGGCTCGACGTCCGTCCCATGCGCCGGGATGACGGGCCATTGCAATCAGATCGGCGAGCAGCGTGAAGGCGATGGCGACGCATGCCATGAGCTGTCCGCGGACCTGGATCGCCGCGTTGGATTGCCAGTCTGTTTCCGGCGGGTACCGGCGGAAAGCGCGAACGAGCGAGAGGACGATCAGAAACAAGACAAGCTGGACAGCGAAGGACCCGACCGAGTCGTAGGGATCGTCACTGAACGGATCGACGGTCGCGAACTCAGGCTTATGTTTGGCGGCCTGGAAAAACACGACGAACCCACATCCCACAGCGGCGAGGCTGAGGGCGCTCTGGCGAAGCGATTGGCGGAGAGGGATCATCGCGGATTCGCTCTCACTCTGTTGCCGGCTGGAGAGCGCGCTCCGTTGCGCAAACTGCGGTGCGCGGCGCGTTGGCGCGCCACTGCCGCCCATGTTATTCTTGGACCAGACACTTAGGAAGTGTAATCGCAGAAAAAT
>CAZSWI010000068.1:0-15023 GCA_964610635.1 uncultured Acidobacterium sp.
GAGCAGCAGGCGGTCCTTATTGACGAGGAAGGTGAAGTCGGTGTTGTCGGCAAGACGGCCGGCTGCGGCGGAGACTTTGCGCAGACTTTCAACGAGGGCGCGCAGGCGATCGCGGGCGGAGACGAGGTCGCGGCGGAGCTGTTCGGTGAGAGCCGCGGTCTCAGCCAACTCGGGCATGACGTGAGGGCGGGTGAGACGACGCTCGAGGGTAGCGGCGTAGTCGGCTGATTCTTCCAGTGTTGGCAGTGCGGGGGGAGTTGCGGATACGGGCGGCGCAGGCAGGAGAGCTTTGGCACTGGATGCGTCATGAAGAACGCCTTGCAGCGAGGCGTATTCGGGCTTGAGCCAGGGAAGATAGTTGTTTACAAGGGTGACGATGGCTTCAATGCGCCGGCGGGTTTCGTTGGACCACCAGAGGGGCTCGTCGAGAGAGGGTTCGGTGTAAGGCGGGAGATTGGCCACGAGGGCCTGGGTTTCGGGAGAGAGAATCCAGGGGAGCCAGGCTGGATCGTTGACGTCTTCGGCTGGGGGATGCAGCGCCTTGAGCGGCTCAGGGAGGTTTTTGAGGGACTGCAGCAGGCGCAGATGGGTGTCGAGGCCGGCGAAGAGGCGTGGCTCGAGGAGCGGGCGCGTGAGGAGCTCGAGGGCTCCGGTTTTGAGCGTGTAGAGGGAGGCGACAAAGTTGCCACTGTCGACGGAGGAGACGGTGATGGGCTGGAGGGGCTCGAGACTGTCAGTCGTGTACCAGTTGTAGAGATGGCCTTTGAAGAGGGGCAGCTTCGCGATGGTGGCGTAGCTGCGCTGCATGAGCTCTGCGAATTCGGGCGCGGTGAGGAAGCCGAATTCGCAGGCGGCCTGACGGGCGTTGAAGAGCAGGCCGAGATTGGTGGGCGAGACGCGGGCGGCTTCAAAGAGGCCGTCTTCTTCGACATTGTCGGGGATGAGGTAATTGTGACGGGCTCCGCCGAATTCGTAAAAGAAGCGCCAGACGCGTAGTGCGTGTTCGCGGAGGAAGAGGTCGTCTTCGCGGCTGAGTTGCTGGCGCGGTTCGCGAGGGGGCTTATTGAGCCATGCGGTGAGGTCGCGCTCGAAGCCCCAGAGGATGAGGATGGGCGCGGCCGCAAACAGGGAGACAAAGTGCGAGACGCCGACGACGATGGCGAGGAGCACGGCGACAATGGGCGTGAGGGCGAGATAGCGATCGACGGCGGTGGTGCGGCGCTGGGAGGATTCGGCTTCCGCGGCGGTTTCCCATTCGAGGAGGCGCTGGCCAGTGACGAAGCGGCGGACCATGGCGCGGACGATGGCGTCGATGGCCATCATGGTCTGGTGAGGCAGGAAGGCGAGGGTAAGCAGCGTGGTAAAGAGCGACTGCTGGAAGCCGGCAATCACATCCTGAGCAGCGCCCTCCTGCTCGATGAACATGGAGCGGCCGAGGCCGAAGAGGAGCTGGATGAGGACGGGGACGAAGAGCAGGAACAGGGTGACGAGGGTCCAGTACAGCGCGCCGCCGGGAAGGCCGAGCCATCCGGCGACAAGGAGGACCATGGTGGCGGGCTCGACGAGGGAGCGGCGGAGATTGTCGAGAATCTTCCAGCGGGAGATGGTGGTGATGGGGTTGCGGACAAATTTGCCGGATTCGTCGGGAACGCGGGAGAAAAGCCACTGGGCAATTTGCCAGTCGCCGCGGACCCAGCGATGCTTGCGACGCGTGTAGGCGCTGTAGTGGGAGGGGTAATCGTCGATGACTTCGACGTCGGTGGCGAGGCCGGCGCGGGCGTAGGCGCCTTCAATGAGGTCGTGGCTGAGCAGGGAGTTGCGGGGGAAGCGTTTTTCGAGCACAGCGTGGAGGGTGGCGACTTCGTAGATGCCTTTGCCGGTGAAGCTGCCTTCTGAGTAAAGGTCCTGATAGACGTCGGAGATGGCGCGGGTGTAGATATCGAAGCCGGTTTGGCCGGAGTAAATGCTGGCCATGCGCGACTGCGCGGCGGAGTGGACGCTGACGCCGACGCGGGGCTGGAGGATGCCGTAGCCTTCGGTGACGATGCGGCGTTGGGGATCGATGACGGCGCGGTTGAGGGGATGCATCATGGCGCCGACGAGGGCGTGGGCGGTTCCACGCGGCAGCTGGGTGTCGGAATCGAGGGTGACGATGTAACGCACGAGCGGGAGCACGCTGGTGTCGCCGGCCTTGACCGGGAAGGCGTCGAAATGCCCCATCAGGAAATTGTTGAGGTCGAGAAGCTTGCCGCGTTTGCGTTCCCAGCCCATCCAGACGCCCTGGCGCGCGTTGAAGATGCGATGGCGATGCAGGAGGAGGAAGCGGCCATACTTCTTTTGGCCTGCATAGCGAGCGTTGAGGTCGTCGATGAGGCGGATGGCGAGGTCGACGAGCGGATCGCTGTCTTTTTCGTGGGGGCGGCTGACGGAGTCGGGCAAGTCGGTTAGCAGAGCGAAGTGGAGATTGGGATCGGGGTTGGCGAGACAGCGAACCTCGAGGTCCTGGACCAGCTCGCGGACCTGGGCTTCATTCAGGAGCAGGGTGGGGACCGCGACCATGGTGGTGTAGTCGGCGGGGATGCCGTCGGTGAGGTCAATTTTGGGGAGCGGAAGCGGCCGGAAGACGGAAGAGATGGTGTTGTTGACGAGGTCGATGGCGCCCTGAGTGGCCGGGATGAGCAGGAGGAGAAAGGCCAGGGTGAGGCCGCCGAAGATGGAGTGGTTGGGGATGAGCGGAAGGAGTACGGCTCCGATGAGAATGACGGTGAGAACCTCGATGCCGCCAATGTAGAAGTCGTCGGAGTTGCGGTGCAGGGCGGTGCGGACGCGATCGATGAAGCGAGGGTGGTAGCCGATACGGGCCTTGAGCTCGTCGAATCCGCGATCGATAAGGTAGTAGCCAACATGGGCGCGGCGCAGGTAGACGCGGGGGTCGCCCACCGGTTGCTGCTTTGCAGCGGTGGCGAGCTGGATGGCGTGACGGGCGACCTCTGTCTCGGAGCATTCGGAAAAACGGGCGATGCGAGAGACCTGTTTGCGGTAGACTTCGCGGCTGTCGAAGTCCATTTGCGAATAGGTTTCGGCTGGGTCCTCGCGGAGGATGGCGTCGAAGACGACGAGGGGCTCCATGACGAAGAACCAGTCGACGTAGGCGATTTCGCGGAGGGACTGGATGCGGGTGGTGAGGAGTTTGGCGAAGGCTGGTTCTCCGGCGGGGCCATCGAATTGCGGGAGGCCATCGTCGAATGAAAGAGCCTGAAGACGACGGGTAGCCTGGTCGAGGATTTGTTCGAGCAGGATGAAGCGCAGGGCGACAGGGAGCACCCAGAGTTCATCGAGGAGGAGGGGTTCGGAGCGCTGGAGCTCGTCGAGGTAGATGCGCAGCGCGTCGGCATTCCAGACGGAGCCGCTGGCGGCGAGATACGCGGCGGCGACGGCTGTGGCGCGGGGTCCATCCTGATGATCGCCTGTAACGGCGTGGGGCAGACGGCGCAGCTTGCGGCGCACGGTGCGGAGCTCGGCGAGGACAGAGCGAGCCATGCGGGGGTTTTCGCGGATTTCGAGAAGCGGCTCGGGGCCGGGCCAGCCTTCGGTGGGCAGGTGGTCCAGCTCCTGGAAGAGGGCGTCGAGTTGTTCGCGGGCGGCATCGACGCGCTTGTCGAAAGGGCCGAGATCTTTGGAGCCGTGGACGGTCGCCCAGCGATGGGCATCTTCGCGAGCGGCGGCGCGGAGGTGATCCGGCACCAGACCCGCATCGCGCAAGCGCTGTTCGTTAATCATCGTTACCTGTCCCGTCATAACATAAACCTCTGCAGCGATACGGTTTGTTTGTGAGCCGGCAAGGGTCTGACGGACTCAAAAAATCATCCCTCAGCGGCTAAAGCCGGCCAGATTTCGCTGTCTTTTTCGGCATAGCCGAACACCTTGCAGAAAAAGTCGCCTGAGCCTGTAAAACAATGCCTCAGGAGCTAAAGCCCGCATCATTTTGCGGGCTTAACGGCATGACTGAAAGTCATGCCCCTTCACTTTTCAGTGGCGAAGGCGAATTTTTCTGCGAGGTGTGAAACTGTGCCCCCTCAAAACAACGACCTTTACGGCAAGGAGTGAAGCTGTGTCCTTTCAAAACATGAACTTCATCGGATGAATGCCCCGGGCCTGTTAACAGGCGCTAGCGATAACTGGCAGCCTGCATTTCGAACATCTCCGCGTACTGTCCACCGAGGGCGATCAGCTGCTGGTGGGTTCCTTCTTCGACCAGACGGCCGCCCGAGAGTACTACGATGCGGTCGGCCATGCGAACCGTTGAGAATCGGTGGGAAATGAGCAGAGCCATCTTGCCGGAGGTCAGTTCCGCGAAACGTTCAAAGACTTCGAGCTCGCTTTTGGCATCGAGGGCGGCGGTAGGCTCGTCGAGGATGAGCAACTGGGCGTCGCGCAGGTAAGCGCGGGCCAGGGCGATGCGCTGCCACTCGCCGCCGGACAGATCGACTCCGCTGACGAAGCGGCGGCCGAGCATCTGGTCGTAGCCATCGGAGAGCTTTTGGATGACTTCGGAGGCGAGGCTTTTCCCGGCGGCGATCGCGATGTCTTCGTCGCTGTGCTTGATTTCGACCTGACCGACCCCGATATTTTCGCGGACGGTCATCTCGTAGCGCATGAAGTCCTGGAAGATGACGCCCATCTCGCGGTGGAGGTCGTCGATCGAGTAGTCGCGCAGGTCGACGCCGTCGAGGAGGATCTGGCCTTCGGTGGGATCGTAGAGGCGGGTGATGAGCTTGACGACGGTGGTTTTGCCCTGGCCGTTTTCGCCGATGAGGGCGATGCGCTCGCCCGGATGGATGGAGAAGTTGAAGTTTTTGAGGACGCGGCGCTCGGTGCCGGGGTAGGCGAAGGAGACGTTGCGGAATTCGAAGCCGCGACGGATGGGCCTGGGCGCGGGGAGGGCGAACGGCTTGTCCTGAACGGTGGGTTTGATGTCGAAAAACGCGATGAGATCGGTGAGGAAGAGAGCCTGGTCAGCGATGCCCGACGCGGTGGAAAAGGCTTGCTGGAAGTTGGTCTGAGCCTGCTGGATGGCCGCGGTGATAAGGGCGAAGACGCCGATGGTGGGATACCTGCCGGAGATGGCCTCGTAAATGGCGAAGACGTAGGCGCTGTAGTAGCCGATGGTGCTGATCAGGGAGAGCAGGCCGCCCCAGAGCATCTTCTTGTTGGCGAGTTGGACGTTCTCTTCGTAAATCTGCTGCGACAGGGTGCGGAAACGGTTGGTCAGGTAATCGCTGAGGTTGAAGAGCTTGAGCTCTTTGGCGGCTTCTTTGCTGCCGCCGACCTGGCGGAGGTAGTCCATGATGCGTTTGCGCGGCGTTTGGCGGAAATTCTTTTCGTAGCCGAGAAAGGCGAAGTGGGTTTCGCCGATAAACGACGGCAGCACGCCGGCAACCAGCGGCAGAATCATGAGGGGCGAGCGATAGACGAGGACGCCGCTCCAGATGAGGGTCTGAACGATCTCCTGAAAAAGCCTGCCCATTTGCTGGATCATGGCAAGGCGGTCGGTGGCCTGCACGCGGGCGCGCTCCAGGCGGTCGTAAAAGGCAGGGTCTTCGTAGGTGGTCAGGTCGAGCTGAGCGGCCTGCCGCATTACCTGAACGCTGACGTGGTTGGTATAACGGTCGGCGAGGATCTGGTCGGTGTAGTCGACGGTGCGGGCGAGGACGCCGACGACGAGCGCCAGGGCGACTTCCGACCCGACCCACCACCAGAAGTGCGGAAACTGCGGCTTATGCTGGAGGGCGTTGGCCACGCCGGTGACGATCTTCGCCGCGACGCTGACGATGCCAAGGGTGACAACCGGCTGAACGACGCGCAGGATCAATCCCCAGGTAACGACGGTGCGGCCCGCCTCCCAGAGAATTTTCAGGACCAGAGGGACGTTGCGGAGGGCGCGAATCCGATCCCCCCATGCGTTTTGGGAGCCCGAGTTTCCGTTGCCGCTCATGGAGTCACAGGTGGAGGTTTGCCGGCCGGAGCCGGAGGATATGGGATTGCGGCGGAACTTCGCCAGGATGGAGGGTTGGATGCGGAGGCATCGAGCGTAAGTTGTTACCGATTCATTCGATAGTATCCTGGGAGGTTTGAGGCGGGCGGGTGGCGGAGCCGGCATCGACTTTGCGACCATTTTTGGGGGTGGTCCGTCACTAATTGTGTCTGCATCACAGCCGCAGGGCCGGTTCTGCGGATGGGCCTTCAGGTATTTCTGGTTACGGGACGGGGCAATTCGCCGCGGTGATAAACTCCGGATTTGACGCAAGTTTCCGTACACGCCTGTTCCCGGGCGAAATTGCGCTTTTCCCCCTTGGGAAATCCACTTTGAACGAACAAGACCGACACAACAGAAGATGAGCACTCAACCTTCCGCCTCGATTGCCCCGCCGGATCATCAGCTGCCCGAGTCCACCACCCCGCCTAAGAAGACGCGGCGGCACCGCTGGATCTGGGTGGTGGTTCTGGTTGCCTTTGGATTGCTTTTTTACTGGGTGATCACGCAGCACCAGAAAAGCCAGCAGGCGGCGATGGGCGGCGGCCGTCGCGGGATGATGACGGGACCGGTGCCGGTGGTTCCGGCGACGTCGAAGACGGGAAGCCTGGGAATTTATCTCGATGCGATAGGGACGGTGACCCCGGTCTACACGGATTCGATCACGGCGCAGGTCACGGGCGTGATCACGGAAGTGCATTATCGCGAGGGGCAGTTTGTCAGGAAGGGCGATCCGCTTATTGACATCGACTCGCGGCCTTATGCGGCACAGCTGGCGGAGGCGCAGGGGTCTCTCGAGCGGGATCAAAACCTGCTGGCCGAGGCGCAGATGGACCTGACGCGGTATCAGCAGGCCTGGGCGAAGAACGCCATTCCGCGGCAGACGCTTGAGGACCAGGAAAAGCTGGTGATGCAGGATCAGGGGACGGTGAAGAACGATGAAGGAGTGGTGCAGTACGACCAGGTGCAGGTCGCGTACTGCCACATCACTTCACCGATCACGGGGCGGGTGGGCCTGCGGCTGATGGACCCGGGCAATCTGGTAACGGCGAACTCGACAACGACGCTTGTGGTGGTGACGCAGATGCAGCCGATTACGGTGATCTTCACGCTGGCGGAAGACAATCTTGGCCAGGTGCTGGCGCAGATGCGCAAGGGTGCGACGCTGAGCGTGGAGGCGTGGGATCGTTCGAATGCCAATCAGGTCGGGACGGGCAAGCTGCTGACGGTGGACAACCAGATCGACACGACCACAGGCACGGTGAAGGCCCGGGCTCAGTTTCAGAACGCCAACGGTGCGCTTTTCCCGAACGAGTTTGTGAACACGCGCTTGCTGGTGAACACGCTGGAGAACCAGATTCTGGTGCCATCGTCGGCGATCCAGCATAACGGCGACACGGCATTTGTTTATCTGATCAAGCCAGGAGCGGGGAATCCGAATGCGGCGTCGTCGCAGGGGAACCCGGGCTCGAGTAACGCGAGTCCGAATGGCGGGACGAGTCAGGGTGGGGGGAGCCGCAAAGGTGGAGGAAACCAGGGCGGCGGGGCTAAGGGCGGCGGCGCTCAGGCTGGAGCATCGGGTCAGGGCGGGGCCGGCGGCAGCGGAGAAAAGGCTCAGTATCACGTGGTGATGCAGGTGGTGAAGACGGGCGCGACCGACAATGGATGGACGGCGGTGCAGGGAATCGCATCGGGTGTGATGGTTGCGAACAGCAGCTTCGACAAGCTGCAGGATCAATCCGACGTGACGCTGTCCAAAGTGGGCATTCCGGACACGCAAACATCGATTTCCGGTGAGAGCAACGCTCCGTGAGTCCGTCCCGCCCATTCATTCTGCGGCCGGTGGCGACATCGCTGCTGATGGTCGCGATCCTGCTGGCGGGCATTGTTGCGTATACGCAGCTGCCCATGTCGGCGCTGCCTGAAGTCGACTATCCGACGATCCAGGTGCTGACGTTTTATCCGGGCGCGAGCCCAGACGTGACGGCAACCACGATTACCGCTCCACTGGAGCGGCAGTTTGGCGAGATGCAGGGGCTGAGCCAGATGACGTCGACGAGTGCCGGCGGCGTTTCGGTGATCGTGCTGCAGTTCAATCTTTCGCTGTCGATCGATGTGGCCGAGGAGGAAGTGCAGTCGGCGATCAATGGCGGGCAGTCATTCCTTCCATCCGACCTGCCGACGCCGCCGGTCTACAACAAGACCAATCCCGCGGATGCGCCGATTCTAACCATGGCGATCACGTCGGATTCAATGTCGCTGTCATTGGTGGAAGACCTGGTGGACACGCGGCTGGCTCCGAAGATTTCGCAGTTGGCGGGCGTGGGTCTGGTGAGCATCAGCGGTGGGCAGAAGCCGGCGGTGCGGATCCAGGCGAACCCAGTGAAGCTGTCTTCATACGGGCTGAATATGGAGGATCTGCGGACGGCGCTGGTGGCTACCAGTGTGAATTCCGCGAAGGGAAATTTTGACGGGCCGCGGCAGGACTATCAGATCGACTCCAACGATCAGATCAGCGACGCCAGCCAATATAAGGATGTGGTGGTTGCGTACCGGAACGGCGCGCCGGTATTTGTGCACGATGTAGCCCGGGTGATCAACGGGGTGGAAAACAATTTGCAGGCGGCGTGGATGAACAAGACGCCTGCGGTGATTCTGAACATCCAGCGGCAGCCGGGCGCGAACACCATCGATGTGGTCAAGAGCATCCAGAAGATACTGCCGCAGCTGGAAACAAATCTGCCGGCGTCTATTCGCGTGTCGACGCTGACGGATATGACGATCAGCATTCAGTCTTCGGTGAATGACGTCGAATTCGAGCTGGGGCTGACCATCGTACTGGTGATTGTGGTGATCTTCCTGTTCCTGCGCAGTCTTTATGCCACGATCATTCCGGCCGCGGCGGTGCCCCTGTCGCTGGTGGGCACGCTGGCGGCGATGTATGCGCTGGGCTACAGCCTCGACAACCTGTCGCTGATGGCGCTGACGATTTCCACGGGCTTCGTGGTGGACGATGCCATCGTGATGATCGAGAACATCTCGCGCTATCTGGAAGAGGGGATGTCTCCCATGGAGGCAGCGCTAACCGGGGCGGAGCAGATCGGCTTCACTATTATTTCGCTGACGGTTTCGCTGATCGCGGTGCTGATCCCGCTGCTCTTCATGGGCGATGTGGTGGGGCGGCTGTTCCGGGAATTCGCCGTGACGCTGGCGGTGACGATCGTGATTTCCGCGGTGGTTTCGCTGACCCTGACGCCGATGATGTGCGCGCGTATTCTGCGCCATAATCCCGAGGCGCAGCAGACCCGGTTCTACCGTTCGTCGGAGCACGTTTTCAATCGGATGATCGATTTTTACGGGCGCACGCTGCGAGTGGTGTTGCGCTACCAGGGGATCACGCTGCTGATCGCTTTAGGGACACTGGTCCTGACCATCGTGCTGTACATCGTGATCCCGAAGGGTTTTTTCCCGGTGCAGGACACGGGGGTGATTCAGGGAATCTCGCAGGCTCCACAGGATATATCGTTTCAGGCGATGGCCGCGAAACAGCAGGCGCTGGCGAATACGATTCTGCAGGATCCGGCGGTCGAGAGCCTGTCGTCGTTTATCGGCGCGGATGGAATCAATACCACGCTGAACAGCGGGCGCATTTCGATCAACCTGAAGCCGCTGAACGAGCGGAATATGAGCGCGTCGGATGTGATCCGGAGGCTGCAGAACAACATCTCCGTTTCGGGCATGCACCTTTACATGCAGCCGGTGCAGGACATCACGGTGGACGATCGCGTGAGCCGCACGCAATACCAGTACACGCTGGAAGATCCGGACACGGCCGAGCTGAATGAGTGGACGAACAAGTTTGTTGCCCAGTTGAAGAAGCTGCCGGAACTGGAAGACGTGGCGACGGACCAGCAGACGGGGGGCCGCGCGGTGTCGCTGATGATCGATCGGGTGACGGCTTCTCGACTGGGGATCGCGCCGACGACGATCGATAATACGCTGTACGACGCATATGGGCAGCGGTTGATCAGCACGCTCTATACGCAGCTAAACCAGTATCATGTGGTGCTGGAAACGGCGCCGGAGTGGCAGCAGAATCCCGGCAATCTCAGCGATCTCTACATCCAGAGCAGCGCGTCTTCGGGGGCGAGCGGGGCGGGAGCGGTGACGTCGTTCTCCTCGTCGGCGTCGTCTTCGGCGGGATCGAACGCAACGACCAGCTCGGTAAAATACACGCCCTCTGCGGGGGTTTTAGGTGCGCCGGCGGGCGTGCTGGCGGGTACCACGAGCGCGCAGGGCACGTCGTCTGCGAGCGGGGGGACCACAGCCGGGACCACGGCCAACACGACCACCTCGTCGGTTGGGGCGAACGCGATTCCGCTGAGCGCGTTTACTCACGCGTCGATCACGACGGAGGCGCTCTCGATCAACCACCAGGGGCAGTTCCCCTCAGTGACGGTGTCGTTTAACCTGGCGAACAACGCGTCGCTGGGGACGGCGATCGAGGACATCGACAAAGTTGCCACCAAGCTGCATTTCCCGGCGAGTCTGCAGGCGGACTTTCAGGGAACGGCGGCGTCGTTTAAGAATTCGCTGTCGAATGAGGCGTTGCTGATTCTGGCGGCGCTGGTGACGGTCTATATCGTGCTCGGAGTACTGTACGAGAGCTTCATTCACCCGATCACGATTCTTTCGACGCTGCCATCGGCGGGGGTGGGCGCGCTGCTGGCGTTGATGTTGTTCCGGCAGGACCTGAGCGTGGTGGCGATCATCGGGATCATCCTGCTGATCGGAATTGTGAAGAAGAACGGGATCATGATCGTGGACTTTGCGCTGGAGGCGGAGAGGGAACACGGCAAGGAGTCGACGGAGGCGATTTTCGAAGCGAGCATGCTGCGCTTTCGTCCGATCATGATGACGACGATGGCGGCGCTGCTGGGGGGGTTACCTCTGGCGCTGGGGACGGGACTTGGGTCGGAGCTGCGGCGTCCGCTGGGCATTGCGATGGTGGGCGGCCTGCTTCTGAGCCAGGTTCTGACGCTCTATACCACGCCGGTTATCTATATTTTCTTCGATCGCATCGCGCAGAGGATTTCCGGGAAGCGTCCTTCGTCGCAGGCGGCGCAGCATGCGGGGATGCAGCAGTCCGAGGAGAGCAGCCTGTGAGCTTTTCATGGGCATTCATCCGGCGCCCGGTGGGGACAACGCTGCTGACGATTGCGGTGGCAATAGCAGGGGCGATTGCATTTCTGGTGCTGCCGGTTTCGCCGCTGCCGCAGGTGGATTTTCCGACGATCAGCGTGAGCGCCAGCCTGCCTGGGGCGAGCGCGGCGATTATGGCCGCGTCAGTGGCTACGCCGCTGGAGCGGCAGCTGGGGCACGTGGCCGGTATCACGGAGATGACGTCGTCGAGTTCGCTGGGCGGGACGAACATCACGATGCAGTTCGATCTGAGCCGGAACATCGATGGCGCGGCGCGCGACGTGCAGGCGGCCATCAACGCGGCGCGAACGTACCTGCCGTCCAACCTGCCATCGAATCCTTCTTACCGTAAAGTGAACCCTTCCGATGCGCCGATCATGATTCTGGGGCTGACCTCGAACAAGTACGACGTGACGAAGATTTACGATCTGGCGTCGACGATTCTCGAGCAGAAGCTTTCGCAGATCAACGGTGTTGGTCAGGTGGCGGTGGGCGGGGGCGCTACGCCATCGGTGCGCGTGGAGGTGGACCCGACGAAGCTGGAGAGTTTTGGACAGACGCTGGGCAGCGTGCAGTCGGTGCTCAGTTTGCAAAACTCGCATTCGCCGAGAGGCCAGCTCTCGAACGGGGCGGTGACCGCCGACATCATCACCAACGATCAGATATCGCAGGCGCCGGATTATGCTTCCCTGATCGTCGGCACGCACAATGGTGCGGCGGTGCGGCTCTCCGATGTAGCGGGGGTGTACAACTCGACGCAGAACATCCGGACGGCGGGATACATGGATGGGACGCGAGCGGTATTCATCATTATTTTTCGGCAGCCGGGCGCGAACATTATTCAGACCGTCGATAACATCAATGCGCAGCTGCCTTTTCTGGAGGCGGTGCTGCCGCAGGGCATCAAGACGACGATCGTTCTGGATCGCACTACGACGATTCGCGCTTCGGTGGATACGGTGGAGCGTACGCTGGTGGGCTCGGTGGTGCTGGTGGTGCTGGTGGTGTTTGTGTTTCTGCGCAGCCCCCGGGCTACGTTGATCCCCAGCGTGGCTGTGCCGGTGTCGCTGATCGGGACGTTTTCGGTGATGTACATGCTGGATTTCAGCATCGACAATCTCTCACTGATGGCGCTGACGATTGCGACGGGGTTCGTGGTGGACGACGCGATTGTGGTGATGGAGAACATCACTCGTCATCTGGAAAGCGGGATGCCGCCGTTGAATGCCGCGCTGGTGGGGGCGCAGGAGATCGGGTTCACGGTGTTTTCGATCAGCATGTCGCTGATTGCCGTTTTTATTCCGATACTGATGATGGGCGGCATCATCGGGCGGCTGTTCCGCGAGTTTGCGATCACGCTTTCGGTGGCGATTGTGGTTTCGATGGTGATTTCGCTGACCACGACGCCGATGATGTGCGCGCAGCTGCTGAAGCACCAGGACAGGGATGAGAGACATAACTGGTTCTATCGGACGAGCGAGAAGTTCTTCAACGGGCTGCTTTCCATCTACCGGCACTCTTTGACGTGGGCGCTCGACAATCCGGTGCTGATCCTGATTGTGCTGGGGCTGACGATTGCGCTGAACCTGGTGATCATCCTCAGGATTCCGACCGGATTCTTCCCGCAGCAGGACACGGGCGCGATTGTGGGCGGGGTGCAGGGACCGCAGGACGCGTCGTTCCCATTCATGAATTATTCCGTCCAGCAATTGATGAAGGTGATTAAGTCGAACCCGGCTGTGGCGCACGCGAATGCATATACGGGAGGTAACGGCGCCAGCAACGGAGGGTTCATCTACGTTGCGCTGAAGCCGCTGGGCAATGGCCCCGGGCAACGCAAGGACAGCGCGATGCAGGTGATCAATGAGTTGCGGCCGAAGATGAATCGGCTGCCCATTGCGTCGGCATTTCTGCAGCCGGTGCAGGATCTGCGCATCGGGGGCCGGGGCAGCAATGCGCTCTATCAGTACACGATTCAGTCCGACAATATTCCGGATTTGGCAAAGTGGGGACCGCTGTTGCTGACAAACATGAGGAAGCTGCCCGGCTTGCAGGACGTGAATACCGATCAGCAAAATGGGGGACTGGAGGAGATGCTGACCTACGATCGCGTGACGGCGGCGCGGCTGGGACAGACTCCGCAGACGCTCGATTCTTCGCTCTACGCAGCCTTTGGGCAATCGGAAGTGTCGGTGATTTACACGCAGCTGAACCAGTATTACGTGGTACTGGAGGTTGCTCCGCAGTATTGGGAATCGCCGGATGGATTGAAGGACATCTGGTTCACGCCAGGCGGATCGTCGGGAGGGGCGGGCATCAGGATGATTTCACCGCTCGCGACGGTGACGAAGGCGCAGACGAGCACCACGCCGCTGCAGGTGAACCATACCGGACTGTTCCCCTCGGTGACGGTGTCGTTCAACCTGGCCAACGGGATGTCGCTCAGCGACGCTACACGCGAAGTGAGCGAGATGGAAACGCGGCTGGGAATGCCTTCGACAGTGCATGGGTTCTTTGCGGGGACGGCGCAGGCTTACCAGTCTTCGCTGGCGTCGGAGAAATATCTGGTGATCACGGCGGTGCTGGCTGTGTATATCGTGCTGGGGATTTTGTATGAGAGCCTGGTGCATCCGATCACGATTCTTACGACGCTGCCGTCGGCCAGCATCGGGGCGATGCTGGCGCTGATGATCTTCAACATCGACCTGAACGTCATCTCGATTATCGGAATTATTTTGCTGATCGGGATTGTGAAGAAGAACGCGATTATGATGATCGATTTTGCGCTGATGGCGGAGCGCGAGGAGCAGAAGTCGACCTACGATTCGATCTTTGAGGCTTGTATGCTGCGCTTTCGGCCCATCATGATGACGACGATGGCGGCGATTTGCGGGGCACTGCCGCTGGCATTCGGGAGCGGCACTGGTTCCGAGCTGCGCCGGCCGCTGGGAATTACGATTGTGGGGGGGCTGCTGGTGAGCCAGCTGATCACGCTGTACACGACGCCGGTTGTCTATCTGGCTCTGGATGGGCTGCGGTTGCGGATTTCGGGCAAAACGCACGATACGCTCCATCCGGAGATTGAAGGAGCCACGTCATGAGCGGAGGGAAGGGCACGATCATGATCGAATATGGCTCGCGCCGGCGGCTGGGTGCGGCTGGCGCGCTGGCGCTGCTCGCGGGTCTGGCTGGTTGTACGGTGGGGCCGAAGTATCACGCGCCCGCGCCGCCGCAGGTGACGGCGGCGAATTACAAGGAATCGACGGTGAACTTCCAGGACCAGGGGGGATGGAAGGTCGCGAGCCCCCAGGATGCGATGTTGCGGGGCAACTGGTGGGAGGTCTTTCACGAGCCGGAGCTGAACACGCTGGAAGAGCAGCTGAACATCAACAACCAGAACATCAAGCAGTATTTCGAGCAGTACATGGAAGCGCGGGCGCTGGTTGCTGAAGCGAGGGCGCAGTTCTGGCCAACGATCACGGCGAATCCGGCGTGGAACCGGTCGAAATCATCTGGCAATTTGCAGCATTCTACGGAGGCGAATACCGGCCAGACGAGCACGCTCTGGTCAGCGCCGCTGGAAGTCTCCTGGGTTCCGGATTTGTGGGGGAAAATTCGCAATGAGGTGCGCGAGGCACAATATGCGGCGCAGGTGAGCGCGGCGGATCTGGAGAATGAAAAGCTGACCGAGCAGGCATCGCTGGCCGAATATTATTTTGAGATTCGCGGGCAGGACATGCTGCAGCAAATCCTGAACCAGACGGTAGAGGCGGATCGGAAGGCGCTG
>CAZSWI010000069.1:0-14919 GCA_964610635.1 uncultured Acidobacterium sp.
CGCAGCAGGCCCATTTTGGAAAAGATGCTCACTCTATCTCGAAAAATGCCAGGCGCAATAATCCGAAACGCGCCGCTCAGCCAACACCCCCTGTAGCCCGTAATCTGCTTACGCCCCCCAATGTGGAGAATCTGTCAACCCCCATCCCCAAAATCCAAAGTAACAACCCCACATTCCAACCTACTTACAACCCAACTTACGCCAAAAAAGTTGGCGGTTTTTCCCTCCAGCCTTGGTATTCTAATAATAGGGGGAAAGGAAAAATTCTCCCCTGAATCCCATAAATCAAAAGCCTCGCCAGCGCGAGGCTTTTGATTTGCGACTGACTCCTTCTTATGTTCTATGCTCCGAGACACTCGATGCTCAACGCCGTTGCCAATTACCCGTTCCCTGTACCTGCCTTTTCAACAAGATGCCACACACCAAAACCGCCCCCGTCGAAGTCCCGCAACGCCAGCAACTTGCCGGAGCCCCACCCCCGGGTGGGCACCCCCTCCATCCGCCCTGTGCTCCGGCCCGCCGCCGCTAACTCACTCCGCCTTAGCCCACGCATTCTGCAAAAAAAGATACCGCCCCCGATGCTCATCCGGTCCCGTCGCCGAGTTCACATCCAGATGCATCAGCTTCCACCCATCTCCCTGGTTATATTGCGGCCACTCCGGCGCATCGGCCCCGTTCGGATTCCCGCTCCGCGCAAAGTTCGTCCAGTAAGTCTCAACCAGGTCGCTCAGCTTCTGGTCCTCCGGCTGCCAAACCGCGTCCGTCCGCGAATTCAGAGTCCCAAACACATATTCAATCTCATCCGAATGAAAAGCTCCCGACCCAGCAGGATGATACTTATCCGCCGGAGAAGGCCGCTCGAAATGATAACGGTAGACCGCCGCGCCGCCCGTCGCTGCCTGCGCCTCCAGCCACTCCCACGTCGAAAAGGCGATAAAGCTGTCCCCTGCAAAATCGATCGCGGACCGCACCGCCTCCGCATCCGTCGCCGCCGGATAAACCTGCAAAAACTCCGCCGACCGCGCCCCGAAACTCTTCTCCGCCGTCTGCTCAAAGCTCGCCACCGTCGGCGGCTGCGGATAATTCACCGCCAGCGCGCTCGGCTCGTCGCGATTCCAACCCGCCATCAGCGGAACATGCGCCTGCTTGCCCTCCTTGTAAATCTGCTCCACGCTCTCCGGCAAAAAATATCCGTCCACGTCAGGACTGATATGCCCACTCCCCGGTCCCGTCTGCGTCGCCATCTTCTGCATCAGATCGTCCGCGCTCATCGCCCGCAATGCCGCCAGATCCGACGTCCCAAAAGCCGACAAAGCATATGCCGGATCGCTCGTCAGCCTCTCCGCCAAAGGCGCAAATGACAAACCGTGGCTGTAAAAAGCCGCGCCGCTCTCCCCGATCGCATGCGCAAACAACCCCTGCGCCAGCGGCGAAGCCATCTGCGCGCTCACCGAAAACGATCCCGCGGACTCGCCAAACAACGTCACGTTCTCCGCATCACCCCCGAACGCTCCAATGTTTCGCCGTACCCATGCAAGCGCCGCTGTCTGATCCATCAGCCCATAATTGCCGGCCGCATGTTGCGCCGACTCGGCCGTCAAACCAGGGTGCACAAAGAACCCAAACAACCCCAGCCGGTAATTCATCGACACAACAATCACGCCTTTGTGCGCCAGGTGCTCCCCATCCTGTCGCGGCTCCGACGTCGCTCCGGCCACAAACCCACCGCCATAAATCCACACCATCACCGGCAGCTTCGTGTGCTTGTCCACTACCGGCGCCCATACATTCAGCGTCAGGCAATCCTCACTCACGCCTGGATCGCGAAAATGCATATCGTGATAAATATCCGGCTGCATGCACCGCGAACCGAAGCTGGCTGTCTCCCGCACACCCTTCCACTTCTCCGCCGGTTGCGGAGCCTTCCAGCGCAACGGCCCAACCGGCGGCGCCGCATACGGCACTCCCAGAAAGGTGCGAACCTGTCCGTCATCGCTTCTCTTCCCGTGAATCTTGCCCTTGTCCGTCTTGACGGTCAGGTCATCGGCAGCTCCCGCCGAAACGGCTATCGCGGCGCACGCAAACGCCACCAACCACACAAGGTTCCCTCGAACCCGCATCTCAAACCTCCATTACTCCGCCAAGTCGCAATCGGAAGACTCACCAAAATATCAGAGGGAGAGCTTCCCGCGCTCTGCAGCCAGCATGTCCGCGACAGTTTCGCGCCGCCGGATCAGCCGCGCCCGCCGCCCCTCCACAAGCACCTCCGCGGCGCGAGGCCTGGAATTGTAATTCGATGCGAGCGACATCCCGTAAGCCCCCGCATCCAGAATCGCCACCAGATCCCCCGGCTCCACTCGCGCCAGCTTGCGATCCCGCGCAAAAAAATCGCCTGTCTCGCACACAGGACCCACCACATCCGCCACCATCTTCCTCCGCCCGCGATTTCGCGCCCCCCCGCTCTGCACCACCGGAACGATCTCGTGATGCGCCTGATAAAGCGCCGGCCGAATCAGATCGTTCATCGCCGCATCCACAACTACGAACTTTTTCCTGCCGTTCTTTTTCACATAAAGCACCCGCGCCACCAGTGCCCCCGCCTGCGCCACAAGAAACCGCCCGGGCTCCAGCAGCAGCTTTAACCCACCCACAGATTCTGCCACCGGAATCAGCGCTTCCGCATACTGGCGCACTTTTTCCTCGGCATCGAACGGGCGATCGGCGTGATACTCAACGCCGAGCCCGCCACCAGCGTCCATATACCGGATCGCATGACCATCCTTCCGTAATTCCCCGATCAGCTTCCCCACGCGTTCAGCCGCCGCACCAAACGGCTCCGCGCTGCGAATCTGCGAGCCAATGTGCACGCTCACGCCGCTCGGCTCCAGATACTTCCCCGCTTTCCGGTAAACCTTCCGCGCCCGTCGAATGTCGATCCCAAACTTGTGCTCCCGCATTCCCGTCGATATATATGGATGAGTCTCCGCAAAAACATCCGGATTCACCCGCAGCGCCATTCGCGCCCGCTTGCGCAGCTTTGCAGCTCGCTCCCCGAGCAGATCCAGCTCTCCCTCGCTCTCCACATTAAAAAGGAGGATCCCCGCCCGCAAAGCCAGGTCCATCTCCGGGGCGGTCTTGCCAATCCCGGAGAATACGACCCTCTCCCCTGCCGTGCGATCGGCGGCTAGCACCCGTTCCAGCTCGCCGCCTGAAACCACATCGAACCCGGAGCCCCGCTTCGCCAGCAACTCTAGAATCGCAAGGTTCGAATTAGCTTTTACGGCGTAGCAAACCAGATGCGGCACAGAGCTGAAAGCGTTCTGAAACAACCTTAGCCGCTCGGAAATATGGCCGGCCGAATAAAGATACAGCGGGGTTCCAAACTGGCGCGCCATCTGCTCCACGCTGATCCCATCGCAGCGCAGCGAGGTTGCCTCATCGGGATGAACAAATGGGCGGCTCGAAATCGAAAGACCTCAGCACAAGGATGCCCTGAGGTTATCGGTCTTCTCCCCCCTCGTAAAGCACAGAGCGAAATTCATCGCGCGCGGTTCGCACGATCCCCTTTCCGCAATCTACTTTCGCAATCCTCACGGATGGGCATCCAGTTCAAAACTGAGCGCCGCATCCCCGGTCACCGCTGTCACCATTAGCCGACCCGCCAGCCCTTCCGATGACATAGGCGTCAGCGTAACCGACCCGTCGATCCCCGACGTCGCCTGCACCATTTGCTGGCCAAGCACGGGCGCAGCCGCGCATCCTCCCTGCGCCGGGCACGGCTCCGCCCAACCATACAGCGTCTCTGCAAATGTGACTGCTGCTGCAGCCAGCGGATGCCCGAACGCATCCATTACACGCAGCACCACCGGCGCGAATCCCTGGCTCAGGGAAACGTACTGCAACGTCCCGCTCCACGGAGACAGAACGGCGTCTTCCGGATGCACCGGCGTCACGGCGAAAGTCGCGCATTCCGCAGTCCCTGGAAGGCACCCGCTCACCGAAGAATCGACGCTTGCGCTAAACGGTCCAGCGCTCACCTGGTTCCCCGCTATCCCATCCGCATCGCTGACGCTTTGCCCAGCCGCGAGTTTCACCCCCGAGCCCCCCGCTGTCCAGCTAACGCTCTGCCCAAACACCGCACTCCCCGAAGGATTCACCACCGTCGCCTGCACCGGCCATTCCACCGTCGCCCCCAAAGCAATGTACAGATTCGGCGTCAACGCCACGATCGACGGCGGAGCAGTCCCGGTAAATTCGGCAATCACACTGCTCCCGCTGGTCAGAGAAGCCGTAATCTGCGCCAGCGCCGTCGAATTGGCAATAACACCAAGATTCGCCGTTCCGTCGCCGGCAGTAGGCACGCTGCATGAAATCTGCCCGCACCCCAGCGCCGCCGTTCCCTCCGTCAGAGCAAACGTCACTGTCACGCCCGCGGCTGGACTCTGCGTCGTGACATTCATCGCCCGTACAGCAAAAGTCTCGGGCACCCCAAGGCCAACCGAACCCATCGGCGCTGCCACCAGCGCAATAGCATCATCAGCTTCGGCATCGTAGCTTGCGATAATCTGCGCCACCCCCAGCGTCTGGGTGTCCAGCAGTTGCACAGTCGCGCTGCCCGTATCCCCAGCAGACGCCGGAGCCGTCGCGACGATCACATTCGGTGTCACGGTCGTTACCTGCGCCGCCACGCCGTTCACTGAAACCCCAACCGATGGACTGAACCCCATCCCCTCGATCACGATCTGCCCACCCGCAACCGGCAGCCTCGCCGGAGTCACGCTGTCCGCGTACAAAATCCGGCCGCGATATGTATAGTCCGGACGTCCATCTCCGCGCAGATCGGCCAATCCAAGCCGAACCTCGCTGTCCGCCACCGTCAGCACCGGAAGCGTCGTCAGTCCAGGCACATTACCGCTAAAAGGCTGCGCCGTCCCCGTCACCGGCAAAACGCCTACCGCATCTGTCCCGTTCCACGCACCGATAACAACTTCTGCCTTGCTTTCCGTAGCCATCCCATTCTCATCGAGAGCCTGCGCTTCGACGGTGAACTCGCACCCCGCACGCCCCCAAAACTGGAACCAACCCGAGTGTCCATACCCGGTAATCCGCCCAGTCCACTCGCCCGTGCCAGGTACATTTGCCGGCGAACCCTCCGTCCCGTCCGCTCCGCTTTGCGTCTGGTCCGCAGCGTCCTCGATCAGCACCGTCTGCGTAACAGTGGAACCCGCGCTCAGCGTCCCCAGCCCAATCACCGGCATGGTCCCGGAAGGCGTCACCTGCCCGGTTGTATAAGGTCCAACCGACAGCGTCCCCGTGTACAACGGGTTCAGAGTTTCAAAAGTCAACTGATACTGCGCAGAAGTCGCCCCCGGCGGGAGGGGAACTCGGCTGAGATCGAAGAATCCCTCGAGCGAAGCATCATTGCTTCCGAACCGGTCCAACGGATTCCCCTCCGCATCGGTAGTTCCAGTGACCGGATTGCCCACATGGCCGGCAAAAAACACCCCGCTCACCGCAGTCGCCGTATACCGCACATCGGGCACGCCGTTGACCAGGGGCTGCAGCACCACGTTGACTCCCTGCATCCCCTGCCCGCGCCCAAATGTAACCGTCCCCTGCACAGAGATCGTCGCCGCAGCCGTAAGCGTCTTCCCGGACAACCCTCCAATATTCGCAGCGGTAACCGGATAGAGCCGATTCAGAGCGGCTACATCATCCGCCCGCAACTGCGTCGGACTCGACATGCAAGCCCCACCCCCGCCGTTGCACAACCGCTCCATCGGATGCATCACCGGCCAACCCGCCAGCCCATCCGTCGTGACCTGGTCGCCCACGAACATCTCCTCATTCGTCTGCGACCAATCCAGCCCCAGCACCCTCCCGAACCCCCGAATCAGCTGATACTCCAGATTCGCAATGTGCTCCGCAGTCGTCGCGCACAAACCATTCACCAGCACCAAAGCGTGCGCAATGTTTCCTGTCACCGCGAAATTGTCGACCGTCACCATCACGCCGTTGTCCTGGCAAGCCAGCGCCGAGCTCGCTCCAGGACCATAAATAGCGTCAATCACCGAACCGTCTTCGTCGTAAACCAGCCCAACCGGCGTCCCGGTCGCCGTCCACTGAATATCCGCCGGCATCGTGACCCCATTTATCCTGGCAGTCACATTCGCCCCGTTCACATCTTCCGCCAGGCTTCCGCCCCACGTGATCGACACCGCCGCCGTATTCACGCCACTCCAAACCGCGGCAGCCGTTGCCACCATGGCGTTCGCCTGCGCCTGGCTAACCTCCGCACTCAGATCACCGAGGTCCGTGTAATAACTAACCTGCCCGCCGCTCCAGACGACAGCCTGCCCCTCCACCGAGGGGTTAAAGTAGCTTGAACCAGCAACCCACCGCGGCCCTCCCGCATGAGCCGCCTCAACCCCAAACATCACGGTCAACGCCTGAAAAGCCAGCATCTTCAAAACCTTGCCTGCCGATTCCGATCCAACCATACCGCGCATCGCGGGGCCTCCGGAAGCGCCCGCCACCAACCCCGCGGCCACTTCCGACTCCATTTCCCCACACCTCTCGCCCCGTCGGCGAAAGAATCGAACCTCCAGTTAGCCGCATCATGTCATTTCGGGAGGACGCGCCCGCCCCTCCCAATTCGGGCCGCGCGCCAACTCCCCCCCGCGTCCGCCGATCAAAGTCGATCAACCCGCCGCAGGTACAATTTGAAAGTTCAGGCAAATGGCAGATAACATCCGCGATACAGTCATCCTCGGCTCCGGCTGCGCCGGACTCACAGCAGCAATCTACAGCGCGCGCGCCAACCTCAGCCCGCTCCTCCTCGAAGGCCACGAACCCGGCGGCCAGCTCTCCATCACTACCCTTGTCGAAAATTTCCCCGGCTGGCCCGAAGGCATCCAGGGCCCCGAACTCATCGAGAACATGCGCAAGCAGGCCTCCCGTTTCGGCGCCGAATTTCGCCTCGGCCACCTCGCCACCGCCGACCTCACCAAACACCCCTTCGCCCTCAATCTCGGCCACGAAACTGTCCATACCCGCACCCTCATCATCGCCAGCGGGGCCTCAGCCCGTTGGCTCGGTCTTCCCTCAGAGCAGGCGCTCATCGGCCACGGCGTCAGCTCCTGCGCCACATGCGACGGCTTCTTCTTCTCCGGCCGCGAAATCGCCGTCGTTGGCGGTGGCGATTCAGCCATGGAAGAAGCCCTCTTCCTGACCCGCTTCGCAAGCAAAGTTACCCTCATCCATCGCCGCGAACATTTCCGCGCCTCGCGCATTATGCTCGACCGCGCCATCGCCCATCCCAAAATCGCTTTCATGACCAACGCCGTCGTCATGGAGGTCCTCGGCACCGAGTCGAAAGAGGTGACTGGCGTCCGCGTCCTCGACACCGTGACCGGGGTCGAGTCGGTGCTCAACATCAGCGGCCTTTTTCTCGGCATCGGCCACATTCCGAATGCATCGATGTTCGCCGGACAGCTCGACCTCGATGAGGACGGCTACATCAAGACCCACAACTACGTCTTCACGCGCGTCCCCGGCGTCTTCGCCTGCGGCGATGTGCAGGACCGCCGCTATCGCCAGGCCATTACCGCGGCAGGAACCGGCTGCATGGCCGCCCTCGAAGCAGAAAAGTATCTCGAAGAGCACGGCCGCTGACCGGCAACGCACTGCCATCCGCAAATTCACCGCAAGCTAACGGATAGGTTTGGCTCAGGCCTGTAGTAACTCCCTTTCAATCAGCAAATACGAATATTATTACAGCTAACCAACGAGACAGAGCCCTCCCGGTCACACCACCCTGCCGTAATTCCCCCACCGTGCCATTGCCCCCGCCTCCCGGAAGAATTCCAATCAGACAATGAGATCGACCGGCCCATGCATTCGGGGGCCCAGGCAACAAGTCTTCAGCGGAAGGCGATGAAATCGTCACTCCACTGTAGATCTGCTTTATCGAGAGATCCGCTCGGAACCTTCGTGTGAGCATACAAGCTGCGCCGGCCGTCCCTGGAGCCATCGCAGCCATACGTTCTCTTTCTTATTCGACTATCGGCAAGTTGATGCTGCAGGCGGCGGCAGCCCGTAAGTTCTGTCGCAGTCAGCAGCCGCGGATTCCGGTGTTGCTTCGAAAACACCGAACCAGTTGACCGGCTAACGAGGATCGGATCATCGGTCCTCGTCTTTTTCCGGGATGCGTCCCAGGAGCGTGAGCTATACCGAACCACCTCACACTGCTCTTCTGAACGGAGCGCCGCAGCAAAGATCCAAAGAGCGACACAAGCCCGCCGCTGCGCGTCGGGGTTGTGCGAAGAGAATCCGTCGTAACGGGTGGCAAGCCGGGCAACCTATCAGTACATCGCGACCTGACATCAGGGTGTCCCTGTGCTAATTTCCCGGTTTGATCCCGAGCGTGGAAAGAATCATCAGGTCGCTCGGATAAAACACTTTAAGCAGAGGCAGATGAACTAAGTTCATGGTCCACTTCGAAGGGCAGTAACCGAGCCGTTTTGAGGCCTGTCCCTTCCAGTTACCTCGCCTGAATCAAGCCGCTTTCTTCGCCGCTTTCTTCTGCTTCGCCCACCGCGCGCGCTGTGCAGCCGCTATCCTTGCGCGCCCCTCGGCGCTCATCGTGTGGTGCCGCTTCTTCTTTGTCCCTCGCCCTGCCGCGGAACCGCTGCCCGTACCTGCCAGCAGCTCCCGGGCCTGCCGGAGCCGTTGTAATTCCTCATCGATGCTTACGATCATTGCGCTTGTTTCCATTCTGTTCTCTCCTTTGCTGATTTTACCTGACGGATACGCGAGAAAGTATCTTCGCGTTGATGCTGCTGATCTCACCTTCTACTGTCACGATCATAGTATCGAGCGCCGCAATCTCACCGGGCAAGGCGCCTTGTCTAATGCGTTGCAGCTCCTGCAGCCGTTCTGACGCGGCCGCCAGTCGTTTGCCCAGTTCTTCCGGTGACCCATCGGCGGTTGACAAGGGGAATCCTCCGTCACCTGATTGTCATTCTACCTGCTTTCTAAGTTCCAGCTGGCCCGGGTAAGCCAACAGGTAAACAGGCGGTCGGGATGTTGGCAGCCCCAATCGTATGCGGTAGCATACAGATTCAAACTTCCCCGGAATTGATTCGGTTCCTGCAGCACCCTGATCCTGCGGCACCTGTTATCGGAGGTTCGACTATGAGTCGTGAACTATTTCGGCTGCCCCCAATTGCGCTGGCAGCCCTCTTCCCTGTCCTGGCGTTGGCTCAAACTGCTTCAACCCAGACACCCCTCCTGCTCCGCAATCCGTCGCTCGCCAGCGATCACATTGCGTTTCTCTACGCCGACGATGTCTGGACCGTCTCCCGCGATGGCGGCGAGGCCCAACGTCTCACCTCCGATGGCCACGTCGAGGCCGGCCCGTTCTATTCCCCCGATGGCGCCGTCGTGGCCTATTCCGCCAGCTTGCAGGGTAATACCGACGTGTACGTGATCCCGGCCGCTGGCGGCGTGCCTCGCCGCATCACCTGGCATCCCAGGGGTAGTTACGTCGTGGGCTGGTCCCCTGATGGCAAAGATGTCCTTATTGCCAGCGAAGGTCTCAGCTACCGCCACTTTCTCAAGCTCTACCTTGTCCATGCCGACGGCTCCGGCATGCCGGAACCCCTGCCTCTGCCCTCCGGCTTCGAGGGTTCCTTCTCGCCCGACGGTGCCTCCATCGCTTATCAGCCGATTACCAAATGGGAGCCCGCATGGAAGCAGTACGTCGGCGGCCAGACTACCCCCATCTGGATCGTCGACCTAAAAACCCTCGACCTCGTCAAAGTGCCCCGCAATAATTCCAATGACTCGAACCCCGTCTGGGTAGGCCGCTCAGTCTACTTCCTCAGCGATCGCGACGGTCACGCCTCTCTCTATCGCTACGATCTCAATTCGAAGCAGGTCACTCCCATTGTCCAAAACACCGGCTATGACCTCAAAACTTTCCAGTCCGGTCCAGGCGGCCTCGTCTACGAACAGTTCGGTTCGATTCATCTCATCGACACCAGCACCAATGCGGACAAAACCGTCCCCATCCAGATCCATGGCGAGCTCGCCTCGCTTGTCCCCCACCTCGCCCCAGTCCACCCAGACTCCATTTTGAACGCTTCCCTCTCGCCCACCGGCGCGCGTGCCGTCTTCGAAGCAGGGGGCGAAATCTTCACTGTCCCCGGCGAAAAAGGCGACACTCGCAACCTCACCAACACCACCGCCGTCGCCGAACGCGACCCCTCATGGAGCCCGGATGGCAAGACCATTGCCTACTTTTCCGACGCCTCCGGCGAATACCAACTCTACCTCCACGATCAGACTGGCTTCAAACCACCCACCGTCATCGACCTCGGCCCCAACCCGAGTTACTTCTACAGCCCCACGTGGTCCCCTGACTCCAAACACATCGCCTTCGCCGACAAACACCTCCGTCTCTGGGTCGTCGACGTACCTTCCGGCAAACCAGTCCTGGTCGATAAGGGGATCTACGGCTCGTTCGGCGTTAATTTCGGTGAAGTCTGGTCGCCGGATTCGAAGTGGATCGCTTACAGCCGAGACCTCGATAACCATCTGCACGCCATCTTCCTATATTCCCTGGAGACTCATAAATTCACTCAGATCACCGACGGTATGAGCGACGCCGCCAGTCCCGCCTTCGATCCCAACGGCAAGTATCTATACTTCATCGCCTCCACCGACGACGGGCCATCCAGCGCAGGCATCGACCTCTCCTCCCTGGATCGCGCCCAGAACAGCGCCGCCTATGTTGTCGTTCTTGCCAAAGAAGGAGCCTCCCCCATTCCCCCGGAAAGCGACGACGAAAAAATCAAAGAAGAGAAATCCGACGAACCGGGCAAACCCGCTGACACCGACAAGAAAGACGATAAGTCCTCTGCGGACCAGGACAAAAAGACGAGTAAAGACAAGACAGCCGACAAAGACGATATAGAAAAAGATAAAGACAAGAACAAGCCTGTCAAAGTTACCGTCGACCTCGACGGCATCGGCAATCGCATTCTTTCTCTACCCGTCCCAACGCGCAACTACGCCTTTATCACCACCGGCAAAGCCGGCGTTATCTATCTGGGCGAGGGCTCACCATTTGGCCGGCCCTCCTCAGAGGGCGAAGCTGGCTCCAATATTCACGCCATCTGGCAATTCACCCTCGAGAAGCGCAAGCCCGAAGTCGTCCTCAGCGATCTGGACAGCTTCCAGACTTCCTTCGACGGCTCCAAAATCCTCTACCAGCGCCACGACAGCTGGACCATCGCTCCCGCCGATGATCTGAAGCCCGGCAACGACAACCCTGGCAAGCCGCTTAACCTCGGCGGCATGATCACCACAATCGATCCCCGCGCTCAGTGGAAGCAGATCTATCACGAGACGTGGCGCATCGAGCGGGACTTTCTTTATGACCCAAATACCCACGGCCTCAGCATTCCGAAAATCGAGGCCAAATACCAGCCGTACCTCGACGGCCTGGCCTCGCGCGATGAATTCACTTACCTCTCTACAGAGATGCTCGGCGAGATCAACGTCGGCCATATGTTCGTAGGTGGCTCACGCACCCACGACAATGCGCCTAAAACCGGCCTCCTCGGCGCCGACTACAAGATCGAGAACGGCCGCTACCGCATCGTCAAAATCCTTGGCGGTCAGAACTGGGTTCCTGGCCTCCAGTCCCCGCTCACGCTACCGGGCGTCTACGTCAAGGAGAGCGAGTACCTGTTGGCCGTCAATGGCCGTGACCTGCACGCCTCCGACAATCTCTATCAGTTCTTCGAGGGAACTGCCGGCAAGCAGACCATCCTCCACGTCGGACCCACTCCCGATGGCAAGAATGCCCGCGACGTCACAGTAATTCCCATCCCCGATGAGGACGGCCTTCGTAACATCGACTGGGTCGAATCCAACCGCCGCAAAGTCGACCAGCTATCTGCGGGCAAAGTCGCGTACGTTTACATGCCGAACACGGGCGGCGGCGGCTACAACAGCTTCAATCGCTATTTCTATTCCCAGCTCGATAAACAGGCGCTGGTCCTCGACGAGCGCTGGAATGAGGGGGGGTTCATCGCCGACTACATCGTCGACGTCCTCAAGCGCTTCCCGCTGTCCGGCGCCATCGAACGCGACGGCAAACCCATTCACGACCCGGTTGGCGCCATCTTCGGCCCGAAGGTGATGCTCATCAACCAGAACTCCGGCTCCGGCGGCGATGCTATGCCGTGGTACTTCCGCAAAGCCGACATCGGCAAGCTTATCGGAACGCGCACCTGGGGTGGACTGGTCGGCATCGGCGGTTATCCTGTTTTACTCGACGGCGGCTATGTCATGGCGCCCCGCTATGCGATCTATGGACTCCACGGCGATTGGGAAGTGGAGAACCGCGGCATCGCGCCCGACATACCGGTCGAGGAATTGCCCAAAGATGTGGCGGAGGGCCATGATCGCCAGTTAGAAACCGGCGTCCAGACCGTGCTTGACGAGCTGAAAGCTCATCCTATCCCGGAGATTCCAGTTCCGCCCTATCCGAATTACCACAAGAACGACGGACTCGGCAAAAGCAACTAGGTTTCGGATGGCGGAAAGAGCTCAAGCCCAGCACCGGGGTTGAATGGGCCGCCCGGGCTCGGGCCGCTGTTCATTGTGGGCGCGTTTTTCCTGCACGCGCGAGCCCCATTCGACTCGCCGGCTTACGCCGACTCGCTCAGGGCAGGCTCCATTCGACTCGCCGGCTTACGCCGACTCGCTCGGGGCAGGCACGCGGTGAGGCTGCGCCGTCCACCCGTTGCCCGCGCATGTGGTGTGATCCAAATCACTGCGAAACAATGCCGACCTGATTTGTCGTATATTTAATCCAGACCAAAATGGTCTGGATTCGGTGCGCCCTGTTATCAGGGCTTTCGGGCCACCGAACTATGGAGCAGAAGGATCGTCGCAGTGGGAAAGCCAGGAATCACTCTCGTCCTCCGTTTGGCCAGCCTTAGCTTATTTTTGTCAGCAACGGCTGCCGCCTGGGCCGGGGTTGCCGGGAGCGTGTCAGGTACGGTCAGGGATTCATCGGGTGGCGTGCTGCCTTATGCCAGCGTAACGCTGCAGGAAGTCGAAACGGGACAAGCGTATCGCGTGCAGACCGACAGCCGGGGTTTCTACACGCTTCCGGTCCTGCCGGTCGGCCGGTACGAGCTGCGTGTGGAGGCGAGCGGTTTTGGCGCGTATCGACGCAGCGACATTGTGCTCGACACGAATGCCGCGCTTACCATCGACGTGGTGCTCCAGCCGGGGACGGTTCGGCAGACGGTGACCGTTTCCGACAACGCTCTGCACATCGAGACGAGCAGCACGCAGATGGGCCAGGTGATCGGCGGCCGGCAGATGACCGCCGTGCCACTGAACGGGCGCAGTTACACCGATCTGCTTGCCCTTCAGCCCGGGGTGGCCCCGTCATCTGCGGTCAACTCGTCGACGGTGCAGGACGTGGGAGCGACCATTCTGAATCCTTCCGGGACGCTGAATCCCGGCAATCTTTCAGTGAACGGGCAGCGGGAGACGGCGAATTATTTCAGCGTGAACGGCAGCGACGCCGAAGAGGATGTGAACGCGGGCACGGCGATCATTCCGAACCTCGACGCGATCGCGGAGTTCCGCATCGTAACGGGGGACTACGACGCTGAATATGGCGAATACAGCGGCGGCCAGATCAGCGTGATCACGAAATCGGGGAGCAACGCTTTTCACGGCGACTTATTCAACTTTCTGCGCAACACGGATCTGGATGCGCGAAATTATTTTTCGCCGACGCGCGGTGTGTTTCAGCAGAACCAGTTTGGCGGGACGTTCGGCGGCCCGATCCGGCGCGACCGGCTCTTCTTCTTCGTCGATTACCAGGGAACACGGCAGACTCAGGGCATCGATACTGGGAGCATTCCGGTGCCTTCGGAGGCCGATCGCACCGGCAATCTGGTGGACTTCACGAATGGGCGGGGTGGAAACCTGCTTACTGGAACGGTAGGTGGGCCGTACTTCGCCAGCTTGCTGAGCCAGAAGCTGGGGTACGCGGTAAAGGCAGGCGAAGCGTATTATCAGCCTGGCTGTACGGCTGTAACGTGTGTTTTCCCGGGAGCGGTGATTCCGCAGGCGACATGGTCAGTGCCGGCGCAGCGAATGCTCAAGTATATTCCGGCGCCCAACACGGCTTCAGGCGCGTTCGCCACTTCCTCGTATAACCAGACAGTGCAGGACGATAAGGCGGGGGCGCGGCTGGATGGAAACACGCGCTGGGGCTACCTTTCGGCGTACTACTTCATCGACAATTTCAATCTGGATAATCCGTATCCGGTGGCGCAGAGCGGCGCCAGCGTTCCGGGGTTTGACGCGCTGACCACCGGTCGCGCCCAGTTGCTCGCGCTGGGCGATACGAAAACCCTGGGCGCGACGATGGTGAATGAGCTGCACCTGAGCTTCATGCGGGATGACACGAATCTGGGGCAGCCTGTGGGCGGACGCAACGTGAGTCTTGCTTCGCAGGGATTCACGAATGCGGACGGCACGCCGAGCATCGTCGCGCTCGATCCCAAAGGGCAGAGCGTGGAGAACCTGAATTTCAACGGCTACTCGACCGGCGCCGCGGCAAACCAGCTGATTCAGGTGAATAACACGTATCAAATCTCGGACAGTTTCGCGAAGGTATTGGGCCGGCATACGGTGAAATTCGGCGCGGAGTTTCACGCCGATCAGATCAATGCCGCTCCCATCGCGCAGTTCAACGGCAACTTTGTGTTTTCCGGCACCGAAACGGGGGTGGACTTCGCCGATTTTCTGATTGGGGTTCCGAGCCAGTTCAACCAGAGCCAGCTCAATCCGTTTTATGCGCGCAACAAATACGCGGGC
>CAZSWI010000070.1:0-14763 GCA_964610635.1 uncultured Acidobacterium sp.
GAATCGGTCGCGGGACTGCGCGGACTCACCTACGCCGAACCCGACGATCTCCTCGTCATCGTTGCCGGCGACGCCGCCACGCACATCGCCGCCAGCGATACGAAATTTGAGGGGCGCCTCTCCGAGCGCGAAATCGCCATCCTTTCTGCCGCCGGAAATTTCCGCGTCGAACTGGCTCGCAAGTACGCTGACCGTCACAGGGCCTTCGCCGGCACCGATGCAGTCGTGCATTCGCCCGGAACTACCGATGCGCCCGCCGACGGCGCCGCCGCATTCCGTCCGCTCTGGGTCACCGACTTCCCCATGTTCGAGCACGATCCGGAGACCGGCTCCTGGGCTCCCGCGCATCACCCTTTCACTTCACCGCACGAAGAAGATATGGACCGCCTCGTTTCCGACCCGGCCTCGGTCCGTGCACGTTACTACGACCTGGCCATGAACGGCCTCGAGCTCGGCTCGGGCTCCATCCGTATTCACCGTCAGGATGTTCAGCAGCAAATCTTCCGCGCTCTGGGCATGTCCGACGAAGAAGCCAAAGCCCGCTTCGGCTTTTTCCTTGAAGCCCTGCAATACGGCACGCCTCCGCACGGTGGCATTGCGCTCGGCCTCGATCGCCTCGTGATGATCCTCGCCGGCGCGTCCAGTCTGCGCGAGGTCATTGCGTTTCCCAAAACTGCCAGGGCCATCGACCTGATGGTTGACGCGCCCACTCCGGTCAGCGACGCCCAGCTCAAAGAGCTGCATATCCGACCTGCAGTCCGCGGCTGATTCGCTGGGGCGCCTCCTGCCGCGCAAGCGCGACGCAGTTCGACGCCCGTCACATGCCTGATCCATCCACCCGAATCAACCTGGCGTTTGTGCCCACCCCCTGAGCTGTTTTCTGGGCGACCCCGCGAGTTAACCACCGCGCCCAATCAGGGCCTCGTCACAGAAAATATTCTTATTTCCCGCATAACCAAATTGAGTAACTATCGCAGAATAAGTCGTTAAGAGATTAGCCTTGACAATCGTATTGTTTGTGAGCTAAGGTAGTGACGGTCACTATCAACTCAATGGAGGTTACATATGCGCCGAATACTCGCCGCCAGTCTGCTCTCCTGCTTAGCGCTCACCGCAGCTGCAGCTACGCCTAAACCCGCAACCGACGCCAAAACCGCCGCCGGAGTTCCGGTTTCGACCGGAATAACGGAAGCTCAGTTGTTCTACCCGACAGCAATCCACGTCTCGGGCGACTCTGACCTCGATGCCCTTCCCAAT
Source organism: uncultured Acidobacterium sp. (assembly GCA_964610635.1). GTDB lineage: Bacteria > Acidobacteriota > Terriglobia > Terriglobales > Acidobacteriaceae > Palsa-343. Next base: position 1,258 of record CAZSWI010000070.1, read on the forward strand.
CCTGCAAAAATGCTTCTCAAAGTGAACCTCGACGCAACCGGCAGCCCCACCAACGTTCAGGTGGTTCAGTCCATTAATCCATCGCTCGATGCCCGTGTCGTCAAGGCAGTCCGTCAGTTCCGCTGGCGTCCCGCCGTGCTCGACAATCAGACCATTTCCAGCGACGTCAACCTCACCGTCGAAGTCCAGCACTAAAGTCCCCTAAGAACAATCAGGCCAATCGGGTCAATCTCTCGGGTGCGCTCAGCACCTATGACAGCCGTTGTGTGTCCCGCTCGCTCAGCGCTCGACAGCATCCTCCTTCCCGGCATTCTCCAGTACAGCCGGGATGGAGGATTCTCTTTTTGCCGACCACGCTCTCGGCCGGTCCGGAAGTCCATCCTCGGAACGGGTCGTCTCGCGGCGCTCTGACGCTCCCGGGTGTTACCCTTGGTTTGTTGCGTCCGTTCCCTGCATCCGTTTTTCAACCGGCGATTGCCGGCCGAAACTTGCCATCCCTTCCACTGAGGTTTCCGATCGCGTGAAAGCCGTGATGTTTCGTCTTGTGGCCCTGGCGGCATTTGGGGCCTTGTTTCTGGCCTCGTTTTCTCTCGATGCGCAGGTCACCGCCACGGCTCCCGAAACCGAAGCCCCGCAGTACGCGCAGCGCTGGGACTTTTACGGCGGCGCGCAGTATTCGCACTTCAATCCCAGCCCCGGCCGCGGCGTCCAGGCCATCAACCTTCTCGGTTGGAACGGCACCGCGACCGCCTGGCTCCGTACCTCATGGGGATTCGAAGGCAGCGCCCGCGGACTTTACGGCAATCTCGTCGTTCCCGCCAACAGCGAAGGCATCCCCGCCAGCCCGCCGATGTCCGAGCACCTGTTTCTCTTCGGTCCCAATTTCCGCATTCTCCGTCACCGCAGTTACACCTTCGGCATGCACGCACTGATCGGGGCCGCCTACGGCAAATTCAGCGATGGATTTCCCGCCGGCACGCAGCCCCAGGACGTGGGGATTTATAACGACAAGCTGGCGTTCGGCATGGGCATTGGTCCTTCGGTCGATTACAACATCCAGCCGCGCTTGTCGGTCCGCTTCATTCCGGACTGGCAGCCCACGCATTACGGCTTTTCCTGGCAAAGTGAGTTTAGCGGGTCGGTGGGCATCGTCTACAAAATTGGCTCGCTGCACAATAAGTAGAGTGGGCTACACCCCAGGGTAGGCAGCGTCACCCGACCGCAGCCTCGCAAAAGCAGTCACCACCCCGCAATTGGCTACCCCGCCAGGCTAACCCACGCAGGAGGACAACCACATTGGCCCGCACTGAATCCGCGATGCTCGCCCTCGGAAAAGAAGCACCCGCGTTCGCCCTCAAGGACGTTCGTGACAACACCGTCCACACCACAGAATCGCTTACCGGCGCCAAAGGGCTGCTCGTCATGTTCATCTGCCGTCACTGCCCATTCGTCAAACACGTCGAACAGCAACTCGCCCAGCTTGGGCTCGACTACCGAGACTCCGGCATCGGTATTGCCGCGATCAGCAGCAACGACGCGGAAAATTACCCCGACGACGCGCCGGCTTCGCTCGCCGAACAAGCCCTAAAACTCGGCTTCGTCTTCCCGTATCTCTACGACGAAACCCAGGAAGCCGCCCGCGCCTACGACGCGACCTGCACGCCGGACTTCTTCCTCTTCGACGCCGGCCAGAAACTCGTCTACCGCGGCCAGCTCGATTCCAGCCGTCCCGGCAACGACATCCCGGTCACGGGACGCGACCTGCGCGCCGCGCTCAAAGCCGTTATCGCGGGCGAGCCCGTCAACCCTGACCAGCAACCCAGCATCGGCTGCAACATCAAGTGGAAAAGCGAGTGGCTCCGACGCCTTTAGCTGACGCGTCCATCAAAAGCCCGAACCGGCAAAGACGAAAAGGCCTGCAGGATCTCTCCCGCAGGCCGTTTCTCTTGCCTGTTGCCTATTGACTATCCCCTGCTTTTAAGCCTGCCCCATCACCACGCCATGCTCCAGCGGAATCCCCGCCCGGCTCGTCACCTCGAAGGTCAGCGCCTGGCTGCCTTTGGGAGCATCGATCCGCACGTGATCCCCATGCAGCACCTCGCCGTCGAGAATCTTCATCGCCAGCGGATCCTGCACCAGCCGCTGGATCGCCCGCTTCAGCGGCCTCGCTCCATACGCCCGGTCGTACCCGGCGGTGAAGAGTTGATGCCGCGCCGCTGGCGTGAGCTCGATCGTGATGTGGCGGTCCGCCAGCAGTTTTTCGAGGTCCTTGAGTCTCAGGTCGACGATATGCGTCAGCTGCTCCTCGCCCAGCGGACGGAAGATCACGACATCGTCCACGCGGTTGAGGAACTCCGGCCGGAAGTGCTCGCGCAGCACGCGCATCACGCTCTCCTGCGCATGCCCAAAGCTCGTCTCATCCTTCAGCGCATCGGCCTGCAAAAACCCGGCGCCCAGATTCGAAGTCATGATCAGCACCGTGTTCTTGAAATCCACGACACGACCTTTGGAATCCGTCAGCCGCCCATCGTCCAGAACTTGTAACAGCACGTTGAACACATCGGGATGCGCCTTCTCGATCTCGTCGAGCAGAATCACCGAATACGGTCTCCGCCGCACCGCTTCGGTCAGCTGCCCACCCTCGTCGTACCCCACATACCCCGGAGGCGCGCCGATCATGCGGGCGACAGCGTGCTTTTCCATGTATTCCGACATATCGAGCCGGATCATGGCCTGCTCATCGTCGAAGAGAAACTCCGCCAGGGCTCGCGCCGTTTCCGTTTTCCCAACGCCCGTAGGCCCGAGGAAAATAAACGAGCCAATCGGCTTCTTCGGATCGCTCAAACCGGCACGGGATCGGCGGATGGCGTTTGCCACTGTCGCCAGGGCCGCATCCTGACCCACCACGCGCTCTTTCAGCCGATCCTCCATCTGCACCAGCTTGCGCACCTCGCCTTCCAGCATGCGGGACACGGGAATGCCGGTCCACTTGCTCACGATCTTCGCGATGTCTTCCTCGTCCACCTCTTCTTTGAGCAGCCGTGGCGCGCCGCCTTTGCCATCCTGTAAGGCTTCCAGGCGTTTCATCTCCGCTTCCAGTTTCGGAAGGTCGCCGTACTGAATCTGCGCCGCACGCTCCAGGTTTCCGCGCCGCGTCTGCTCCTCGGCCTCGAAGCGCAGCGATTCGATCTGTTTTTTGATTTCACTCAGGCGCATGATCGCCTCGCGTTCTTTGTGCCAGCGCGCGCGCAACGCCGTCGCCTTCTCCCGCAGCTCGGCCACTTCGCGCTCCACTACCTTCAACCGTTCCTTCGAGTTCGGATCGGTTTCGTGCTTCAACGCCTCGCGCTCAATTTCGAGGGAAGTCGCCTCGCGCTCCAGCTCGTCGATTTCCGTCGGAACGGAGCCGATTTGAATGGCCAGCGAAGCCGCGGCCTCATCGACTAAGTCAATCGCCTTGTCCGGCAAGAACCGGTCCGAAATATAGCGATGCGATAAAGTCGCCGCCGCCACAATCGCCGAGTCGCGAATCCGCACCTTATGATGCGCCTCGTACCGCTCCTTCAGGCCGCGCAGGATGGCGATCGTGTCTTCGACGTTCGGCTCACCCACATACACGATCTGGAAGCGCCGCTCCAGCGCCGCATCTTTCTCGATGTACTTCCGATACTCGTTCAGCGTCGTCGCGCCAATCGCCCGCAGCTCGCCGCGCGCCAGCGGGGGCTTCAGCATGTTCGAAGCGTCAATCGCGCCCTCCGCGGCGCCCGCGCCAACCAGCGTATGCAGCTCGTCGATGAACAGGATGATCTGGCCATTCGATTCTTCGATCTCCCTGAGCACGGCTTTGAGCCGGTCCTCAAACTCGCCGCGGTACTTCGCACCCGCGAGCATCGAGCCGAGGTCAAGCGAGATCACCCGCTTGTCTTTGAGAATCTCCGGCACATCGCCGTGCACAATCCGGCGCGCGAGGCCTTCCACAATCGCCGTTTTGCCCACGCCTGGCTCGCCGATCAGCACAGGATTGTTCTTGGTCCGCCGCGACAGGACCTGGATCACACGCCTGATCTCCTCATCGCGCCCAATCACCGGGTCGAGCTTGCCGCGCCGGGCGAGTTCCGTCAGGTCCTTGGCATACTTCTCCAGCGCCTGGAACTTCGCTTCGGGATTCTGATCCGTCACCCTCTGGCTTCCTCGAACTGTCGCCAGACTCTTCAACACCGCATCGTGAGTCGCTCCCATCGATGCGAGCAGGAGCTGTGCCCCGTCATTCTTCTGGCCGGTCAGCGCCAACAGCAGATGCTCCGTCGAAACGTAGTCGTCCTTGAAATTCTCCGCTTCACTGAACGCCTGATCGAAGACATGATTCAGCGCGTTCGACGCTCCTGGCTGCGCCGACGCTCCGCTCACCTTCGGCAGCTGCGATACCGCCTCCTTCGCCTTCGCCTCCAGCTGCGCCACGGGCACGCCAATCTTGTCGAGGACGGCGGGAATCACGCCCTCCTTATCGCCGAGCAACACCTCCAGCAAATGCAGCGGCAGGATCTCCGGATTCCCGTTCTCCGCAGCGAGCTGGCTCGCATTCTGCACCGCCTCCTGCGACTTCACCGTAAACTTGTCCCATCGAATCGCCATCAATCGTTACCTCAAATTCCGTTTCTGTTTTTGCAGTGTCCCAACAAACGATCACCAGAATCAGCCGCCACAACCATCGTCGCCCAATCAAAAACAAATGTCATCCTGGGCAGCGTGTTGGCGTTTCCATTCACCGGGTCTGAAAAAAGGCGGTCAGCAGCTGTGGCCGCTGACCGCCCCAATTCAGATAGCTGTTAACTCGCGTTCGAAAACTGCCGTTACGCCGCCTGCGGCTGCTTACCAGCCTCGATTGGCTTCGGCACCGAGCCGACTTCCACTTTGATCTGCTTCGGCTTCGCTTCGGCCCGCTTCTCCAGTTCCACCTTCAGCACGCCGGCGTCATAGCTCGCCTTCACGCTCTCCGGGTTCACCGTGTTCGGAATCGTGAACGAACGATAGAAGCTGCCATACCTACGTTCGATCCGGTGGAAGTTCTCTTCCTTCTCTTCCTTCTCGAACTTACGCTCACCCTTCACTGTCAGTACGTTGTTTTCGATCTGAATGTCGAGGTCGCTTTCTTTCATGCCCGGCACTTCCAGCTTCAGCACAATCTTGTGCTCGTCCTCATAGATGTCAACCGGCGGCACAAATGCCGCGGTCACCAGTGAGTCGCCCTCGCCCTGGTTGTTTCGGTTGTATTCCTGGAAAATCGAGTTCATCCGGTTCTGCAGCGCCAAGACATCGCGAAATGGATCCCACCGAGTAATCGCCATAAGAAATCCTCCATGCATTCGAAATTGGTTTGAGAAGTTGGAGCCAGCTCCTCGGACTTCGGGAGCGGCCGTCACAACATCTGATGCAACTATAGCACAAGAGATGCAGGAAATATGAGTGGATTATTGTCATCCCCTGTGATTGTCAACAAGTTTATGAATATAAGACACTTAACTGTTATTCCAATATCTGCCCGCTCGCCGGGCCGCTACCATCGACCCCAATGTGGCCCTCCGCGCCGAGTAGCAGCGAGAATCGCGCCTGCTATCTGCTCGCCATTGCCTGTAGCCTGCCTTTTTCAATCCGTCCGCAAAGCCCGCGCCGGATCCACCGTAGCTGCCCGCCGCGCCGGGACAAAGCCGGCCAACCCCGCCACCAGGCAAATCACCACGATCCCCGCCCCGTACACCATCGGGTCCGCTATCGACACTCCAAACAGCTGGCTGCGCACCGCCTGGGTGGCCAGCATCGCCAGCGGAATCGTCACTACGACCGCGCCGCCCGCCAGGAGCATCGTCTCCCGCACAATCAGCCGCACCACCATTCCGCGTTGCGCACCCAGCGCCATCCGGATTCCGATCTCCCGCGTGCGCTGCGCAGTCGAATAGGCCAGGATTCCATACAGTCCGATCCCGGCCAGTACCGCCGCCAGTCCTCCGAAGACCATCGCCAGGGTTGCAATGGCCCGCTCCGCGGTGAGGTTTTCGTCGATCTCCTCGGTCAGCGTGCGCAGCTTTCCCACGATCAGCTTGTTGTCGATATTCGCAATTGTCGCGCGAATGCTGTTCGTCGCGGTATCCGGCGGCTGCCAGGTCCGCACGTAGAAGGTCAACCCCGCCGGCTTGGGCGCCTGGGCGATTAAGGTGTAGCAGGTTGGCATCGCCGGGTCGCGCACGCTTTCGTGCTTCACATCCCGCACCACGCCCACGATGGTCGCCTCGGTGCCTGTCTTGTTCGGCCGGCTAACGACGTGCCCCAGAGCCCCTCGGGCGTTGCCGTAATAATGCTGGGCGAATTTCTCGTTCACCACCGCCACCTTCTGCGATGTGGCCGTATCGCCCGGGTTGAAATACCGGCCCGCCACCAGCGGAACCCCGAGCGCCTGCAGATATCCGCTGCTTACCCACGGCAGTTCCACGTCGAAGTCTTCGTCCGGCTTCGGCGTGTACCCGCTCGCGTTCACATCGCCCTGGATTCCGTTGCCCGCCAGATCGCTGTCGTTCGTCGCGCCAACGCCACGCACGCCGGGCAGCGCCGCGATAGCGTCGAGTGCCCGTTGTTCCACGGGCGCCACCTGAGTGGCTCCATAGCCAGCCATTTCCGGATCGAGGCCGAATTCCAGCAGATGATCGGTCGCGAATCCGGGATCGACGCTGCGCAGATTTTCAATCGTCCGGACAAACAATCCCGCCCCAACCAGGAGCAGCAGAGTGAAGCCGATCTGGAGCGCCACGCAGCTGCGCCGGAACTGAAGCGACCGTCCGCCCCCGCTGCCGCCCCGCTCCTTCATCGCCTCCGCCAGCCTGGGATTCTGGAACTGCGCCATCGGAGCCAGGCTGAAAACCAGGCTCGCCAGCACTGTGATCCCCAGCGTGAACGCGAGCACGCGCCAGTCCAGCGTTGGCGTGAAGGGCAGCGCTCCCGGCGAATCGCCGCTCATGCGGCGAATCAGAAGGCGCAGCGCCTCGGGCGCCAGCAGCAGCCCGATTGCCGCACCGCATCCTCCCAGCAGCAGGCCCTCCGCCAGCAGTTGGCGCAGCACCTGTCCGCTGGTCGCACCCAGCGCATAGCGCACGGCGAACTCCTGCGCGCGGCCTGCCGCACGCACCAGCAGCAGGCTCGCCACATTTACGACCGCCATGGCGATCACCAGCAGCACCATAGCCATCATGATCGTCAGCGGCATCTCAACATCTCCGCGGAGCGGCGAGAACCCCTTCGCTCCCGCATCCACATTCAGGTGGGCCGCCGCGATGAAATCCTTCCGCGCCTTCGATGACTGATCGTGCAGGGACGTAAACTCCGCCATGCGCAGCGACAGCCACAGTCCGTTCAGCGACGCGCTGGCCTGCGCCGGGGTGACTCCGTCTCGAACCCGCCCCACCACGTCGAGCCAGTACGACTGATGATCGTTCAGGTAATCCCAGGCCGGCTCAACCACCTTCTGCTCGGTGATCGGAACAAAAATCTCCGGTGTGCGGCCCCATACCATGCTGTGAAACCCTGGCGCCGTCACTCCCGTAATGGTGAACGGGGCGCCATTCACCAGCAGCGTTTTGCCCTCGACCGGCGCCTCCGCCAGATGGGTCTTCCAGTAGTCGAAGCTGAGCACCGCGAGTGGATTCGCCCCCGGGGCGGTCTCGTCGCTCGCGACGAACAGCCTTCCCGCTGCAGATTGAACGCCAAGCACCTGGAAGTAATTGCCCGTCACCATCTCCGCGCCCACGCTCTCCGCGTGGTTGTTCCACGTCACCCCAACCTCGGCCGACGCGGCGGCAATCAGCCCGCTGAGCACCGTATTCCGGTCGCGCAGGTCGCGCACCATCGGATAGGAAAACTCGTGAGCATGCCCCGGGCTGTTGCCGCCATCGGAGTGGGTGTGTCCCGGATGATCGCCGGCGAAGCTCAGCACCACAAGCTGTTCCGGATTTGCGACCGGAAGTGCGCGCATCAGCGCCTGGTCCAGCAGGCTGAAGATCGTGGTGTTCAGACCGATCGCCAGCGCCAGCGTCAGCACCGCCACCGTCGCGAAGCCAGGATTCCGTAACAAGCCGCGAATCCCATACCGCACGTCGCGCCACAGCGACTCCACGCCCCACGAAGGCCGCTCCTCGCGGCATGCCTCGCGCGCCCGCTCGCGGCTTCCAAATGCAATCATCGCCTGTCTCCTCGCCTCTGCCGCCGCCATTCCGGCCGCGACATTCGTCTCCACTTGCCGCTCCAGATGGAACGCGATTTCCTCATCCACCTCGCGCCGTCTTTTGCCTGTGAAGAAGAACTTCACACGCGACCAAAGATCACTTATCATCGGCCACTCACCTCCCGATGGCTTTGCTCGCCACCCAGATGGCTATCAGCTGGCTGCCGGCCGGCGGCTCCCAGCTCTTCAAATCCTGGCCAGCACCAGATTCACCGCACCCGTCAGCCGATCCCAGTTCTCGAGCTCCGCGTTCAGCTGCCTCCGGCCCGCAGCCGTCAGCGAGTAGAACCGCGCGCGCCGGTTGTTCTCGGAAGCTCCCCACTGTGCGCGAATCCAGCCCTTGTACTCCAGGCGGTGCAGCGCCGGGTACAGCGACCCCTGGCCAATCGAGAGCACATCGTTCGAAACCTGCTGAATGCGCTGCGCAATGGCCCAACCGTGCTCCGGCTCGATAGCAATCGTTTTCAAGATGAGCATGTCCAGCGTGCCCTGCAGCAGATCCGACGATGGCGGCATTTGTTCCCCTTGACGTTCGACAACAGAATGAAAAGGTAATTTATCGCCCTCTCTTGTCGAATGTCAAGGGGTAGAAGGTTTCAATAACAAAGGGCCTGCCAAAAAAGAAAGGAGGGCTATCGCCAAAGCGACCCGCCCTCCCTGTGGTTGCGTCTCTGCGTCAATGTTCCCGAAACTAACGTCCCAGCACCACCCGTGCCGGCGCGCTTTCGGCCTGCTTCCTCTTCCCATCCAGCCTCGACGTAACCAGATCGCCGTACTGGACCGACTGCAGGGCATGTGCGGGGCCCATCTCATCGAACCGCAGAATGACCCGGTTGTCTCCCGGAACAGGATCGCCCGAGCTGGCGATCCACATAAAGCTCTTTTTCCAGTTATCGTTTCTCAGCGTCACCACGCCGTTCATCAGGTTCCGGTCCACCGAGTACAGGCCGGCAGGGCACGTTTTGCCGTTCACAGTGAAGTTGAAGGGAACGTTGACCATCGTCTCGGCCAACGCGCTGTTCGTTGCCAAAGCGGCCGCCGCCATCACTGCTGACGCCAGCAAGAACCTGGGGAGTATCGATCGCATTGTGTAACCCTCCTGGGTATGCTCACCAAGCTAGCGATGCTGAGAAAGAAAGGTGTCAGGTTCCCATCCAGAATTTGTCAAGAATTTCAGGGGCCGCTAGCCGCTAGCCGCTAGCCGCTAGCCGGTAGCCGCTAGCCGCTAGCCGGTAGCCGGTAGCCGGTAGCCGGGAGCTAAAGCTGGAAGCTGGCTTTCAGCACCCCAGCTTCTCCGCCAGCCGCAGCGCATCTTCCATCAAACCCGCCGCCCCGCCGTTACCATTCCCGGCAGCGGACCGCAGTGCGTCAATAGCGCGCTGCCAATCCCCCGCCGCCTCGTAGTGCATCGCTATTTCCCGCGCCACAGTCGCTTCCCGCCCCGCGAATATCTCGCCCAGGCGTTTCGCAATCCGCGTATGCCATGCTGCCCGCCGCGCCGCCGACTGCCTCCGGTACAGGACCTCCCGGTAGAGCCCGTGTACAAATACATAAAACTCCGACCGCATCCCGCCCGGGAGCTCATCCTCGCCGCCACGCTCCACGAAATGCAGCCGGCGCGACAATCCATCGCAGGCTTCCTCAATGTGCACGGCATCTTCTTCGAGAGCCGCCGCCACCGCCCATGCTGGAAACGCAATTCCCATTGCGCTTCCCGCTCCCAGAATCCGTTTCTCCTCTTCGCTCAGCCCCTCAATCTCCAGCTCGATCATCTGCGCCAGCCGCTCCGGGACCTCGCCTTCCATTTCCTCGAAAGCGCCCACCGGCTGCCATCGTCTCGCCCCTGCCCTCTCCTCGCGCACCAGAAAGCGACGGGCCATCAGGTGTTCCAGGATCGCAATCGCAAACAGCGGATTCCCCTCCGAATGCTGGTGGACAAAACCCGTCAGCCCAGCGGGGACCATCTCCTGCTCCAGCTCTCTGGTCAGCAATGCGCTCATCGCGGTCCGCGTCAGCGGGGTCAGAGCCAGCTCCACGCACTGCCGCCGGATCAGCAGATTCTGCTTCATTTTTTTCAGCGGGCGCTCCCCCGCACCGCAGCCGTGCCCCGGCCCACACGTCGCCACCACCATCAGCCGGGCCGGTGTCCGCCGCCGGGCCACCGCTGAAATCAGGTTCAGCGTCGAATCGTCCGCCCAGTGCACATCCTCAAACACCAGCACGAGCAGCTTCTCCTCGGCAATGTGTTCGAGTGCGCTGCACAAATCCCCCGGCGTCCGCTCCCGCATCGTCACCGCAGGTGCGCCGTTCTCCCCCTGCCGTCCCAGTGCCGCCAGCCAAGCCGGCGCCATTTTCTCGAGGACGCGAAACGGCTTCTCCTCCGCCGCGCACAGTTGGCCCAGCGCTTCCGTTACCGGGTAATATTCTTCTTTCCCCCCGAACCCCTCCACGGACTGCCCGCGCGCCACAACCCCCGTCGCACCCAGTCCCTTGCAAAACGAATCCACCAACGCCGTCTTCCCAATCCCCGCTTCGCCGGTAACGAATACGACACACCGCTGCCCGCCGGCCGCCATCTCCGCCAGCGTCCTCAGCCGGGCCATCTCCTCATCCCGCCCAACAATCCCGCGACTATTGTTTCCGGAGCCTGCGCCGTTCCCAGCGATGTCGAGGGCGGCCCCGCCCACCGATGCAGCTTCCGCGTCCGCGTCGTACCGGGTCACCGCGGCCACAAAGCAATAACCGCGCTTCGGGATGGTCTGAATGAATCGAGGCTGCGCGGCGTCGTCGCCCAGCACCTTCCGGAGCTCGAGCACGTAGGTCCGTAGCACCTGAGGCTGCACATACGTCTCGGGCCACAGAGCATCCAGTAGCTCGTCATGGGTGATGAGCCGCCCGGCATTCTGCACCAGATACCGCAGTACCCCAAAAATTCGCGGCGGCAACGCGATCTGCGTGCTGTCGCGCCACAGGCACTCATTGGTCGTATCCAGCCGAAAAGGCGCGAACTGCTTCATTCCGCCGGCTCCCACCCGGCACAAACGACCCTGGCGTAACGCGCTGCTTCACAGGAGTTCCCGCCTGGAGCAGGGAACTCGGTCTCCTTCGCTGCATCCAGCCTTCCACACTCTCATGGACGCAATGTCAACCCATCTTCAATGGGTTCGTTGCTGCTCGGGAACATCCCCGGCACACCATCCACGAGGCAATGTCCGCTGATGGACACCTGTGTCCATCAACGAAAAATAAAGCCTCACGCGCACCGCGAGTATAGACATCTATACGCACATGAAAGTCGACCCGTTCCGTTGTTCATTGAATAGATATAGCCATCACAAAACGGTCAGATTTACGGGACCGGTTGGCCTTACCTGGCTGAAAAGGCCAGCCTAATAGATCAGCTTCAGCGAAAACTGAATCTGCCGGGAAGTCCCCGCCGTCTTGCCGATCTCCCCAAACCCGGAGCCTTTGATGGTGTTCGCCGGCAATCCCATGTTCACGACATTGAACAGATTGAAAAACTCCGATCGGAACTGCACATCCGCCCGCTCGATCCCGCTCTTGCGATGGCCAAACGGCGTGTCTTTGATCAGGGCGTAGTCGAAGTCGTAATACGCGGGGCCGAAGAAGGAGTTGCGGCCGAGGGTTCCGAAACGGCCGGAGTTGGGGCCAGTGCCGCCGGGGATGCCGACAGGAATGGAGAAGAACGAAGCGTTGTTCGCACCCTCGCCAAAATAATCTTCGCGTGCCCGTGCAGAGCTGTGAGCCGTCGACAGATGTGGCTTCCCAATCTGATCTGGCCGATCCGCGCCCATCGTTCCGTAGCCTGTTTGCTGGATTCCCGAATACACTGTGAAAGGTGCGCCGCTGGTGATGGTCGAGATGCTCAGCAGTTCCCATCCTCCGGAAAATTTCTGCGCCCGCGCTCCCTGCGAGCCCAACTGCTGGAGGTGCAAATCCTGGGCGGCACTCACGGAGAACGCATGAGCCACATCGAAACTCGATGGCCCTTTCTCCGGGTGCGTATCGAATGGATCCTGGGGCAAGGGCAGCGTAACAGCACCGGTCGAGCCGGTGCCACCGACCACCGCGCTCCCATTATCCAGTGACTTCGACCAGGTGTACCCGGCCTGGATCCCCGGGCCTCCATGCTTCACAGCGCCGGAGAGCGAAGCTTGCAGAGCGTGGTAGGAGGAGTGATCGGTATCCTCGATGACATTCTCAAGTCCGTAGCCACCGACGACGGCGCCGGAGCTGTCGAATGTGGTGTGCGGAGCGAATCCCGGTTCCGCGCCGGGGTATGCGTTGGGGGGCGATTGCCACGGCAGGCGGAAGGCAGCTGTGCCAACGTAGCCCGCGTCCGCAGTCAGGCCGAGAAAGCTTTTCTCGAGGCCGAGCGTCCAGGTTTGCAGGAAGGCATTCCCGAAGCGTCGATCGATGGCGCTTAGGGTGAGGAGGGAGAGCTGATGCCCGGGCGCGAGGGCGGCCAGGTCCTGCTGGTACCGGTTCACGTCCATGGGGGTGTTTGCCGCGACGTCCTTGGGATTGCCGTTCGCAAACACGTTTTGACCGCTGGGCGTGTAGGTTTGCGGGAGCTCACCGGGAGCGATCTGGAAGCCGTAAGCGACCTCGCCGGCCCTGGAAGCGTTGACGCGCGGGTAGACGGCGAAGGGCGTCGAGCCGGTGAGGTAGTTGTCCTGCCAAATGTTGGGCGGGATCACGGTGATTGCGCCGCCGGCGTGAACATGCACGTCGTGCGGCGCGTTCCAGCCGATCTGGACGCGCGGGCCCCAGCCGTCCCAGCCGGATCGATATCCGGGCTGCGGATCGATCAAATAGACCTGCGCCTGACCGGGCGGAGGAGTCACATTCAGAAAGCTCGACGTTCGGTGCGCTCGCTCGCCGATGGGGGAGTACACCTCGTAGCGCAACCCGTAGTCGAGCACCCAGCGGTCATTGATCTTCCAGGTGTCCTGGAAGTAAACGTTGACGTCGTTGCGGTTGATGGCGGCAGGACCAATATGGGGGCCGTTGGAAAAATAGGGTGGGGCCACGGCCACGGTGTAGCTGTAGGGATAGCCCACCAGCAGGCTGGCCAGTGTATTCGGCAGTGGGTCGCCGGGGTCGACGTTGTGAAGCCCGCTTTCGGATGGGATGAAGACGGGCGAATACACGGTGCCGCCGCCGAAGTCGTACTCGCCGTTCGGGCTCATGCCGAAGTAGCTGGTGTCGCGGTTCAG
>CAZSWI010000071.1:0-14713 GCA_964610635.1 uncultured Acidobacterium sp.
TTATATTGTCTGATCTGCTGAGAAAACGAGTCAGACCAGATGGTCCTCGTTGGAGGCTGTACACCTCGACGCGCTCGTCGCCTCTTGCCTCCTCGTAACGAAAATCATCTTCCCCGACCTGCTTCCATTGCGTGTTCTTACCCTTGTCAGGCCAGGTTGTTTCTGCTGGAACCGCAAAGACGGACCAAGTGGAACGGCTGCGGATATGGTAAACAACCACAAATGCGGGCGGAATCGTCAGCAGATCGTAATGGAAGCGCCGATCCGCTGGCCAGTCGCGATTCACGTGGTCGCTTGCGATGCGCATTGAGTCCAAAGTCTTCGCAAGAGCACTGGCTGGCTCTTGACCACTGCTATTGAGAGCGGCAACAACGGTGCCATCGGCCTCTGTGAATAATTCCTCCTCCAGTTTGCTCGTGTCGCCTGGGAAGGTACGTTGCGGCTGGTCCCACCCGCAATCGTCCGCCGATGCAGGTGCGAGCGCAGTAAGGGTAGCCTCGAATTTCTGGGTGGGATTAGCCGCCGAAATCTGTTGAGCGCGGCCCCGCGTCGAGGGGAAAGTAGAAAGAATCAATGAAATTGCTACAGCATTAAAAAGATTCCGCAGTAGAGTGTTCGCGAACGGACTCATCGCAGCGGATTATATTCGGCTTTGTCACAAGGGGAGAGTCCGCTCCGATTCGGCGAGATTACCTTGGTTCCGAAGCGCTCCAACCTATGGCAGTAGCCTTCATGCGCAACGGCCCGGGAAGCCTCTGGCATCGAACTCCAGTTCTCCGCCAGCGGGTACAAGGGGGAAACACCGGATCCATCTCCGGTTCACGCCGGATCTCTATGTTTCGGCACGGTTCGGCAAGGTGGCAGAGAGTCGGAATTCGATCCCTGTATCCATGCCATGTATCCTATTGATTCTAAAGTTGGTAGCGCCATCGGGGATCGAACCCGAACTCTCCGCCTTGAGAGGGCGGCGTGTTAACCAATTACACCATGGCGCCATCGAAGAATGGCGCGGGTCCGACCGGACCGGCCTCTCCCACTATAACAGGGGGCCGCCCCGCAAAACGCCCAGCCATGGCTCGGCCGCCGCCAAGTCGCACGAAGCGCGTCCCCCTGAACAGCCTGCCCTGAGTGATGGAAGCGAGTCGAAGGGCCTGGTTCTACACTGAGGCATTCTCGCCTTCGACAGCGGGGCTGCGGAGAGCTATGCGGAGACCATGGGGCAACGATGCGGAACAGGAAGAATCGTCGGTCGACTGGATGTCCAGATTGCCGCCATCACTTGTCTGCACGGCGCGATCCTGGCCACGCGAAACACTACTTTGGAGGGCTGCGGGATTGGTCTGGTTAATCCCTGGGAAGCATGAAGAGCCAACGCTTACGAACTGTGTGCGGTTGCGGCCCGGCGTGCCTGCCCGGCGGTCTTTGCGTCGGCCCTGGCGCGGGCGAGCAGCACCAGGCAAAGGCCGAAGGCGATGGAGCCCAGACTGGCCAGCTGCGCGTTGGTCATGCCCCAGAGGATCCGAGGATTGATGCGGATGAACTCGACCAGAAAGCGGGCGAGGCCGGTGAGGATAAGGTATTCGCCGGTAATCTGGCCGAGCGGCTTCGGGCGTTCGGGGGCGCCGCGTCGCCAGAGGATCCATGTGATCAGCAGGGCGCCGAACAACTCGTAGATGGGTGTCGGATGCACGCGCTGATACGTCGGCACCAGTCCGTGGGGAAAGCTCATGCCCCAGGGCAGGGTGGTGGGAATGCCGTAGTCGCCATCGCCGGAGACGAGACAGCCGAGGCGGCCGATGCCGTAGCCAATCGCGGCGGCGGGTGAGGCGAGGTCGAGTATCTGCAGAGAGCCGAGTTTGTAGACGCGGGCCTGCCACAGCAGGGTCAGGATACCGACGATGAGGCCGCCATACCATGCGAAGCCGGCGCGGTCGAACAGCAGATCGGCGGGATGGCGCATGAGCGCGCCGGGCGTTTCGAGGACGTGCCAGATTTTCGAGCCGAGGACGCCGGCGACGGTGGAGACGGCGACGATGCTGATGGCGTCGGCGTCGATGCCCCAGCGGCGAAAGTTGCGGTACAAGAGCCAGCAGGCAGCCACGGCTGCCAGCCAGAGCATAATGCCAAAGGTGCCGATCGAAAAGCGGCCGATATGAATGAACGGGTACATGCCTGACGAGTCTCAGTATAACTTCCACAGGGGGCTTTGGAGTTAATCTGGCGTGTGAGCACGACGAGCATTCATTCAGGGTTGGAAGTATTGTTCAGCCGCGAGCAGATTCGGGATCGCGTGCTGGAGATCGGGCGGCAGATCGATCGTGATTATGCGGGTGAAAAGATCGTTCTGGTGGGCGTGCTGAAGGGAGCGGCGATTTTCCTGGCCGATCTGGCTCGCAGCATCTCGGTGGACAACACCTTCGATTTTGTGGCCGTGTCCAGTTACGGCAAGGGTGCGCGCACCAGCGGCGCCGTTAAGCTGATCAAGGACCTCGACCAGCCGATCGAAGGGAAGAACGTCATTATTGTCGAGGACATTCTGGATACGGGGCTCACGCTCGGTTTTCTGCGCAGCCTTTTTGAGCAGCACGAGCCTAAGACGCTGCGAATTGCCGCGCTGCTTGACAAACCATCGCGGCGGGTGGAAAAAATCGAAGCCGATTATGTCGGATTCACCATTCCGAATCAGTTTGTAATTGGATACGGGATGGATTTCGCGGAGCGCTACCGGAACCTGCCGGACATTTGTCTGATGCCTGCCGACGCGCCAGAATTAACGGCGGGCTGAAAGGAGTTTGCCCGATGAGCACACACGTTCACCTCGTCGATGAGGATGAGGAACAGGAAGTCCCGGGTTTCGACGCCGAAGCTTTTGCCAGACAGGCATTGTCGTCAGCAGAGAATCTGGCGGCGGCCATCGACCACACGCTGCTGAAACCGGAAGCGACGCAGGAGCAGGTGATCCGGGTTTGCCGTGAGGCTGCCGAGCATCGGTTTGCCTGCGCGATGGTCAACCCCACTTGGGCGTCGCTGGCTTATGCGGAACTGGCAGGAACGGGCGTGCCGGTTGGGGTTGTCGTCGGATTTCCCCTGGGGGCATCGCTGGGAACGACGAAGCGCGACGAGGCGGCGCTGCTGGTAAAGATTGGCGCGCACGATGTGGACATGGTGATCAACATCGGGCTGCTCAAGTCGGGCGAGAACCAGGCGGTACAGCAGGAGATCGAGGGTGTGGTCGAGGTTACGCACGAGGCGGGGGCGATCGTGAAGGTGATTCTCGAGACCTGCCTGCTGACGGTTGAGGAAAAGCTGCGAGGTTCGGAGCTGGCGATTTCCGCCGGGGCGGACTTTATCAAGACGAGCACGGGATTTTCGACGGGCGGCGCGAAGACGGAGGATGTGGCGATGATGCGCGGCGTGGCCGGCGGCCGTTGCGGCGTAAAGGCGTCCGGAGGGATTCGCACTCTGGCCGACGCCAGGCGGATGCTGGAAGCCGGCGCGAACCGGATCGGCGCGAGCGCCAGCGTGGCCATTCTGGGAGAATTGAAGACAGCCTGAGTTTTCTTTTTGTTAAGGGCTTCGCATTCGACCGCCTGGTAGTCTGCGCAGGTGGCGGAGGCCCGACACACCCCGGCAAAACCCCGTATTATGGCATTCGTTCGGCGCGAACGCGGCCGCGCGGCCTGAGGAGAATTGTGAGCGACGACCCCCAGCAGAAAGCGGCAGAGCACCTGACAGAGCAGTCGTGGGAAGGGGATTACCGGCCCGCTTCTCCTGCGGCACTACGGCCTGCCCAGGTGCATGTCGATCCGTTGCAGACTGAGTTCCTTGTCCGCCTGGCCGATACGCTCAACACCACGCTCGACCTTAAGACGCTGCTGGAACGCACGGCGGCGATGGTGCGGGCGGTAATCGATTATCGGATTTTCGCGATCCTGCTGGTGAACGACCGTACGCACGATTTGCGCATGCGGTTTCAGATCGGGCATAAGCCGGAGATCGAGCGGATGCGCATCCGGATGGGCCAGGGGATTGTGGGCGAGGCTGCGCAGACGCGCCAGCCAAAGCTGGTGAACGACGTAACCAAAGCTGAAAACTATATCAACGCGAATCCGGATGTGCGTTCTGAGCTGGCGGTGCCTCTAATCACGAAGAACCGGATGATCGGGGTCATCGACATCCAGGCCGAGCAGCCGAATTACTTCACGCCGGAGCACCTGCACCTGCTGACGCTGACGGCTTCGCGAATCGCTGGCGCCATCGAAAACGCGCGGCTTTACACGCGAGTGGCGCGCCAGGCGCAGACCCTGCAGGTTCTGAACGAAATCAGCCGGGAGATCACGTCGATACTGGATCCCGATGAGCTGCTGCAGCGGGTAGGACAACTGGTTCGCCGGATCATCGACTACCAGATGTTTTCGATCTGGCTGGTGAACGATCGGGATGGGGTTCTTGAAAATCGGCTGTCGATTCGATTCACGCACCGATCCGATCTGAAGGAAAAGCGGGATGAACAGCGGCGGAGCATCTGGGATTCTTCGCCACCGGAACCGCCGCCGACTGCTCTTGCGGAGCCGACCCTGGGAGAGGCGAAGAATGACGCCATGGTCGGCGCGACCATTCCGCTGGAGCGGGGACTGGTGGGGGCCGCGATGCGGGAGAAGCGGGTGATCTATGTGGCCGACGTGCGTAAGGACTCGCGTTATCACATGGTGAATCCGGAGACGCGGTCGGAGATGACCGTGCCCCTGATCTACAAGGGGACAGCGGTCGGGGTTCTGGATATCGAACATACGCGTTTGCACTATTTCACTGAGGATCACGAGCGGGCCATGACCACGCTGGCGGCGCAGATTGCGATCGCGCTTGAAAATGCTCGGCTGTACCAGCGCGTGACCCAGCAGGAGCAGCGTCTGGAGCGCGATCTGGCGATGGCGCGCGAGGTGCAGCTGCGGTTGCTGCCTCCGACCAAGCCGCAACACAAGCGGGCAGAGTTTGCGGCGCGGTTTTTACCGGCGCGGACAATTGGAGGCGATCTTTACGATTTTCTGCCCTACGACGCGAACCGGAGCGCCATCGCGCTGGGCGATGTGAGCGGCAAGGCGGCTGCGGCAGCGCTCTACGCGGCGCTGGTGAGCGGCATCATGCGTTCGGTTGCCAGCCAGCATTTGTCGCCTTCGGAAATGCTGAAGACGCTGAACGATGCGTTGCAGGAGCGGAAACTGGACTCGCAGTATGTGACGATGCTGTTTGGCGTGTGGAATGACGAGAACATGACGATTCAGATCGCCAATGGAGGGTCGGTACAGCCGCTGTTCTGCCACGGCGAAGAGGTTGAGACAATTCGCGCGGAAGGCTTTCCGCTGGGAATGTTCCCGAATGCCACGTGGGAGGAGTTCAGCATCGCTACGCAGGCCGGGGATTCGGTGATTTTCTTCAGCGACGGGATTGTGGATGCGCAGGATGCGGCGGGGGAGATGTTCGGCAACGACCGGCTGATCGCAACGGTGAAGAAACATCAGCATAAGCCGGCTTCGAAGCTGGCGGAGTGCATTCTGAGCGAGGTGGGTAAGTTTCAGGGTAAGCAGGATCGGTTTGACGATGAGACGGTGGTGGTGCTGCGGGCGATTTGAAGATGGAAGGTTGGGGTCCGACGAAGGTGCGAATCGCACGCGAGTTAGAATTCTTCAGTAACTTCGGTTGAAAATGTGGCCGCCGGTCGAGTTAGGGGCGTATGATTCCCGGGAATCTCAAAAGAAAGGAATCACGCCATGAAGAGGACTTTGGTTTTCTGCCTTTGCGTTTCACTGATCGGCGCGGCTGCGCTTCACTTTCCGCCGCAGACCCTGGCTCAGACACCGGCCGCGCCGCCACCTTCTTCGGCGGCTGCAACCGCGACCGCCCCGGACGCTCCACCGGCGGCGGCAGCGGCACCCGGCAACCTGGTTCTGAAGGAAGGGTCGGACGTTGCCCTGAAGTTTGACCAGGACATCAGCTCAAAGACCGCGAATGAGGGCGATCCGGTAGTTCTGGTGCTGGATCAGGATCTAACCGTCGATAACGTCGTGGTGGCCCGGGCCGGCTGTAAGGCGTTTGGCGAGGTTACCCATGCAAAGAGAGCCGGGATGATGGGCAAAGGTGGAGAACTCAATATGCGGCTCGATTATGTGAAGGTAAGCGACACAAAGGTGAAGCTGCGTGGTTCAAAAGGCAGAGAAGGGGACGACAAGACCGGCACCGCCGTCGCACTGACCGTACTGTTCGGGCCTATAGGGCTAATCAAACACGGCAAGGAAATCGATATCAAGCAGGGAACTCCAATCAAAGCTTACGTGGCCGACGATGTAACGTTGCCACCAGCCCCTGCGTCGTAAGGGCGGGGTCTTCCGAGTCGAAGGAGAGGGGCATCTTCGGATGCCCTTTCTTAATGTTTGCCGAACGCTATTTCCTCGATCAGCGGAGGGTTCTGGTCGAAGTCGCTGTAGCGAATCCAGCGGGGCCGGACCACGAAATAAGCAATGCCGGGCCAGGCCATACGCGCGGGGCCGTCGGGCCAGGCGGCGAAGTAGATTTCCTGACAGCGCTTCAGTTCGGAGCCGTGGGGCTCTTCGGCGATGCCTTCGAACTGGACTGTTTGCTCCCCGCCCCATCCAACGACAAAGGAGCAAGCTGGATGCGCGATGAGGTTGGGATACTTGCGCGACGACTTTACAGTGTCGAAGATGATTTCGAGTTCGGTGCTGACTGCGATTCCAACCAGCGCCGATTGCGGAGTTCCGTCTGACGAGAGGCTGGAGACCACGCCGTAGCGATACTGCGACATGAAGGCGTGCAGAGAGAAGCGATCCATTCTTGGCCCTCGATGTTCGTGCCAACTGGTAACCGGCAACGATTCAGTTTGCGGAACGGACCTCTTCGCGCACGATGCGCCGAAGCGTGTCCTGGAACTTTGGCGCCGTACCCTGCACATAGTGGCGCAGTGCTTCATTGATCAGCGTTTGATAGCCCACGGCCCCGCCCGCGGCGTCCGCCTCTTTGAGGAAGTGATCCATCAGATCGTCGTCGATGCGAATGGTGATGCGCTTCTTTCCTCGCGCCTCGCGTTGCGCAGGCAGGATTCGCCCGCGATTTCCCTTGCTGAAGTCGTAGCGTTTCTTCACCTTGCTATAACAGTTCCGGATGACGAATCCGACCCCAATGAACGGCGATTCATTTCCATAGGAACCGGGGTTAAGGGCGATTTGCTGGTAGTGGTATACACCTGGCGGCGAACCAACATCCGAATCAATGCTCCTGATATTCAGCTCGTTCGTGCCCTTCCGCTCCGTCGAACACCGTGAGAGCCCCGGCGAAGCGAACTCGGTGTTTTGCGAAATTTGCCTCCGCCTCGCAGGGTCCCATTCGAAGCCCACCTGTCGATTGTATGCACACAATGTACATCACGCAACGTTCCGCGATCGAAGAGGGGTGAGCTGTTGCTCAGGGGACGTTTTTCGCGTCAGCTCGGTAGCTTGAGTCCTCTCCCGGACCTGCCCTGGTCTGTTATTCTCAAGGGTTTTATTCCGTCTCTGGGTTTACACCTGACAAGGCGGTAAAGGAGTGAGCGATGCCGGAGCAGAGAGGGCGGAAATATCACCAGGAGCGGGTGGCGGAGACGCTGCGCGACGAGATCGGCGCGATGATCGAGGGCGAGCTGTCGGACCCGAGGATCAGCTTCGCGTACGTGAGCCAGGTGGTGATCAATCCGGGCGGAAAATCGGCGCTGATTTATGTAGCGGTGGACGGCGGGTTGCAGGAGGAAGCCGACACGCTGGACGGGCTAATGGCGGCGCGGGGTTATATCCGGCATGAACTGCTGGAGCGGACGGGCAAGCGCTATGTACCCGAGCTGACGTTTCACATCGACCGTTCGGAAAAGATGAAGGCCCGGATCGATGAGTTGCTGGGCAGGAAGCGCCGCACAGGGATCAGAACACAGAGCTCAGAGCACAGCGGTTAAGGTGCGTCTCCCAGTCTGGCGGCTGAAGGGAATCAGTTAAAGAGATGGCGGCAGGGCAGGACATTTCGTCGCGTGGACCTGAGAGCAGGGCCACGCTTCCCGGGCCGGAGAAGACTCCGGAGCACGTCCGGGAAAGTTCCACCGAGGGTCTGGGCGCGGTGCTGGAGGTGGTGCGGCGGGGAGAGCGATTCGTGCTGGGCTCGCATGCGCGGCCCGATGGAGACGCGGTCGGATCGATGCTGGCTTGCGGGATGATGCTGCGGCAACTGGGCAAACATGCCGATATGGTCTCCGCGGATCCGGTTCCGCTGATTTATCGCGGACTGCCGTGTGCGTCGATGATCCGGCAGACCACGCATCTCGAGGGCGATTACGATGCGGTGATTCTGCTGGAGTGCGACGGAATTCCGCGATCGCGGCTCACCGGTCTGGAAGGCCGGTTTCTCGTTAACATCGATCACCATGCCAGCGGGCGGCCCTTTGCCGACGTGAACTGGATCGATTTGGGAGCCTGCGCAGTTGCTGAAATGGTGTATCGGCTGGTAACTGCGACCGGCGCAGACCTGACTTCAGAGATTGCGGCGTGCCTTTATGCAGGGTTGATGACGGATACGGGATCGTTCTGTTACGAGGGGACGGACGCCCACGCCTTTGAGCTGGCGCGTGACCTGGTTGGACGCGGAGCGGACCCGGCTGCAATTGCGCGACAGGTGTATTTCTCCAATCCGCTGTCGAAGATGCTGTTGCTGGGGGCGGCGCTGTCGAATCTGCGGCGCGAGGGGCGGCTCGCCTGGTTGTGGGTGACGCATGAAGATATGAGCCGCAACGGAGCGGCCGAGGAGGATTGCGAGGGGATCGTGAACTACGCGATCGCAATCGATGGCGTGGAAGCGGCGGTTTTGCTGCGGGAGCTGCCCGACCATCGGGTTCGACTGTCATTGCGCAGCAAGGGCGAGCTGGATGTTTCAAGAATAGCGGCAAGCCTGGGTGGAGGCGGTCATCGGCATGCGGGGGGATGTACGGTGGCGGGTCCGCTGCGAGAGGCCGCGGAATCAATCCTGGACAGGCTGCGGCGCGAGCTCATGACCATGGTTCCGGGGCGATCAGGAGCGGCGGGAGAACCCGGTGGGAATCTGGTAGGCTGACTCGGACGAGTGACCGAAACTTCGCATCATCCGCAAAAGAGTGAGACGAATTCCGGGAATCACGCCGGAGCCGGGAATGCTGTGCGTTCCGCGGAACAGCGCGACGGAGCTGCAGAGGCGAATCGGACCAGTTCGGGCCAGAGCAGGACGGCGATTTCGTCGTCCGGCATTGTCGCCCGCGTGCGGGCTCGATTCCCGGCCCTCGGAGAAGTTGCGGAAGCGGGAACGCTGTTTGTTCTGACGGCGTTTTTCCTTTTTTACGGGCTGGTGCCGATTTTCGGCGGCGATGGGTTGGGCCTGGTGGGCGCCGACGAGCCCCGTTACGCACAGGTGGCGCGCGAGATGTTGACGCGCCACGACTATGTCACTCCCGTGCTGTGGGGACATCCGTGGCTTGAGAAGCCGGCGCTCTACTATTGGCGTGCGATGTTCGCATTTCGCGAGTTTGGCGTGCACGACTGGTCGGCGCGGCTGCCTTCGGCGAGCTTCGCGTTCATGCTGGTGGTGCTGATCTATCTGCACATCCGTCGCTTTCGCAATGGAGGACAACTGGATGCCGCGCTGATCACAGCCTCCTGCGCGGCAATCCTGGGGTTTGCGCGGGGCGCTTCGACCGATATGCAACTTGCCGCGCCGTTTTGTATCGGCATGCTGGGGTGGTACGCGTGGTACGAGACGAACAGCAAGTTCTGGCTGTTCGACATTTACTTTTTTGTGGGTGCGGCGACGCTGGCCAAGGGACCAATCGCGCCTGTAATGGCTCTGGTCATCATTGGAATTTTTGCGATCCTGCGGCGGGAGTGGTCGCTTTTCCGGCGGAGCCTGTGGTGGCCTGGCATCCTGCTCTATTTTGCGATGGTGCTGCCGTGGTTTATTGCGGTGCAGAGGCGCAATCCGACATTTCTCAGGGTGTTTTTCCTGGAACATAACATCGAGCGCTTTGCCACGGATCGATTCGAGCACTACCATCCCTTCTGGTACTACGTGCCGGTGATGCTGCTGGGCCTGACACCGTGGGCGGTGATCGCAGTAACGGCATTCGTGGATGCGGTGCGGGGATCGATCGACGAGTGGCGGGTACGGCGGGCCAAGTTTCTGTATGTGGGACATGGGCGTGCCGGGGATGCCTTTCCGGAGTTCCTGGTGCTGTGGGCGCTGGTTCCCATCGTATTTTTTTCGTTTTCCGAGTCAAAGTTGCCGGGGTACATTTTGCCCGCGGTGCCCCCGCTGACGATTCTTTGTGGAGATTATCTGAATCGTATACGCAGCCGTGGACTGAAACCCTGGCTGCTCGTGCTGCATGCGTTGCTGACCGGAATCCTGACTATGTTCGTGTTGCTGATGCCTCTGCACCTGCATGATCCGGAAGCAGTACCGCCGCGGATCGCGATTATCGCAGCCAGCATGGTGGGTGTGGCGGCCGCTGTTTTAATCCTCATTACGGTTGCGCACTTTGGCCTTAAGCGGATGCGCATCGCTACCATGACTCCGATGGTGATCCTGCTGCTGTATATGTTCGGAATCGGTCCTGTTTTCGGAATTGGGCCGATAAACGGGACCAAGCGAAATATCAATTTGCTGGATATGACTTATTCGGCGCGTCCCTTGGCGCAGATACTTGACGAAATCAGCCCGTCGCCGGGGCCGGTAGCCGTGTGGCGCGTGCGCAGAGATGTGCAGTACGGTCTTTCTTTCTACCGAAACAGCCGTGTGATGAATTACGATGTTGGCATAAAAGTCAGTGATCCGCCGGAGAGCGCCGGTTCGGGCCCGCACGGCGTGGTCATCGACGCGGTGAAAGAGGGATCGTCGCTTGAACAAATGGGGTTGCGCAGGCTCGAGGGCGACGATCTGGTTGCGGTGAACGGCCAGCCGGTTCTGAGCGCGGCGGATTTCGACGCGATGAGGGCGGGGTGGAAGCCAGGAGTCAGGCTGGAATTCGAGGTGCTCGATCCCAGGATTCCGGATAAACCGCCGCAGTTCGCAAGCGGCACGATGCAGGACGGCATTCCGGAGAGGCAGCATCTGCTGGTAATTCCGGAATCTTCAACAATGGAGCTTCGTCAAACGCTCGAGGGCAGACGATACGAACCGCTTTTCACCTACCCCGCGCAAAACCTGCTCGTGTACGAAGTCATGGCCGAAGACGAGCATCGCTTTCATAGCCGGTGAGCAGTTCATTGCAACTTGTTCGGGAAGGGTTTCCGGTGACGCATGAGAGTGCGTCCTGGCATTGCTGTATCGATGAGTTCCGCTCTTCAATTCGAGTTGTTGGACCTGCGCCATTTCTCGGCGGGCAGCCTGCGCCCGCTGCTGGAGGAGGAGAGCCGCGTCTGGAGCGAGCGGCTGCACTGGGATTACCGCGGGTCGGCGGATCTGTTGCTGCAGTATCTGGATTCGCGGGTGTTGCCGGGTTACGTGGCCGTTGAAGGCGGACGCATAGTTGGCTATGTGTTCTGCGTCTACGAGGGGTATAAGGCGGTCATCGGCGATGTTTTTGCCGTGGACGGGAAAGAATCGGCGGCGGATGTGCGCAACGAACTTCTGCTGCGGTTATTCGAGATGTTGAAGAGCACGCCTGGGGTGACCCGCATCGAATCGCAGCTGTTGCTGCATCCGCACGGATCGCATCGGCGGGTCTTCGAAGAAGCGGGATTCGAGATCCACGAGCGTATCTTCATGGAGGGGCCACTCGAACCCGGCGCCGACGGGCATGCCTCACGCCTGCAGGGTGACGCAGCAGGCTTCGGCCCGGAGCCCGGCGTCGTCCTTCCAGCCGCCCTGTCAATGAGGCGGTGGTCGGAGAACGACCTGGGAGCCGCGGCGCGGCTGATCGCCACGTCTTACCAGGGGCATCTGGACAGCCACATCAATGAGCAGTACCGGACAGCGGCCGGTTCGCAGCGATTCCTGCACAACATCGTACGGTTCCCGGGTTGCGGCTATTTCGATGGGGAGTCGTCGCGCGCTCTGGTGGAGCAGGGCCGCCCGGACCTGGCCGGCCTGTTGCTGTGCTCGCGGGTGCGGGAGGATGTTGGCCACGTAACGCAAATCTGCGTTGGGCCCGAGTACCGGGGCCTGGGACTGGGCAGATTGCTGATGGCGGAATGCGCGCGGGCGCTGGCGAAGCGTAACTTCAGCCTGCTGACGCTCACAGTGACAGCTTCGAATGAGAAGGCGGTATGGCTTTACGAGCGGCTTGGCTTCAGGGGAACGCATCGATTCGACGCGATGGTCTGGGACAAGAGTGAAGATGCGCAGGCGCGGCGCGTCTAGTTCAGCCTGAGCACGGCGCCACGCCAGCGGTCTCGAATACTGTTTATTTGTTGTATCGTTCTCCTGATTCCTTCCAGGGAGCCATAGACCACCATGCGATTGCGTATTCGTCTGCTTGCAGCAGTGACGGTTCTGATCTCGATCGGCACGGGCTTCGCCGCCACTCCAAAAGACCCTCGTCTGGCCGGCGCTTACACCTTTCAGCGGGGCGGATGGACATACGTCCACCTGCAGGGGACGCCGGAAGAAGTGGGTTTCCAGCACGGCTACCTGCTTGGCCCGCAGATCGCAGATGCTCTCCACGTCTTCAAGGTCGAAGACATTCACAGCACCAAACGAGACTGGCAGTTCTTTCGCGACGCGGCGCAGAAGATTTTCTGGCCGCACATTGGCGACGAGTACCAGGCCGAGCTCAAGGGCATTGCCCTCGGCGCCCAGGCGCGGGGGATCAAAGTCGACGTGTGGGACATCGTGGCGCTCAACGGAACGATGGAGCTCGAGGAGTACTACGTGCCGTGGCTCGACAAGCAGCAGCACGCGCTGAATGCTCCATCGATTCACGCGCCAGGCAATTGCTCGGCCTTCATCGCCACCGGCAGCTATACCAGGGATGGCAAGATCGTGATCGCGCACAACAACTGGTCGTCCTACGCGGAGGGATCGCGCTGGACGATCATGTTCGATATTCAGCCGGCGCAGGGGCATCGGATTCTGCAGGATGGGGTGCCGGGAATGATTACGTCGAACGACGATTTCGGCATTAACAACGCAGGGATCATGATCACGGAGACGACCATCAGCCGCTTCGAGGGCTGGAACTCGGACGGGATTCCGGAATTTGTTCGGTCGCGCAAGGCTCTGCAGTATGCGAACTCGATTGACGACTACGTCGCGACGATGATCGAGGGGGACAACGGCGGCTATGCCAACGACTGGCTGGTCGGAGACCGGAAGACGGGCGAGATTGCATACCTCGAGCTGGGGCTGAAACATACGCCGGTGTGGCGGAGCAAGGACGGCTACTTTGTCAGCTCCAATTTTCCTCGGGACGCTTCGCTGATCAAGGACGAGACCGACGGCTGGAACGCGAAGGACCACTCCTCTTCGGCGGAGGCGCGACATGTGCGCTGGGAAGAGGAGATGAAGGCGCATAAGGGCGCGATCGATGTCGAGATGGCCGAGCAGTTCCTGGCCGATCACGAGGACGCATTCACGCATCAGCAGGGGCCCGACCAGCGGACACTCTGTGGGCACGTCGATATGGCGAAGGAAGGCGTGCCGCAGTGGGATATGGGACCATACAATCCTTTCGGCGCGGTGCAGGGAAAGGTGACGTCGAGCGATCTGGCAGCGCACATGGAGCTTATCGCGCACGCGGGGCATCCTTGTGGGGAAGATTTTCTGGCGAAGCCGTTCCTGGCCGCGCATCCGGAATATGCGTGGCAAGCGCCGATTCTCCGGGATATGAAGGCTGGGCCGTGGACGCAGTTTTCTGCGGGTGAGAAGTAGAAGAGGGCTCAGAGCACTGGGCTCGGAAGAGCGGCGCTCCCTTTGGTACTGTGCGCGGAAAGCTTGACAAATTGTCCACATATTATGACCGGCGGACAGTTAGCACGGCCTCCGATCGCGTGCGGTCAGATGCCGACTTTGCGGACTAACTCTTTGTAGCGGGGATCGTCGCGCTGACCGTCGAAGAGCGGGTCGACGGGGAGCCAGAGGAGCCATTCGGCGCGGTCTTCGTAGCCTTTGTTGAGCCAGACGAACTCTGCGTCGCGGTCGCCGAGCGCCATGTACACCAACGCCACATAGCCGGGGGAGACGTAGGTGCGGGACTTCATGGCCTGGAGCTGGTCGAGGGCTCTAAGAGCTTCGGCGCGCTGGCCGGATTTCGCCAGGCTCATGGCGACGCCTGCCTGAGGGAAGGTGCCGTCGGGATTCATGACGAGGGCTTTCGAGTATTCGCGGATGGCATCGGGGTATTGCGCGCGAATGTAGTAGCACATGCCTGCGACCATGTGGGGCAGCCAGAAGTCCGGGAACATCTGCATGGCCTTCAGCGCTGCAACCTGGCAGCTGGCGTAGTCGCGCTTGAGGTAGTAGTCCCAGGGCAGGAAGGAGTTGATCTCGGGCGAGAGGGGATCGAGGGTGAGGGCCGTCTCCATGGTGGCGATGGCCTGGTCTGCCTTGCCGATGGAGGCGAGGTACTCGCTATAGGCGAAGTAGGTGGAGACGTTGCTGGGATTGAGGGCGAGGGCGGTGTGGAACTCGCGGTCGGAGTCGGCGAGCTTCCACTCGT
>CAZSWI010000072.1:0-8975 GCA_964610635.1 uncultured Acidobacterium sp.
TGGCGGCGGAGAGCGCGCCGGGGCGGCAGAAGATTGGGACGACGAGCCGCGGGATAGGGCCGGCATATGAGGATAAGATGGCGCGCAACGGGCTGCGGGTGGTGGATCTGCTGAATACTTCGTTGCTGAAGACGCACATTGAGAATGCCTGCGGGGAGAAGAACGCTATCGCGCACGCGCTGTTCGGGACCGAGCCGCTCGATCCGGCGCAAATGTATGACGAGTATGCGCAGGCAGCGGAGAAGATTCGGCCTTTCGTAACCGATACGGCTCTGTTGCTGAACCGGGCGCTTGAGGAAGGGCACAGCGTCATGTTCGAGGGCGCCCAGGGGACCATGCTGGATATCGATCACGGGACTTACCCGTTTGTGACCTCATCGTCGGCAGCGGCGGGCGGTGCGTCGACGGGAACCGGCGTGGGTCCGACGCGCATTGGGACAGTAATTGCCGTGACGAAAGCTTATGTGACGCGCGTGGGCGAAGGGCCGTTCCCCACGGAAATTGACGATGAGGCAGGGGAGGAGTTGCGGCGGCGCGGGCAGGAGTTTGGGGCGGTGACGGGGCGGCCGCGGCGGTGCGGATGGCTGGATCTGCCGCAGCTGCGGTACTCGAACCAGATCAATGGGACGGACTGGCTGGTGATCACGAAGCTCGATGTGCTGGACGATCTGGAGTGGATTCCGGTGTGCACAGGGTACGAGATCGATGGCAAGGCGCTGGATACGATGCCCGCCGATGTGCGTGGCATTGAGGCGATCCAGCCCGTGTACACTCGGCTCAGGGGATGGAAGTGCTCGACGGAGGGCGTTCGGAGCTTCGACGAGCTTCCGAGGACAGCGCAGGAATATTTGCGGTTCATGGAGCGCGAAACGGGAGCAAAGATCGCGCTTGTTTCGACGGGACCGGATCGGGACCAGACCCTTGAAATGCCGGAGTTCCGGGACGCGATGGAACGGATTGCCGGGAGCCAGACCCTGATAATCGGAGAGCGAGTGGCGGAACCCATACAATGATCAGCTTTACAGTTCGCATGAAATTCCGCCCCGAGGAGCGCCAGCAGGTGGCTGAGGTATTGACGGCGTTGGCTCGGCAGTCGCGAGAGGAGCCAGGATGCGTGAGCTACGATCCGCACATCGTGGAGGGGGAACCGGACACGGTGGTGATCTACGAGCAATACAAGGATCAAAAAGCGGTGGAGGCTCACCGGGCGTCGGCACACTTCAGGGAATATGTGGTGGGCGGCCTGTACCAGATGATGCTGGATCGGCAGGTAGAGAACCTGACGCTGGTCGCTTAAGCGCCGAAGCAGTCAACCGGTGATCTTACTCGTCTGAGAGGGTGGTGGGTCGCGGGCGATGGCTCTTCCGGCAGGTGGGGCACGGTGCGAACGCTCCCCAACCCATATGACGTTCCGGCAGCGAATGCGCACCTTTCGGCGATTCTTTTTTGACGCGCTGCGGCGGCACGGGCTAACATCCGGTACGATCATGCGCCGCCCACCCGGCTCCGTTTTGCGTGCAAACCCCGTTCCACAAGCAGTCGCCGCACTGCTGCTGCTGGCGACGTGGCATGCGGTGTGGGCTTTGCCGCACCACGAGGGGCGGGCGATCCACAAGGAAATCGAAGGGATGGAGCAGGAGTGGCGGCAGGCTACGGTGACGAACAATGTGGGGGAGATGGACCGGTTGCTGGCCGACGATTACATCGGAATCACATCGAATGGCACTCTGGAGACGAAGTCCCAGGCGCTGGCGCAGCGTCGGGCAGGCACGGTTCGAATCACAAAGCTGGACCTGAGCGATATGCACGTTCGCGTGTACGGGGATACGGCGGTGGTCACATCGCAGGCGGAGCTGGAAGGGACGAACGGAGCCAGCGATATCGGCGGGCAATATCGGTATACGCGGGTTTACAACCGGCGGTTGGGGCAGTGGAAGATCGTGAGTTTCGAGGCCAGCCGGATGCACGACACGGATGCGCGAGCCAGCACAAAGCATTAAGATTTGCGCGGTGGCGCTGAATCGGCTAAGTCGCAAGGCGAGGCTACCTAGGAAGCGCAAGGTTGTTATACTAAATTGCCGCGTGGCTTGGCCGCGCTGAGGAGAAAAACCCATCGATAAGCGTTCCGCGAAGCAGTTTGTCCGCATCAACGATCGAATCCGCGCCCGTGAAATTCGCGTGATCGACGAAAAAGGCGAGCAGCTCGGCATCCTCCCCCCGTTTGAAGCCCTCAAGATTGCGCGTGAGCGTGGTCTGGACCTGGTGGAAGTATCGCCCACGGCTGTTCCTCCGGTTTGCCGCATTCAGGACTACGGCAAATTCCTCTACGAAAAAGAAAAGAGCGACCGCGCTGCGCGCAAGCGGCAGAAGGTGATCGTCGTCAAAGAAGTGAAGTTCTCCGTGACCATCGACGATCACGACTACGTGACGCGCAAGAATCAGGCGGTCCGGTTCCTGCAGGACGGCGACAAGGTGAAGGCATCGCTGCGCTTCAAAGGGCGCCAGATGGCGCATCGGGAGCTGGGCTACGCGATCATCAACCGGCTGATTCAGGACATCGGGGAGAACGGCGTGGTGGAGTTCATGCCGCGTATGGAAGGCAACACGCTGCACGCCATTCTGGCGCCCGGAAAGAAGGAAGCGCCGAAGAAGCCGGCTGCTCCGCGGCCGCAGGCGCAGCCGCCTGCTCCGCAAGCCCAGACAGCGCAATAGATCGGCTCAGAAGCTCTCAGCTGCAGG
This sequence comes from uncultured Acidobacterium sp., assembly GCA_964610635.1. GTDB lineage: Bacteria > Acidobacteriota > Terriglobia > Terriglobales > Acidobacteriaceae > Palsa-343. The sequence continues at coordinate 2,740 of CAZSWI010000072.1, forward strand.
GAATCCACGCCGCATCTTTCCAGCGGTTCCCACCGAGGGCGCGTTACCGCAGTGCGTGCGTCCACGCGACGCGCACACTCTCTTTTGTCATGCGCCTTCAAAGGCACAGACCGCTCAGTAACTCCGATTTGGACCCAGGCAGAAATGGCCTCCCGCTCCGGGAGGCCATTTCTGCAGTGTGTTTTGAAGTCACAACTGAAAGCATCGAGGTGTGGAGGCGGTTTGCTACCACGAACGAGTGATTGAGAGTCCATCGTGAGTCAACGATCCTGTTGTTACCGCTGTGGATGACTCTGGCTGGCTTTTCCTGGCAGCTCTGGCGATCCCGCGGTGCAGAGCATTCCGCAGGCTCGCGAAGGGCATTGTTTCGCGAGGCCATTGTAATGAGGAGCGATGGCAGCCGGGCCAAACGGGCATAAAGACGGGTCACGGTAATGGGCGTGGTCGAATGCGACCGCTGCACAGCGTTCCTGTGCCGAGACGATTGCAGACATGCCGAAAGAAAACCGCAACCCGTCAGAGTGGCGAAAAGATGAAGGAGTGTCATGCCTAAGCCTATGTGGAACTGGAAGGACGAAAGCGGTCAAGCGACCATTTTTGCAGCTGTCTGTATCACTCTGATCACGATTGGTTTCATGGCGTTCGCGATCGACGTGGGTTACATGTTCCACGAAAAGAGAATGGCGCAGGCGGCGGCGGACGCGGCGGCTGTGGCTGCCTCGGAAGAGGTGACCTACGATGGGACAGGAACCATCGGGACCGATGCGCAGAACGCGGCCGATGCGGCCGCTACTCTCAACGGTTTCAATACCAGCGCGGCAACCAATCCAGCCACTGTCACCTTATCCACCTCGAACTCCGGCAATTATTCCAACGCCGGTTCGGCGACCGCGCCTTCGACATGGGTGGAGGCGCAGGTTTCCCAGCCCATCTCGACGTTTTTCCTGCCTGCTGTCCTGCACGGAAAAACCACGATGACGGTTGGCGCGACGGCTTACGCGGCCGGCCAGCAGACCAGCGGCACCTGCGTGTGCCTCGAGGCTGCGACGGGGCAGGACCTGCTTTTGGACAACGCCGCCAAGATCACGGGCTCCAGTTGTGGGATCACGGTGGACTCCAGCAGCAACACGGCCATCAGCATTTACGGTGGCGCGAGTGTCTGCGCCGAATCGTTGAGTGCGGTGGCCTCGAACTGGGACACAAGCGGCAACATTTATGGTGGCGGGACTATTTGCGGAACGACCAAAATCGTTCAGGGGCTGAGCAGCGGATGCGCGCCCGCGATGCCGTCGGCGCCGGGTGTTCAGTCCTGCAGCGGCGATCCTCTGGGTAATTATTCGCAGGCCGGCAGTACATACACCGTGGGTCCGGGGTCAGGCAACGGCACCACCTATACGACCGGGGGCATCAGCGCGGTTTGCTATACCTCTCTGACCCTGGGAGCCAACACCGATGTGGTCACGATGAACCCCGGCATCTACGTGATTAACGGAGGCTGGCTGACCTTTGAAGCCGGCAAGAACAATCACTCGAACCTGGGAGGGAACGGGGTTTTCTTCTATCTGGAAAACGGCGCTGGCTTCGTGGTGCAGAACGGAGCTAACACGAACCTCGTGGCTGGTGGCAACACAGAGAGCGTGGGAGGTACAGCGCCAAGCACGGGAGCGTACGACGGAATCCTGTTGTATCAGGCTACCGGGGACACGAACGAAGTCTCGATACAGGGCGGATCGACGATCTACATGAGCGGGGCGCTTTATGCGCCGAGCGCGGAGATGTACCTGGCCAATGGGACCGGGACCAGCATCATCGGCGACGTCGTGGCCAGCACCCTGGTGATGGCGGGGGCCGGGACCCTGACCGTCAATCCTTCCGTCAATCTGGGAACCGCCAATCTTTCGGTGGCAAAGTTGGCGCAATGAGTCAGCTACGACCTGTGGGTTCGATCGTCGCTTGTGTCTGTCATGGGCGCGGACACCGCATTTTGGCTCGTTGGCGGGGTTTGCGCGGTGACCGAGGCAGCTCCATGGTGGAGACAGCTCTGGTCATGTGCTTCCTGGGAGCGCCGTTGTTCCTGGGAACCGCTGACATGGCTTCGGTGATTTACTCCTCCATTGAAGTTGCGAACGCCGCGCACGGGGGAGCAACGTACGGCATGATAAGCAACACCTTTGCCAACGATACCGCGGGAATCCGGACCGCTGCCCAGAGTGAGGCAGCCGATTTCGGCACCAATCTGTCGGTGACGCCCACCGTGTTCTGGGCCTGTAACACGGCAGAGGGCGGCACGCAGTACTCTACGGCCTCCGCGGCAAACACAGCTTGCAGCGGTTCCAGCCATCCTCTGGAGTTCATCCAGGTGGTTGCTGCCGCGACCGCTACGCCACCGGTTCATTTTCCTTTGCTTCCGTCGTCCTACAGTCTGAGCAGCACGTCGGTGATGGAGGTCGAGGAATAGCCATGTCTGTGCGATCGGTTCTGATGACGGCGATAAGAGGCTCGTCGCGCCTTAGGTCGAGTCTGGCCCCGCGGAGCCATCGGTACAGGGATCTTCTGCGTGGGGACCGCGGCGATTCTCTGATGGAGTTCGCGCTGACCCTTCCCATTCTGGTTGCCTTCCTGATCGGGCTCACCCAGATGTGCCTGGCTTATTACACTTATCAGTTGATCTCAGAATATGCGCGGGAGGGGACACGCTACGCCATGGTGCGAGGCGCCAACTGCAAGACTTCGGCTGGTGCCTCGTGCACCGTGACCGCGTCGCAGGTCAACACGTGGGTCGAGGGTCTCAGCTATCCCAACATGGGCGGGGGCACCGTCACCGCGGCCACAACTTATCCGGATGGGGACGAGGTGTCGCCGCACAGGGTGCAGGTCGTGGTGACCTATACCTTTCCATATAAGATTCCGTACAGCGCCTCAAGAAATCTTTCCATGACCAGCACCTCGGTAATGTACATCCTCCAGTAAGCGGAACCTTGCCTCTCCGCGACGCAAATTTCCGCGTCTTTGCCCGGCAATGGCCGGCTCCACAACGGCAACTCCCGACAGAGTCGCCCGCAGGTGTAACAATCCTCCCTCTTCGGTGGCGGAGCGACTATGATCCATGGCAGCGCTCCTGGCTTTGCCATGATGAACTCTGCGACCGTTAATCCGGCATCCTCGCGCGTGGCCCCTCCGCCTTTGCAGGTGGAGTCTGTGGTGAAGCGGTTTGGCGCGGTCACGGCGGTTGCCGGGGTTTCGCTGGAGATTCCCGCTGGGGCGTGCTTTGGGCTGCTGGGCCCCAATGGGGCGGGCAAATCGACGCTGATCCGCAGCATTATGGGACGGGTGCGGCCTGACTCGGGCAGCATTCGGATCTTCGGGGCGCCGGTGGGTTCGACTTCCGCGCGCGCGGATCTGGGCTGGGTGCCGCAGGAGCTGGCGGTTTATCCGCTGCTGACCTGCCGCGAAAATCTCCATGCATTTGGGCGTTATGAAGGGCTGAGCGGCAAAGCGCTTGAGGAGGCCATTGCGTGGTGCCTGGATTGGGCGGCGCTGGCGGATCGCGCGAAGTCGCCGGTTAAGACGCTTTCAGGCGGGATGAAGCGGCGGCTGAATATGGCAGCAGGGCTGATCCACAGGCCGCGCCTGGTGCTGCTGGATGAGCCGACGGTGGGGGTCGATCCGCAGTCGCGCAACCGGATCTTCGAGATGGTGGAGGCGCTGCGGGCCAGCGGGACCACGATCATCTACACGACGCATTACATGGAAGAAGCAGAGCGGCTGTGCGACTCGATCGCGATCATCGATCACGGGGAGATCATTGCGCAGGGAACGAAGGATGCGCTGGTCGCGCGGTCGTTCGGATCGCGGAGTTCGGTGACGATGCATTTTGGAGCGACGCGGGTGGATCTGGCGGCATGGGCGGCGCGGCGCGGAGGGTCGGCTCAGGACTCGATGGTGCTTTGTTCAGTGGAGAAGCCGGCGGAGATTGCGGATTGGCTGGACGCGGCGAGCCGTGAGGGGCTGGAAGTGCTGGACGTGACGCTGCAACGGCCGAATCTGGAGTCGGTTTTTCTGCACCTGACCGGGAAGGAGCTGCGGGCATGAGGGGCCGATCATGATCGGAGCAATTTTGCAGACGAGCTTTCGGAGTCTCCGGCGGGACCGCGGCGCGTTTGTGATGTCGTTCGTGCTGCCGATCGGTTTCTTCACGATTTTTGGGTTTGTGTTCGGCAGCATGCGCGGATCGTCGACGCCGCGGGTGACGGTGCTGCTGGTTGATAAGGATCGCACCGGAGCGTCGCATGCCCTCGTGCAGGGCCTGCTGCGGGAGCCGTCGCTCGATGCGATGACGCATCCGAAGGCCACGAAGGAGAATCCTGCGCCCGCGGACTACACGACTGCGACCGCGGAGGCGGCGGTTCGCAGCGGAGTTGCGCCGGCGGCGCTGATTATTCCGGCGGGTTTCGGCGCCAATCCGATTGCGTTTGGCCCGAATTCCGAATCGGGCGCCCAACGCGCGACGTTTGAGATTTTGCACGACAGCGCCGATCCGGTGGCGGCCCAGGTGGTGGCCGGGATGCTGCAGAAGACGGTGATGATGGTATTGCCGGCGACCATGGCGACGATGGGATCGCAGTATTTCGATCGGGAGATTGGCGGCCTGACGCCGCAACAACGCAGGCAGATGGATCAGGGATTGGCCCGGCTCCGGAAAATGCAGGACGAGGACGCACAGCCGAGTGCGGGGGCGCAACAGGGGCAGGCGGCTGCAGATGACCAGAGCGGGATGGTTGCAGTGCATGTGCGCGACGTGGTGGGCGAGAGGAAGAAGAGCCCGATGATCTCGTATTACGCGGCCGGCGTGGGCGTGATGTTTCTGATGTTCACGGCCAGCGCGGCGGGAGGGAGCCTGCTGGATGAGTCGGAGAGCGGGGCCCTGGATCGGGTGCTGTCGGCGCGAGTGACGATGACGACGCTGCTGGCGGGGAAGCTGATCTACTGCGCGCTGCTGGCGTTTGCGCAATTGACCCTGATGTTTCTGTGGGCGGCGCTGGTTTTCCATCTCGACTTTTTCTCGCACATTCCTGGATTCCTGGTGATGACGGCGATCACATCGTTCGCTGTAGCGTCGTTCGGGATGCTGCTGGCGAGCCTGGCGCGAACGCGTGGCCAGCTCGGGGCGTTCTCGACGCTGATCATTCTGACCATGTCGGCTCTGGGCGGGAGCATGTTTCCGAAGTTCATCATGTCGGACCTGATGATCAGGGTTGGATACTTCACGTTTAACTCGTGGGCAATTGAGGGCTACCAGAAAATTTTCTGGCGCGACGAGCCGATTCGGAGTCTGGGCCCAGAGGCCGCGGTGCTGGTAACGGCGGGCCTGGCGATGTTTGTCATGGCGCGCTGGTTTGCGCGCAAGTGGGAATCCGTTTAGCAGCGAAGAAGCTGTGAATAAGAATGTCAGCTGAATAGCGGTCGAAGATTCTCAGGCGCTGAAGCGCTGGGCGGACCGAGCTTTGGCCTTGGCCGCCTCCTCTTCTCGATTCTTTGCCGGAGCGTTGGTGGCGAGCGAGTGGAGGAGGTGCGAGGAGCTCCTGGCGATTTCTTCGACTGCCGCGAGGAAGGCGGCTTCATTGGCCAGGGAGGGCTTGTTGAAGCCGGTGATCTTGCGAACGAACTGCAGAGACGCGGCGCGGATTTCTGCGTCCGTGACCGGGGGATCGAAGTTGAACAGGATTTTGATGTTTCTGCACATGGTGTTCGCCTCTGGGTCTACCGAACAATAGCTTAACGAAATGCATTACCGAGGTAATACCGAGGGGGCCCCTGAAGAACTTCATCCGCAAACCTTCGTTCGATGCCCGCCTCAGAGTCTGCTTATATATTCGCCGCATGGTCACTGCCTTTGGATCGGAGCGTGACGCCGGGATTGTTCGATACTCCCGGCGGACTTTCCTGCGCGGCGATGATCCAGTTCCGTTACGCGCCAGAATCATGACCGGTTTCTGGACCGTATTCATGCTCTTCGCCACGTCGCTTCATGCGACGTCTCACGTGTATGTCCTGACCAACGACGGCGTGTGGCTGGCGAGTGACACACTGATGTATCACGACGATGGTTCCGAACTCACGCGCTCGTCCGTCTGCAAAGTTGTGATCAGTTCCGGAAGACTGCTGTTCAATGCGGGATATTTCGGGGATTTTGCCGCATTGAAGCGCTCGGAGTCGGTGCTTCCCCTCGAGGACCC